>JBLFWR010000146.1:0-8526 GCA_047611725.1 Binatia bacterium | reverse complement strand
GAGCTCATCGAAGCGCGTCGCGTTGGCGCGCATGATTTGAATGTCCTCCAGATAGAAGCCGTTCTGCGCGAAGAGCTGAGCGCCGAGTGTCTTCAAGCCCTCTAGCTGCTCGGGGGGTTCAAGGATCGTTTCCAGATGGGGCAGCATTTCGGGCGGGAAAAGCACGCTCGCAGTGGTGTTGCCCGCTGTGTAGGGAAAGGCATCAAAGGCCACATCGAGGCCGGCGGCGGCCGCCCAACCGGCTACGCGCGCGAGTTCGTCGTGCTCGGCGGAGATCGCAGGCGGATAGCCAAGGCCAGTGGAAACGCCAACGCCGGCATCCAGTGCCTCTCGTACCAGCCGCTCCATCGAGTCGAGCTGCTGCTCGTCGGGCACCGAGGAATCGAGGTGTCCCATCACCGCGGCCCGCACCGCCTCGTGTCCCACCAACTCGGCGACGTTCAGCGGCACTCCGCCTTCATCGAGCGCCGACAGAAAGCCGTCCATCGTTTCCCAACGCAGGTCAATCTCATCGTCGATGATGAGCCGGCTGCTTTCCCGCGTGACACTGTGATTTTTTTCCGTGAGCGGCGCCGGACTGAAACCGCAATTACCGCCGACCAGGGTGGACATCCCCTGGCGCAGGAAGGGCTCCACCAGTGCGCTCGCATCTGTACCCGGCATCAAGAAATCCGAGTGCGAGTGAATGTCGATGAAGCCCGGAGTCACGACCCGGTCGCTGCAGTCGATGATATGCTCGGCTTCGACATCCGCCAAGTCGCCCACCGCAACATCAGCGCGGTACGCCGACGCCCCCGTTCCGTCCACCACAAGACCACCCGAAAGTTTCCATTGGCAATTCATCCGACTCTCCCCTTCATCGCGGCCTCCCCGTTACAGGCATCAAACGACTCCCCCACTCCGCGCGGAAGGCACCCTGCTTCTTTGCCTCCAGCGTCTGAGAATATCCGTTCCGGAGTGTGCGCAAGTACGGGCGCCCGGCGCCGGCTTGAAGTTACCAACAGTCGGCGCCCACTATTGGAAGCTTTTACTGCGCTAGGATCGCACGATCGGCCGCCATCGCTTTGCGCGATTCCACGACATCAATGACGCAACGATGCGAAGAAAGGCCCGTTCTCGCCTCGTCTCGCGCACAAAACCACCCGCACACACCCCGTGTTCGAACTCGTGCTCAGGCTTTCTTGATTGGTTTGGCCTTCTTCGCCTTGGCGACAGTTTTGCCGGGGGGCTCGGAGACTAGTCCTAGCTTCGCTAGAAGAGGGGCCGATGCTTTCACGTACGCTTTGCCTTGAAGGACCAACGCGCCACCGCGTAGATCCGCGGCAACGAAACCTTCGCGTTTCAACGGCTGCTTGAGCAATCGAAACCCCGCAGTCATCGGAAGGGCTTTTACGATTCGCACGGCAACTGGGCGCGCAGACACTGGCAAATTCTCGCGGATCGACAGCCCTAACTCTTCAGGGTCGAGCTTTGCGCCTTTGCGCAGCGTAATCGCCGCAACCGGGAGTTCGTGGCTGCCGACAGGGAGGCCATAGGCGGCGACCAAACTGATTTCAGGGATCATACCCATGGCCGATTCGATGTCGGCGGGCGCGACCATTCCCTTTTTCGTATTGATGAGTTCGTCGCGGGCAGAGACGAGCCACAGATCACCTTCGTCATCTTCTCGGAAAATTTCGCCGGTGTCCTGCCACGCGTCTCCCCGTTCAAACACGTTGCGTAACGGGCGCCCTTCTGTTTCGCCGTGTTCGCGGGACACGCGGGCGAGCAGCGCAGCCGATGTCCCACGCGTAGCCTTACGCACGAAACCGTCGCTGTCGTAGTCGAATTCGCCAGTGCTCACATCGTACGCGGCTAGCGCGACGTCGGTGCTACCTGGGATCGGACGTCCCACCGATCCGGCTTTTTCTCCCGAAAGGTTGGCCAGAATCGCGTTCCCTTCGGTGGATGCGTAGAACTCAAGAACACCAACGGGCCCGAAGCGCTCGACCACACGCTGCCAGATTGGCAACGGCATACCAGAGCCGGCGAACAACCGTACCGGGTGATGATGTTCAACGGGATTCACCGGTGCATCGACAAGCTGATGCAAAACCGCACCGGAGTAGAAGACGATGCTTGCGCCGTAACGCCGCACTTCGTCCCAAAAGGTCGTCGCATCAAAGCCCTGGGCCAAGGCCAAACGGGCACCGCCTGCCAACGCGCCGCTCATCGAAACCAAAATTCCCGTCGGATGATGAATCGGCGTCCAACAGTACACAGTATCGGTCGATGACATCGCCGTGGCACCGGCCGTACCGTAGGCCGACAGCGCCCAGCGTCGGTTCGTGATGCGGTTGGCGCGCAGGTGATCACGGGAACCAGCGAACAAAATGAACGCAACGTCTTCAGACGTACCCGGCGAGGCCTCGTACCATGCCGGCACAACCACTTCGTCGGGCTGTACTTTCTCTAGATCAACCACCGTTTTTGGAAGCGGACGCTTACTCGCGCCGACACCACCCAGTGCGAAAACCGTTCCGCCGAATGCTTCAGCCGCACGCCCGGCGAACTCGGGATCGGCAATCATGTGATCTACATCACCAGCTCGTATCTCGGCCGCCATGTCACCGTCGGGGCGCAGCAGTACGGCGACTGCCCCGAGGCGATTGATGGCTGCGGTTAACGCGAGGGCGGAAGGACGGGTGCCCATCGCGACACCAACGTGGTCGCCGACGCGAACACCGATCGAGAGCAGCCCGCGCGTTACAGCATCGACGCGGCGGTTCGCGTCGGCGTATGAGTAAGCGCGCCCTTCATAGAGGAAGAACGTTCCTTCGGGGTCGTTCTCTGCCTGTTCAGCCAATGCGAGCGCAATGCCAACGCGCGACCCTGGGCCTAATCCCTGCAGACGCGCTACGCGCGGAAGCTGTTGGGCGACACTGGCGCCCACGGCGCGCAAGCGGTCGGCGCCGTCGCCAAGCACGTCGCTGAGAAGCCCGGCAATCTCGCGCCCAAGGTCCACCGCGATCCCCATCGCCGATGTTGACGCAACTTCGCCCGCGGAACGGTCGCCGTCGCTTCCGGTTTCGTCGCGCTTCTTGGCCTTACGAGCGGCGCGCGCCTGTCGGGCACGGGCAATCGCTTCGTCCATCGGTACGGCCATAGCGGGACGTTCTCCGCGCCCTTCACGCCAAAAGCACCAGTCTGCAACCGTTGGCCAGGTGGTCGCCATCGCTTTGCTGCTGGCAACTAATCCCATGTGGCCCGCGTCGATATCAGCTTCGTACAATTCGGCGCGCGGCGCCGCATCGACAACCGAGCGAACCACGCTTGGCCGCGCGATGTCGTCTTTGGTTCCCAAACAAACCAGCATCGGCGATGTGATGTCGGCCATCGTGACGGTACGCCCTTCGATCACGAAACCACCTGTGAACAATCGGTTGCCCATGATCATCTGTTCGATGAACTCGCCGAACGCCGGACCGGGCCAGGCAACGAAACCTTCGTCGGCGAAAAAGCGTCGCTGCCCTTCGCGCTTGGCCATCGCCTCGCGATCATGCAGCCGCAGGATGAATTCCAACTGATTGCGAATCTCCTTGGTTGGAGACAGCAGTTTGAACGTATTGCGCGAAAGCCAGGCCGGAACCGAACTGCTACCAAAGCCGTAGGACATCAGACGTCCCAAACCCTCCAGGGCAGGGACTGCCACCTCATCGGGAACGCCTGGCAATACACCACGATGAACGTTGACGGGGGCACCAAAAGTAATCACCGACGCGATGCCACGCGAGCGCATGCACGCTGCCGCAAGATAGACAAAAATCCCGCCTTGCGAATATCCGGCCAGATGAACGTCGGAACCGGTAACCTCACGAACATGCTCTACTGAATCGCAGATCGCAGTAATGTGATCGGTCAGAGTGCGCTCGAGTCCACCTTCCTCGGCGGGCGAACCGTAATCGACAACCCATGGGTCAAGGCCTCGCTCCAACAAGTAGGCAACGGCACTCGTGCCCGGGGCCATGTCGTAGACCTCGGAAGTGATCATCAACGGCGGCACAAGAACGATCGGCGGACGTTTGCGACGGCCCGGGTTCTGCTGCGTATAACGCCGCAGTCGGTAGTTCGGCGCGGTGATTGCGGTGGTGTTCGGGGTCTTCGCGATATCTCCGCCGACACCGCCCATGCGCGCAATTTCAATCGCATTGCGAAGGGCAGCGGCAAGTTGTGCGGGAGCGGAAAGTATTCCTGGCCTCTTATCTGTTTCACTCATGGGTTTGTGCACCGGACCTTAGCCGGGGCGCCTAGCAAGGTCTTGCGTCGCCGCCGATTCGCTCGTGTGGCGATCATCGGCTAGTTCCGGCCTCTACCGCGTTCGCTGCAAAGCTGAACCGCACGATACGCAGGCCACTACGGAGCATCCATGGACGTCGGACTTCTTGCTATTTTTCAGAACTTTCGTGGCCTAGACGATGACGCCAACGTACTGCGCACCGAGATGGAACTGGCCCTGGCAGCCGAGGAACTCGGCTTCGACACGTTCTGGCCCGCCGAACATCACTTCACCGACTATTCCGCGTGCCCGGACAACATCCAATTTCTGTCGTGGGTGGCCGGAAAGACCGAGCGCATCAAGCTTGCCACCGGAGCTGTAATCGTCCCCTGGAACGATCCGCTTCGCGTAGCCGAGAAAATGATTTTTCTTGATCACTTGTCCGGAGGGCGTGCTGCCCTTGGCTTAGGGCGCGGCTTGGCTCGCAAAGAGTACGACGCCTTCGGCTTGAATATGGACGAGTCACGCGATCGCTTCGATGAAGGCGCGCGTATGATTATCGAAGCGTTGGAGACCGGGTGGATCGAAGGCGACGGACCTTACTACCCGCAAAAGCGAGTGGAGTTGCGCCCTCGCCCGCTGGCTGGCTTCCGCGACCGTTTCTACGCAGTGGGAATGTCGCCTGATTCTGTAGAACAGGCCGCGCGCCTGGGCGCACGTCTCATGATTTTCTCCCAGCAACCGTGGGAGGCTTTCGCCGAAGGAGCATTGGCATCGTATCGCGCAACCTGGCGTGACACCCACACCTCGGAGCCAAGTCCGCCGGTAACCGGAGACCTCATGTTTTGTCATGAAGATCCCGAAACCGCGCGCAAAGTCGCCACCGAGTACATGAGCAACTACTTTCTCAGCATCGTCGATCACTACGAACTCATGAGTGATCACTTCAAGACCGCTCGTGGCTACGACTACTACGCGACGACTGGAGAAATGTTCGCAGAGATCGGACTCGATGCGATTGTTGAGGCCTACCTACGTGTTCAAACCTGGGGTACGCCTTCGCAGATCATCACGCATATGGAATCTCGGCGTGAACTGTTGGGAGATTTCGAACTCAACGCGATCGCGAACTACGGTGGGATTCCCCGCGATTTGATGCGCGGCAGTGTCGAGCTTTTCGCAAAGAAAGTGCTACCAGTGCTCAAGAGTTGGTAGTGTCGCACCTCGTTGTAAAAGCCGGCCGCGACTGCCAACAGTAGGAGAACCCGTTGAGAATTTTAGAAAACAAAGCGCTCGTCGCCCGCTATTTCGAAGCCGTGAACGGCGGCGACATGGACGCCATCAACGATATTCTCGACGACAGCGTAACCTTCTGGGTCCCCCCTTCCCTGCCTGACGGAGCCCTGTTCGAGGGCAAAGAACAGGTACTCGCTCTGTTCGCCAGTTCCGTCGGACTGTACGACGTCGAAGCGGGACTGACTGTTTCCGTAGGGTGCATGACGGCCGAAGAAGACCGGGTGGCCGTCGAACTCGTCATCGAGGGACGGGCGGCGGCGAACGGCCAAGTCTACCGCAACCATTACCACTTTCTGATTCGCGTCGGCGGCGGACACATCGTGTCGATCCGCGAGCACCTTGATTCGCACTACGCCTACACCACGTTGTTCGAGCCCGCGGGAATTCGTAACCGCGAAGATTGCGACTGGCTACCTGGGTCCGGCGCATGAGAAGGCTCAGGGTCGGCGACCAAGCCGTTCACTCAGAAGCACCGGAGGCAGGCCGCTACCATGCGCCCATTCTCTTGCTCCCCGGTCTCTTCCAGTCGTTCCTGTGCTGGCGCGCCGTCACGTCCGTACTCGCCCACCGCGGCTGGGAGATTTACTGCCTAGCCCGAACCATGCTCGATCAAGATGGTGAGGAGCTCATCACCGAAGACGACGGCTGGGAACGCGCGCAAGAAAAAGTAGTGCAGATCGCAGGCGAACTCGGCGACAAAGTCATTATCTTTGGGGCCGACGTCGGCGCAGCGTTGGCCTTAAGTGTTGCCGACAAAACGACGCCGCTTGCACTGGCGTTGATGGCCCCGGCGCATCCGCAGCAACTCGCATCCTCCTATCGAGCCAGCCAAGGCCTACTTGGTCGCTTGCGTCCGGGCACGCCGGGCAAACCGGTAGCGGCCCCAGCGGCGTTGGCAAAACAAGCGGCCTTCGAACAGTTCGTTGTAGATGAGCCCGGGCGCCTGCTTGCCGAGCTCGGCGATGTTCCCAACCTGACGGGGACCAGTATTCCACGCATCGTGTACGCGCCTTTGAACGATCCGCTCGTTGATACTGACGCCTCAAGCGCCTTCGGGCAGGAGCCTGGAGCGCGGCTGGCCCCAACACGCCTGGACGGACGCTGGTGGGCCTCAGACCCCGGATCGGTCGCCGACGAAATTCACCGCTTCCTGATCCTGACCCTCGGCGACCGCATCGTAGAATTCCCCGACGAGATCCTCGAAGACTGAAAATAAGACTTAGGACAGTACCACAAGATTCCTCTTTCTTGGGTCCGCCTCTTCGCGTACAACTGACAGCATTGTCGCTAACATTGTCGCTAACATTGTCGCTAATTGAGGCAGGCCGAATCCTGCCGACTCCCCCACTCATTGATCGAAACGACCAGAGAGGAACCTATGCAACGACTTGTTGCGCTCGCCGCTGCGGGCCTTTTCACCCTGGGGCTCGCCGCCTCTGCCACTCAAGCCGAGGCGGGGACTTACCCCACCAATAAATGTGTCGCCTCCAAGCAAAAGGCAGCGGGCAAATATTGCCAGTCCGCACTCAAGGCCTGGTCCAAGTGGGAGTCCACGCAGACGAAATCCGATGCGATCGAGAAGCGCGACGCCAACTTGGGCAAGGCATCCAACAAGCTGGGCAGCGCGTGGTCGAAGGCAGAGGAGAAGTCAGCGAAGAAGGACGTCGACTGCGTAGCCACCACCACAGACGCGGCCAGCGTGGTGAGCTCAGTGGAGGGCCAGGTCTCCGCACTTGCCTCGATCGTCGACACGGGCTCGGACACCGGTGACACCACCGATTTGAAGTGCCGCGCAAAAGTCTTGGTTCAGTTGGGAAAACTCTGCGGCGGATTGTTAAAAGCCCAATCCAAGCACATCACCACCACCGGCCGCGATCCGCTTCGCGAACGATTGGGTGCGCTTCTTGATCGCAGCCGCGAACGCTTTACCGACAAAGCCGGCACAGCCGGGGCCTGTGTCGGAGATTCGCCACTGGTCGAACTTCCCGCCCTGGTCACATCGGCCGACACGCTGTCGGACGGCATCGTCATCAGTACCGTTGTTGCTCCGAGCGTGGCTCTAGGAGAGTGGACGGAAATCATTCCCGAAGAAGGCGGCACCGAGTACCTCGGGCGCACCCTGAACACGATCTGTTCGGATAGCACCCCTTGGAAAATGTGGGCGCGGCGCGGAACCGTCAATAAGCTCGCCGTCTACTTTCAGGGCGGCGGAGCATGCTGGAACAATCTCACCTGTGGGCTGGGAACCTGTGACCCCAACGTACAGGATGCCGCCGACCACCCGGATAACTTCGAATTCGGTTTTGCGAATTTCGAAAACCCCGACAATCCGGTTGGCGATTGGAATGCGATCTTTATCCCCTATTGCACCTGCGACATTCACTGGGGCAACAAGCGCGCCCTTTACCCTGGACAGTTTGGGCTGCAGACGGTCGAACACCGTGGGCGCATTAACGCCAGCTTCGCGGAGAAATGGGTTCGCGAGCACTTCGTGAACCCCGATCAAATTGTTGTTACCGGCTCTAGCGCTGGCGGCTACGGCGCCTTCACCAATAGCGTGTTCTTGCACGAGGTGTATGGATCCTCGCGCTTCGCAGTCATCGGTGACGGTTCCTTGGGTGTCGTGACTTCAGAGTTCGTTGCTGGCGACTTGAATAACTGGGGATTGCTGGGCGAACTCCCGGATCATATCCCTGCCTTGAACGTGAACTCGCTAACAGGGTTGGATATCGCCGACATGATCTCGGACATCGCGCTGTACTACGAAGATCGTGGCAGCTTGTTCAGTCAGTACTCAACGCGTGACGACTGGAATCAGGCGATTTTCTACAACGCTCAAGTGCGGACAGCTGCTGATCCGGATTTCGGCAACTGGAAGGCGGATGTTTGCGATTGGCATGATCAGGCTTTGGCTCTGACTCAAGACATCGCGACCCGCGCTCCAAACAACTTCCGCTATTACATTGGACCGGGCA
>JBLFWR010000145.1:0-8621 GCA_047611725.1 Binatia bacterium | reverse complement strand
ACCTGCTCGGTGAACTCATCGATGGTCGAGACACACAGCTTGTTTCGCAGCATGCTCTTGGGACTCATGATGATCAGAGGCTTTCGGAAATTGCGGTGCACCTGGCGGCGCAAAACATGAAACAGCTGTGCCGGATTGGTGAGGTTACAGACCTGCATGTTTTGTTCGGCACACATGGTCAGAAAACGTTCCAGGCGAGCGCTGGAGTGTTCGGGGCCTTGCCCCTCGTAACCATGGGGCAAGAGCAAGACGATGCCTGACAGTCGTTGCCACTTAGATTCCGCCGAGGCGATGAACTGATCGATGACGACCTGGGCGCCATTGGCGAAGTCGCCGAATTGGGCCTCCCACAACACAAGGTTGCGCGGGTCGGCTGAGCTGAAGCCGTACTCGAAACCGAGCACTCCGGCTTCGGAAAGGTTCGAATCAACGAGGTAGAAGCGGCCCTGGTCTGGATTCATGTGGTCCAGGGGAACATGGCGGTTGCCGTTGCTGACATCGTAAACTGCGGCATGGCGATGGCTAAAGGTGCCACGGCCGCTGTCCTGGCCCGACAAGCGAACGGTAGTGCCTTCCAAGAGAAGGGTTCCAATCGCGAGCATCTCCCCGCAGCCCCAATCGATGGCTTCGCCGTCGGCGATCATCTTGGAACGGGTGGCGTAGAGCTTGACCACTTTCTTATGCGGGTCCATGCCGTCGGGAACGCGCTGTACGTGTTTGGCGACCCGCTCCAGGGCACCGCGTCGCACGCGGGTGTCAGCCCCCCAATCTTCTCCGGCGTAGCCCATTCCTTTCCACGCACCACCGAAGCTTTGCACTTCCTGCTTCGGCATGAAGTCGCGGGCGTACTCGAGAGCGGTATCGAGTTCAGCGCGAACTCGCGTTGCGATCTCGTCAGCGCCTTCTTCGGTCAGGATGCCTTCTTCGATCAAGCGCTGGCGGTAGAGCGTGTCGACCGTCGGCTTTTTCTTGATGATCTCGTACATCAGCGGCTGCGTGAACGTCGGGTCGTCGAGTTCGTTGTGCCCGTGGCGCCGGTAGCAGACGAGATCGATAAGGATGTCTTCCTTGAACTCCTGGCGGAACTCGGCCGCGATGCAGGCGGCCTGGATCGCAGCTTCCGGATCGTCGCCGTTTACGTGAAGCACAGGAGCCTGAATCAGTTTCGCAAGCTCGGTTGGGTAACGCGTGAAGCGATAGTCCCGGGGCGAGGTTGTGAACCCGACTTGGTTGTTGACGATGATGTGGATCGTGCCACCGGTGTGGTAGTGCGCCAGCTCGGACAGCGCCAAGGTCTCCATGACCGTGCCCTGGCCCATGAACGCCGCGTCGCCGTGCAACAGAATCGGCATCACCCGAGCGCCGGCCTTGTCATGCAGGTAGTGCTGTTTCCCCGCGACAATGCCTTCTGCGACTGGGTTGATCGCTTCAAGGTGGCTCGGATTGAAGAGTAACGAAAGGTGAATGTCGCGCCCGTTCTGCGTCGTGTAATCGCGCGAGTATCCGAGATGGTACTTCACGTCCCCGTCGCCTTGGATACCATCGGGAAGCGAGCTTCCCTCGAACTCGGAGAACATCATTTCGTAGGGTTTGCCGAGAACATGCGTAAGCACATTTAGGCGCCCACGGTGGGGCATGCCCATGACGATTTCTCGGACACCGAGATCGCCGGTTTCCTCGATCAGGCTAAGCAGCATCGCCACCAGCGATTCGCTGCCTTCCAACGAGAAGCGCTTTTGGCCCTTGTACTTGACGTCTAGAAATCGCTCGAAGGCATTAGCGCGATGCACCTGTTCGTAAACGGTGCGCCGTTCTTCGGCCGTAAGACGCGGCCGGTTCAGGGTCGGCTCGATGCGCGCCTGGATCCACTCGCGGTGCGCCTTGTTCGAGATGTACATGTACTCGACAGCGATCGTGCCGCAGTAGGTGCGTCGCAGGAAGTCTACGAGTTCTCCAAGCTTGGCCGTTTCAGCGTTGCCGAATCCATGCAGGTCGATGGTGGTGTCGAGATCGGCTTCCGTGAAGCCGAATTCGTTGAGATCGAGCAGCTCGTGCGTCGTTGCGTTTTTTCCGAGCGGGTCGAGATGGGCGATCATGTGCCCGAGCTCACGGTACGAATGAATCAAATCGAACACGCCAGTGGTCGGCGCCGAGCCGTCGGTGCGCGGCCGGTGCACGTGTCCCGGATGGGCGTGGGGGCGCGGGGTGTGGTGAGACGGTTCGCGTTTCGAGGTGATCGCCGCTGCGGGTCGCGGGGCGGCCTTGGAGGCAGCCGTTTGGACGGCCTTCGAGGTAGCGCTGGCGGTACCATCAGCTGCCTGCTCGGTATCCGGTGTCGGAGCCGGCGCGCCGCGTCCCATCTCGAAGCCAGCGAAGAATAGGGCCCAGTCGTCCCCGACTTCATCGGGGGCTTCCAGATACCGATTGTACATCTCGTCGACGTAAGCGGCATTGGCCATATTGGCGAAGTCGGGCTTTCTCATTGGTGGGCCTCGCAGGGCAGTTATCATAGCACTCTGGAGAAATAAATTTCGCGGCCCTTTCGCGACCCTTTTCGCGGGCTTGGGACGTTCGGCCCCGACCTGTGGGGACGTTATCCAGCCAGCGTCATATTGGGTTGTCGCCGGGCGCCACCGTGTCATTGTAGAGGGGTCGCACGCTGCGCCCTATGGGACACGGTTCTACGCAGCGACTCGAAGGTTCATCGTTATGCTCCAATCTATAAGCCCCCTGCGATTTGTCGCGTTCTCGCTATGCTTGGTGTCGCTGCTCGCAGCAGCCCCGAACGTCTCGGCTGCCCTGAACGACTGTGGTCAGCCCCTGACTACGGGTGACGACGGCCCCAAATCGAGTGACTGCCTGTTTGTCCTGCGCGCCGCGGTCGACATTGACGAGTGCAAACTGTGCGTCTGCGATGTCACAGGGAATGGTTCGACCTCTGCCAGCGATGCCCTGCGCTGCCTCACCTTCGCCGTCGGCCGCGAGGGCGTTGAATTGAACTGCCCGATTTGCGCGGTCACCACGACGACCGGCGGACCGACGTCTTCATCGACCAGCACTTCCACGAGCACGACCTCGACCACGACAACCCTTCCGGTTTCCTGCAATAGCGATTCGTTTTGCTCAGGGTTCGAGAACCATCGCTGCAATCCTAATAATGGGTTGTGTGAAGAGCCCTGTACTAACGATACGGATTGTAAAGACTTTTTCGAATGTGACGTTCCGTCGGCCTTCTGCGTCCCGCCCGCGATTTTTCCCGAATAATGACGTTTCGGCGCTTGCTGGCCGTGGCCGCGCTCCTGTACGCGGTGGGGCTTCCGTTCCACAACGACCAAGAGCATTTCGTTCTCGATGAGGCGGCTCGCGCCGGGCACTCAGGCCGGTATCTCCCTCTACACCACGGGGTTACTCACTATGACGTAACCGGCCCCGAAAACGGTGATCTTGTCGTGTTCGTACACGGGTTTTCGTCACCAGCGTTCGTATGGGGGCGGATTCCTCACCTGCTGGGCAAAGCTGGCTATCGAACGGTTCGCTACGATCTGTACGGTCGTGGCCTCTCAGATCGTCCCGACCTGACTTACGATTTCGATCTCTATCAATCCCAGCTCATTGATCTGCTCAACGCCTTAAGGGTGGGGCGGCCTTTTCACTTGGTTGGTTTGTCGATGGGCGGCGCGATCGCCGTGGACTACGCCGCGAGTTTTCCTGACCGCGTAGCTTCGCTGACCCTGATCGATCCGGCCGGCTTTCCCATGGACACGCCCGTAGCTGCATCACTGATGCGTGCCCCGTGGCTCGGGGAGTATTTGATGAAGCTGTTGGGAGACAACGCGTTGTTGGGCGCGATCTCCCATTCGGTGGCCGATCAATCGCTTGTGCCCGAGCTGACGAAGAAGTTTCGCAATCAGCTTCGATGGAAGGGCACCAAGCGGGCGCTGCTTTCGACCCTGCGGCACACCGAGTTGGAAGGCATGGCCGAGCGTTTCCGGGTTGTCGGCGGGCATCGAATCCCGACGCTGCTGTTTTGGGGAACCGAAGATCAAGTGATCCCGTTGCGCAATTCCGTCTTGGTCCAGTCGGCGATTCCCCACGCCCGCCTAGTGCGTGTGGAAGGGGCGGGGCACCTTCCGCACTATGAACAGCCCGGTCTCGTCGCGACGTCTATGAAGCATTTTTTCCACGAATACGCTGTGCCCAAGCCGCGCCCGGCTCGCTCGTCCAAACGCCCCCGCAAAGGCGACTAACCTCGGTACCGGCTGGACACCGAGCCGAGATTTCCGTAACTTCCCTAACTTCGCGGTGGGCGTAGCTCAGTTGGTAGAGCCCCGGATTGTGGTTCCGGTTGTCGTGGGTTCAATCCCCATCGTCCACCCCATTTTTTCTGCTTTTGAGTCCGCTCCGGATGTCCACTGCTTCACCTAGCACCCGTACACCGAGCCTCTTCCTGGCGGGCAATTTTGCCCCCGTCTCCGAAGAACACGACGCCCCCAGTTTAGAAGTAGAAGGTTCAATTCCCGCAGATCTTCGCGGCACCTTCTTACGCATCGGCCCCAATCCCCAGTTCATACCCGACCCGGCCGCGTACCATTGGTTCGACGGCGACGGCATGGTTCACGGCGTTACGTTCGGCGACCAGGGCGTGTCCTATCGCAATCGCTACGTCCGTACCCAGGGCTGGCAACTTGAGAACGAGGCTGGCCGTTGGCTGTGGCGCGGTGTGAACAGTCCCCCCGATTTCGACAACCCGCATGGCGCGTTCAAGAACGTTGCGAATACGGCGTTTGTTCAACATGCGGGACGAACGTTGGCGCTTTGGGAAGGCGGCAAGCCTCACGAGATCGGTGTTCCCGATTTGTTTACAATTGGTGTCGCCGATTTCGACGGCCGCATAAAGCATCCGTTTACAGCGCATCCCAAAGTCGATCCGGTCAGCGGTGAAATGATGACCTTTGGTTACGAAGTGGTTGGGCCGCCGTTTTGTAACTACACGGTTGTTGATCGCCTGGGCAATGTTGTTCATTCAACCGTTGTCAACATTCCTCGTGCGATCATGATGCACGACTTCGCGATTACCGAGCATTACACGCTGTTCTTCGACATGCCGGTTACGTTCAGCTTGGATCGTGCGCTTCGCGGTGAATCAGCGTTCGCCTGGGAGCCCGAGCACGGTTCGCGCATTGGTGTCTTGCCGCGCTATGGCCACACGGCCGACATGCGCTGGTTCGAAGTCGAAACCTGTTCGATCATTCACGGCGCGGCCGCCTACGAAGACGGCAATACCATCGTTGTCGATGCTCCGCGTTTCCAGACTCAAAGTGTGTTCGGTGAGAACGACGGTGGCGACGGCAGCGACGGCAGCGATGAACTCGCCCGCATGCATCGCTGGCGCTTGGATCGGGATTCGGGGCGCGTGGAAGAGCAAGCCGATCCCGGTGATCTAACGATTGAGTTCCCGCGTATCAACGAGGCGCGGGTCGGACGCCCGAACCGCTACATTTATGCCGGTCGCCAATGCGAGGGCGGAACTTCAGTCCGCTTCGACGGTGTTGTGAAGTTCGATCGCGAACGCCACGAAACGGCCGTTCACAGCTTCGGCCCTCAAACCTTCGGTGGTGAGGCCGTGTTTGCCCCGGGGGCTGACGGGCGAAGTGAAGACGATGGCTGGCTCGTTAGCTTCGTACACGACGAGGCAAGCGAGGAGAGCCGTTGTGTGATCCTGGATGCCAGGGACGTCGAAGCTGACCCGGTGGCAACGGTGCGTATTCCGTGGCGGGTTCCGTATGGATTTCACGCAGACTGGGTAGCGGCGAAGTAGGGCAGGGCTCAAACAAACCTTTGCGAGCAGCACCCTTTGCGATGAACGGCCGACACGGCTACTAAAGGCGGCCCGGGTTGTTAGCTCAGTTGGTAGAGCAGCTGACTCTTAATCAGCGGGTCGCTGGTTCGATCCCAGCACAACCCACCATTTAATTCAGATACATAGACGATTCTCCGCTGGCTGCCCGAAGGGTTGTGCAACCATAGTGCAACCATAGTGTAACCAGCGGAGCGTCGGTCTGGGTAGTAAGACCTATCCCGCTGCGAACTATCACTTGGCTTGCGCGTCTTTCGCTAGTGGTGAGGGTTGTGCAGTCTATCGGGCTGTGAAGACCGACCTCGCCCGCCTTCTCTTCAAGATCAACTCGGCACTACGCGAACTGGAAAGCTTGCGCGGCAATTGCTGGCCCGCCGCCAAGCCTTCGTTGATCGCAGACCGCTTGGCTCAAATCCCTTCGGACTCTCGAAGCCGAGACCCAGGGGGAGGGGGCCGACAAGGGGGCGGGGTGATGACGTTGCTAACCGCCTTCAACTAGAGCGAGCAATTCTTGCGCTTATGGGTCTATCGGCAGTGTCTAACGCGAAGGGGATTTTAAGTGCCGTGCCCCGCTGTCCAGCGTTGATACTGGCCGGTTGGCGCGGGCTTCAACTTGTATTGCCAGCGCGGCCACTTGTCGCCGATCAGGCGTCCAAGACAGCGTCACCGATGCATGATGCTTGCTGATCAGCTTGCAGTAGCCCACGACGGTTCTGTATGACGCAGGTGTGAGTTCCTATCCCGGCCCTACTCTCGCAGACGCCGCGGACGATGACCTGCTCGAACAAGCCTTCGCCTGGTTATGTAAGCGGCGCCGCGACTACCCCGCCAGTTCCGACGTATGGAATCTGCGCCGGAACTGGCCCAACGAACAGCAGAGGCGGGAGGCCTGTACTTCGAGCACCGAAAGGGAATCTCGCTCGGGTGCCCGCTCAGTCCGCTGATCGGCGCGCTGTATTTGAAGGATCTCGATGATGCCTTCGCGGATTCGGGAGTCTTCTATCGACGCTTTATGGACGACGTGATCGTCCTGCTCCCAACGCGCTGGAAACTGCGGGCGGCGGTCAAATTTCTGAACCGCATGTTCGCCAAGCTCAAGGTGGAGAAACACCCCGACAAGACCTTCATTGGCAGCGTCTCAAAGGGTTTCGATTTTTTGGGTTACCGCGTAAGCCCGAAGGGGTTAGCGGTGAGCGCCGCTACAAGGGCGCGGTTCGTCGAACGTGTGAGCCAGCTTTACGAGCAGCAGAGGCGAGGGGAACCGAGTGTCCCGTCGCCTCTGGGCAAGTACGTTCGTCGTTGGTTGGGGTGGGTGAGGGCGGCTGGGCAGGGCTTCATGATCGTCCTACGCATTGAAATAACCGCAATGCTGCCTGCCGCCTACGCGCTATTGGACGCCGAACTGTAGTAGTTCGACCGGAAGTCCGTCGTTGCCCACCCGGCAATCTCCAGACGTACACATGAATATGCAGCCGCCGACGGTATCTACAATGCGAGCCGTTAAGCTGGGCCAATACGCTATCCTGTAGGGGCCATTTGAAAAGTATACACAGCTTTTAGCCGCTCCAGAAGGTATGCCCGCCGTACATCCGACGGCTGAGCCCATCTGGGTCCATGCTCCATAATCATTCGTAACGATACTACCATCACATCGCCCGGGCCCAGCATCAGCAATACCAGCGGTCAGACTAACTGAGACAACAAGGAAAAAGACACAAACTATTGAACGAGCCCTGTATACCGCCATCTTCCCATCCGCCTTGGGTCGGTGGGCACGACCAGCACTTTGCGTTATCAGGGCGCATCCAGATTTTGAGTTCCTGTTCATAAGGGCGATCTCCGTGTCAGCGTAAAGCGCGCAGCACCTCCACGGTCAACGTACCGAGCAGCCACCACCAGCCCTACTGACTGAGTTGCGATGACGGGCTTCCCCGAGGACGGAGCCGGGGGCTACCGGCGACACGGGACGACCGTTGTTAGAGCCGACGCCAAGCGCCAACTGGGGGGGAGATTACCGTCGAGTAAGCTCTCACGCAAGCCTGCCGGGGGTACACGAAGCGGCCCAAGCAGGTTGCCGCCGAATGCCTTATCCATAAACCCGGCTCTCGGCCCGCGCCCTTCGCCCGAAGTAGTGGCCACCCCATTTAGGCGGCTAGTGCGGCGGTTGCAGCGGCAGCTTCGAACTTGGCAGGACTCTTTACGAGCAGCAACGGCGAGGGGGACACGATGTCCCCTCGCCGTTGGGCAAGTACGTTCGCCGGTGGGTGGGATGGGTGAGGGCGGCTGGGCAGGGCATCAAGATCGACCTACGCAATGAAGTACCCGCATTGCTGCCTGCCGCCTACGCGCTATTCGACGCCGAACTGTAGTAGTTCGACCGGAAGTCCGTCGTTGCCAATACGGCAATCCCCAGACGTACACATGAATATGCAGCCTCCGACCGGATCTCCTACACGGGCCGCTGTCGACGGCCATAACGCAACTCTAAACCTTCCCAACCCCTCCACTAAGCTTGAAGTGCAGTCAGTTGCCGGGCCCGAGGGCTGGCCCATGGTGCATTGGTTAGAAGGTATATTCGCTATCGTGTCATGATTTGATGCGCCGTTGCGGTATACGCTGGCGTTGACTCCACATGCGCCCGGTCCCGCGTTCGCCACACTAGCGGTAAGCCAAACTGAGACCGCGAGGAAAAAGACACAAACTATTGAACGAGCCACGTATATCGCCAGTGGTCCGGCACCTCTGGGGGCGAGATCATGGCCAA
>JBLFWR010000144.1:0-8652 GCA_047611725.1 Binatia bacterium | reverse complement strand
CCCAGATCTTCTGTTCGCTTCCTCGGTGTCGAAATTGGGCCCCGACGACTTAGAGGGCGGGGGCGAGGTCGGGCCGGTGGTGTCGACGACAACCACGACCACAAGCACTTCGCTTTTTACGACAACTACTACGACGACAACCTTGCAGGCTTTTGCCGGTGAGATCCGCGTGCGCTCGGGGCTCTCTCCGCATGTTTCGCTTCTTAAAGTGCGTGGCCGCGAGGATGAAAGGCTGGCCCGTGGCTTGGCCGCGCTTGCCGACTTAACCGGTGACATGCGCGACGAGCTTGTAGTGGGACTGCCGGGTCGCAATGTGGGCAACACAAACGACGCTGGCGTAGTGCGCATCATTGGTGGCGACGGAGTTGACATCGCCACGATCGCCGAGCCGGTTCCAGCCATCGGCGGTTCGTTTGGCACTGCGGTGGCCGCGCCCGGAAATATAGACAACGAGGGAGGCGACGATTTTGTTGCCTCTGCGCCCGCTGCCACCGTAGTTGGTGTTGCTCAAGCCGGGAGAATTCACGCGTTCAGCGGAGACACACGCGAGTTGTTATGGTCGCAAGTCGGCACGACGGCAAATATGCGTTTCGGCCAGTCACTGGCGGTCGGCGGCGATTTTGACGGCGACGAGATTCCTGACCTGTTCGTAGGTGCTCCCGGCGATGTCTTTCGTGGCAGACGTGGCGCTGGTAGTGCGTCGATCGTGTCGGGCGCAGACGGCTCGATCTTGAAAACGTTTTTCGGTCGACGAGGCTTGGAAACTCGGATTTTCGTAGCCGGCTCTCGGCGCGGCGGCCGATCCCAGATTCGTGGTTTTCAACCCTTCGGTGGGCGTCGCGAACTGCGGCTAAATTCTCTTCGAGGCGCGCGTACCAGTTCTCCATCGGTGGCTGTGTTCGACGATTTTGAAGATCAGGAACCGGGGCAGGTTCTCGTTGTTATCGGAGGTGGTCCGGGTGCCGGAACGCCGGAAGTTCAGATTGCGCGAGCCGGGCGCCGGCGAGTGGTTCTGTCCCGATTCTCGACCGGAGAAAATGGCTACACAGGTGGCGTCAATGTGGGGGCAGGTGACCTCGAAGGCATTGACCGCGATCAGGACGGCGACGAAGTGGTCGCGGTCGAAGCAGATGGCGATGGCGGTGGGGTTGATCTCGCCATCTTCCAGAAGAATGACTTCGACCCTTTGGGCCGTATTGCTTGGCGGCGGGTTCGCGGATTTCGCGTCTTCTCTCCCGGTGATCGAGTCGACGATTTTCTGATCAACGCCCAAGGCGCGAATATCGCGGTGGGAAATTTGACGGACTCCGCAGGCGACGAAATCGTTGTCGCCCCGGCCGCCGGATTGCCGGTTGTTCGCGTGTTCACTCGGACTGGAACCAAACAGCGCGAGTGGCGTCCGTATCCAGTTGGTTCGCTGGCTCGGCCGAACGACGGGGTGCAAGTCGCCATTGGCGATCTTGACGGTAGCGGGAACAATGAGATCGTTACGGTCCCGGCCTCGGGGCAACTTTGGGTCCGGGCTTGGACCCAGGCGGGCGAGCCGTTCCCAACCGCCGCGAATCATGTCAACTTTTTCGT
Organism: Binatia bacterium; assembly: GCA_047611725.1. GTDB lineage: Bacteria > Desulfobacterota > Binatia > UBA1149 > CAITLU01 > JBLFWR01. Next base: position 7,071 of record JBLFWR010000144.1, on the reverse strand, counting down.
CAACACGTTCGACCTACGCGATGTCGAGGGGCTTCGTGTGGTGCTTGCCGACGTCGATTTCGACGGTAGTGCTGAGATCCTGATTACGCCGGGCGCCGGAGGCCAGGGGCGAATCGAAGCATACGAAGCAGATGGCACAGCGGTGGTCGGTTGGACCCAATTCAAACCCTTTGGTTCCGGCTACAGAGGCGGTCTGACTCTAGCCGCGACCGACCGCTTCCTTCGCCCGTGAGTTTGAGTTCGACGTCTGAGCCACGCGACGTCGTCTACGTCGTCGCATCGATGATCACCGGCGGCACGCAGACCCATTTATTGCAGGTCTTTCGTTTTCTGGACCGGGCCCAGTGGCGTCCCCACCTGTATGTGTTGCGTGACGGTGGCGATTTGGTTGCTGCTGCTCGCGCCTTGGATGTTGAAGTGACGAGCTTTGGGATGCGTGGAAGTCTGCGCAGCCCATCAGACATGTTTGGGCTGTTGCGGTTGCGGCAGTCGCTGAGGAAGACGGCTCCGTCGGTCGTTCATGGCTATCTTCTACGCGGAAACTTTTACGGTGCGCTGGCGGCGCGACTTGCGGGTGTGCCGGCGATCGTGACCAGCAAGCGCGGACTTCATCAGCCAGCAGGGGCTGCCGAGCGCTTTGCTGTCTCGATTTCGAACCGTCTTTGCGACGTCATTACCGGTAATTCTCCGCAGGTGTTGGAGTTCACGAGAGAGATTGAGGGACCATCGACTCCGATGGAGATGATCCCCAGCGGTATCGATGTCGCGGCATTCGATCCAGACGCGGTCGCCGTGGGCACAAGACAACGCCTGCGCGCGGAACTCGGTATCGGCGAGGCCCCCGTGGTGGGTACAGCGATCACGTTCCGTCCCCGCAAGGGGTTTCGACTCTTGTTTGAGTCGTTTTCCGACGCCCTGGCCGAGCATCCCGATGCTCATCTTCTTGTCGCTGGCGCAGCAGAGATGTCGCCGGAGGCCGCCGATTTGGCAGCGGAGTTGGGCCTGGAAGCTCGAATTCACCTGCTTGGGCGGCGCGCCGATATGCCTGAAGTGTTGACCGCCTTCGATGTTTTTGTGCTGCCGTCGGAGAGCGAGGGGATGTCGAACGCGATTTTGGAGGCGATGGCGATGCGATTGCCGGTCGTGGCGACCGCAGTTGGCGGCGCTCCCGTGGTTATAGACGAAGGCATAACTGGATTCCTGGTCGACTATCCGGACCGCAACGCAATGGCAGCCCTATTTTGCCGTTTGCTAGGTGACCGGCCGTTGCGCGAGGCGATTGGCGCGGCCGCAAGGCCTGTAGTGGTAGACGGTTACTCCGGCAGGTCGATGGTTGGCAAGATGGAAAGCTTGTACGCGCGGGTACTCGGTGGAAAAGTCTAATGATGGGCATCGCGAACGTGCTAGGCGGCACCTTGCCCTTTCCTTAACTACGCGGAGAGAATTGATGGAAATCGGACGTAAGCTGATCGCCGGAGTATTGGGTGGTTGGGTCGGTGGGGCCCTAATAGGTTTGTTGGAAGCCGTGCTGATCACGGCCAGCGGCGGCTGCGAAGAATTTGGTGTCTTCGCCTTCAGCGTATTCTGCTACGGACTGATCGGTGCCGCGATGGGTGCTGGTTGGGGTGTTGCCACCAGCGTTCTCGGTTTTCTTGGCCGCGATGCAGAAAGCACATTGGCAAGCGCTGGCGGGGTTGCCGCGGGGTTGCTCGGATTGGCCGTTACGCGATTTCGCGTGGTACGCGACTTGTTCGCCGAAAGCCTCCCGCTTTTTTCGGGCAGCGGAATCGCCGTTCATGTGGCTCTGATTCTTGGAGCGGTAGGGGTTTTCTTTCTTGTGCGCAGGGTTCTCCTGCGCGGTGGTGACAGCCTTGGTGCTGAGTTCGCTGGCGGAATGTGGGCGGTCGCGACGGTCGTGATCGGTGTCGTTGTTACGTTCGGTCTGAACGCCGTGGCCCGACCAACCGCGCCTGCGTTACCGGCGGTGACGGCTGGCGGCCCAAACGTTGTGTTGATTCTGGTTGATACTCTTCGGGCGGATCACATTGGACCCTATGGCGGGACCATCGTTGCTACGCCGGCAATCGATCGCTTAGCTGCCGATTCGGTGGTGTTTGAGAACGGGTTCTCTCACTCTTCGTGGACTCGCCCCTCCGTGGCCACCGTACTGACGTCTCTGTACCCAGCCTCACATTCGGTCATGTTCAAGACCGACCTTCTTCCGGACGATGTGGTTACGGTCGGGGAGAATTTTGAGACTGCCGGCTATCGAACGTCGGGGTTTGTGACCAACATTAACGTCGCACCGTCGTTCAACTTCGAACAGGGTTTTCAGCGCTATCGCTACCTGTCGCCGGACTTCTTTTTCGGTGCTACCGATTCTGGTTCCAAGCTGTCTTTTTACAGTGTCCTGCGTCTGATTCGGGAGCGATTTCTCTCCAGCAGTAAGTGGGCCGAACAGTACTACCAAGACGCCGAAACAGTTACCGACAACGTGCTTCCCTGGCTGGAAGCGAATTCCAGTGAGTCGTTCTTCACCTTCATTCACTACATGGATCCGCACGATCCGTATTTTGAAATCCCCTACAACGGCAACGCGATCGCCCGCGTGAACAACCCGCATCCGGATGCCTCTGAGGCCGAGCACCTTCGCGAGCTGTACGCTGCGAACATCGGTTACTTCGATGGCTTCCTCGAGACCTTGCTCAAGAAGCTTGAGGATGCCGGCGTCTACGACGACACGGTCATCGCCCTAATTGCGGACCACGGCGAGGAGTTTTACGAACACGACGGATGGTGGCACGGCACGACCTTGTATGAAGAGCAGATCCACGTGCCGATTATCATCAAGCGTGCGAGTCAGGCCGGAGCGGGCACTCGGATAACCGATCTAGTCGGTCTCATCGATGTTTCACCAACATTGGTTGCCGCAGCCGATCTCTCGGCTCCGTCGGCTTGGCAGGGGCGTGACCTGTTCGGCGCAACGATACCGCCTACCGCGCTGTACGCCGAAGAGGACCACGAGGGTAACGAACTTGAGTCGGTACGCACGACAGATTTCAAGCTGATTGTCGCAAACGAGGGCAATCCGCGTGGACTGGAGGCGGTCGAACTCTACAGTCTAAAGTCCGATCCGGGCGAGACAAACAACTTGGCGGCTTCTATGCCCGACAAGGTTGCTGAGCTGCGTGGGACCATGGACGCTTTGCGCACCATGGCCGGCACGAGTGCTGTCAGCGGTGAGTCCGGGGAGATCAGCGACGCCGACAAAGCGCGCTTGGAAGCGTTGGGTTACATCGAGTAGGTGCTGCTGGTCGTCGCTTGGGACGGTGCCGACCTGAATTTGGTCGAGCCGTGGATGCGCGCCGGCGAGTTGCCAAACTTGGCCGCTGTGGCCGAGCGGGGCGCCGTGCATTCGCTCGCATCGACGATTCCGCCGGTAACTTTTCCTGCGTGGACAAGCTTCGCGACAGCGTGTGATCCATCCTGGCATGGAATCACCGACTTCACGGTGCGAGACGTGTCTTCCGGACGATTACGTTTCGTCAACGCAAGTTGGCGGGCGCAGCCGACCATTTTCTCACGCATGCAGGCCGCCGGCCTGCGGACCGGAGTTCTTGCGTTTCCGGCTACCTGGCCACCAGAAAAGCTGTCGGCACAGATCTGCGGCTTCGATACTCCACTGGGAAGCGTTGGTTCTGCAGCAAGCGAGCCTCCCGAGCTTGCGTCGCAGCTAATCGAGCGGTTCGGTGCACTGCCTACCGGTGGTCCGGACCAGACCCGCATCGGTCCTGGTTGGCATCATCGCGCGCTGGAGTCTTTGCTCGCAAGCATCGAGCTTCGAACCCGCGCCGCGCTTTTCCTGCAAGCAGACAAAGAGCTCGACGTGTTGGCCGTACATTTCATGGAGTCCGACACCGCGGCTCATCACTTCTGGCAGTTCCACGACCATGGATCGCCGCGATTCAAAACCGAAGGTCCCGAGCAAGGGCTTCTGCAAGTCTATCGTGCGCTGGACCGCAGCCTGGGCCAATTGCTCGAAGGTGTCGGGACCGACGCCAACGTTATGGTCGTCAGTGATCATGGCAGTCGCGGCGCTTCTGATCAGGTTGTGTTTTGGAACCGCTGGCTTTCCGATCACGGCTATCTGGCTTGGAATCCCGGTGCGGGGCTACGCGGACGACTGGGCGCTGCGGTTCGCCGATTTGGAATCAAGTTGGTGCCCAGTTGGGTGCAGCGGCAGATTTGGCGACACGCAGGTGCTGCGGTTGACGCGCTTGAAAGTGAGCATCGCTTCGGCGGAATCGACTGGTCGCAAACGCGGGTGTTCAGCGAGGAACTGAACTATGCGCCGGCGCTTTGGTTGAACCTGCGCGGGCGCGATCCTCAAGGAACGGTTAGCGACAATGACGTGGAGAAGTTGGTTGCCGATTTGCAGCGCGATCTAGCTGCCTTCGTACATCCCAGAACTGGTCGCCCGATTGTCGCGCGTTTGCGACGTCGTGAGGAAATTTACTCAGGTCCCTTCCTTGAGCGGTTGCCTGATCTGATTTTGGAACTTGAGCCTATCGATGGCTACGTGCCCGCGTGTGGTTCAAGCAGAGGCGGCGCGGAACGAGCGACGATTCGGAGCATGACTTCGGACGAGGCGAGCGGAGCGAAAGGCACGTTTATGAGCGGCGCTCACGATGCGTGCGGAGTTTGTGTTCTTGCCGGTCCGGGGAGCGTGCCTAGCGCAACCGATTCTTTGTCAATTGAAGAGGCCGGGGCGACAGCCTTAGCCATGGCCGGGGTGGGTTGGCCCGGGGCTCCGTTCGCAAGGCCCATTGCTTCTGTTGCAGCTGTTGCAGCTGGCGACACCCGAAGTTCCACTGCGACCGCTCCCCAAGCATCGGCGCCCGATCCACAACCCTACGACGAGGCCGGCGAACGCGAAGTGCGCGAACGGCTTCGTGCTTTAGGGTACTTGCGATGAAGCCGCGTCGCATAGCGATGGTGGCCGCTTGTCCGTTTCCGTCGCCCCAGGGTTCGCAGGTTTTCGTTGCGCAGATGTGCGAGGAACTAGCGGCCCGTGGCCATGACGTTCACTTGTTGACGTATGGGCAAGGGCACCGCGTTTTGGATGGCGGTTACGAGCATCATCGAATAGGTAGGTTACCGGGCGACGATGCGCTGCGTTCGGGACCAAGTGCGGTCAAACCGTTGTTGGACGCGATGTTGGCGCGCGCGTTGATTTCACTGTTGCGAAGCCAACGTTTCGACGTGATTCACGCCCACAACTACGAGGCAACCTTGGCCGGTTTGTTCGCGCGGGCGCGAACCGGGATCCCGGTTCTCCATCACAGTCATACGTTGTTTGCTGATGAACTGCCGAGTTACTTCAAGGCTCGTACCGCGAGAGCAATGGCGGCCTTGATCGGGGGCGCAACCGATCGTTTCATCCCGATTCTGTGCGATCGTACGATTGCCCTTTGCGAGGAATCCGCAGGGGTTCTGGCCGGACTCGGGGTTGCGCGCGACCGCATCGATGTCATTGAACCGGCTGTTCGTGATGATGGGCTGCTCGTTGACATGGCGGCCGCGCGTCGCGACCTGGATCTGCCGGTCGACGATTTCCTGGTTGGCTACAGTGGGAATTTGGACGCCTATCAGACCCTTTCAACGCTGCTCCAGGCGTCTCGCGAGCTTCAAGGTGACACCCGAGTTCGCTTCGTGATTTCCAGCCACGATGCTAGTAGCGCTGTGGCTCGGCAGCTTGCCCACGAGGGGTCCTCAACCATTGTCCGCGAGGTCCATGGCTGGGCCCAGGCTAGGCGTGCGATCGAGGCCTGCGACGTTATGGTGTTGCCACGCAAAACTGGGGCTGGATTTCCGATCAAGCTTCTTAATTACATGAGTGCAGGTAAGGCGGTCGTTACCGCTGGATGCGGGGCGAAGCTGGTACGCGACGGGATCGACGGGTTGGTTGTGGCCGACGGGTCACCGAGCTGTCTGGCCACGGCCTTGAAGGGTCTCGCAAACGACCCCGAGCGGGCTCATACGCTGGCACAAAATGCCCGAAGGACGTACCTTGCGCAGCTAACTTGGGACCGAATCCTGCCCCGCATCGAAGCTTCTTACGAGCGGCTTCTGGACTGCTGACGGCGTCACACTGACGCGGGTTTCGGTACTGAGACTAACGATTCTCGCGGAGGCAATCTTGAGCGACCCGGGTGAGCGCGTGACCATTTCGGTCGTCGTGCCGATCTACAACGAGGAAGAAACACTAGACCGGCTGTTAGAGCGGCTGGTCCCCGCTCTCGATGGCATTGGTGAGCCGTGGGAAGCGCTGTTTGTCAACGACGGCAGCGTCGATGCGTCGGAAAAGATGCTTCGAGCGTTTCATGAAAAGGACCCTCGGCTGAAGGTCCTGAACTTCTCGCGAAACTTCGGCCACCAGGTCGCGGTCACCTGCGGTCTGGACTACGCCATCGGCGATGCGGTGATCGTCATGGATGGCGATCTGCAGGACCCCCCTGAGATTCTCGCCGGCATGGTTGCCCGCTGGCGCGAAGGGTACGAGGTCGTCTATGCCATCCGACAGCAACGAAAGGAGAACATTTTCCTTCGAGCTGGGTACCGCAGCTTTTACTGGCTGCTGAATCGGGTTTCGTACCTCGATATTCCTCTGGACTCTGGCGATTTTTCTTTGATGGACCGCCGTGTGGTTGACGTGCTCGGGCAAATGCCCGAACGCAATCGCTTCGTGCGTGGCTTGCGCACATGGACGGGGTTTCGTCAGATCGGGTATGAGTACGCTCGAGAAGCACGCTATGCGGGATACTCCAAGTACGGCTTGAGCAAACTTCTGCGCTTGGCCTTCGACGGACTGATTTCCTACTCGTACGTCCCGTTGCGACTCGTTAGTAACGTTGGCTTGCTCGTCTCGATGACTGCGCTCGGGTACATGGCCTATTTGGTTTTTATGCGTGTGCTCGGAAATCAGACGATTGAAGGGTGGGTCTCTACCGTGGTCATCATGCTGTTTCTGGGAGGCATTCAACTGCTCTCGCTCGGTGTGATTGGTGAGTA
>JBLFWR010000143.1:0-8693 GCA_047611725.1 Binatia bacterium | reverse complement strand
GGGATGAGATCAGCAATCGTACTCTTGCCAGCTCCGCTCGGCCCAACAAGTGCGACAACCTTACCCGCACCGATCTCCAGATTTACGTCGTGGAGGACTTCAGTTTCGCCGTAAGCAAACGACACGCTTTCGAGACGAATCGCATCCTGGACACCGTCCATCTCCCGACCGCCACCACCACTGCCTGGCTCAGGCTGGATATCGATCAATTCGAAAACGCGCTCGGCGGCACCGAAACCGGTTTGTACTGTGTTGTTTGTGCGCACCAACTTTTTGAACGGTTCATAGATCAATACGACAGCCGTCATGAAGGCGAGAAACCCACCACTAGTGCGCCCACCGGTTACGACCGAACTTCCGCCCCACCACAACACTGCGGCAATTCCGAAAGCCGACGCGACTTCGGTCATCGGTGCGGTCGTCGATTTGATGCGAGCCGCGCGCATATACAACGCCAAGAGGCGATCGTTCTCTCCAGCGAAACGGTCTTTCTCGTACCCCTCCATTCCAAAGGCCTTAACGACGCGGGCTCCCTGAACGGTCTCCTGCAAAAGCGTAGACAGGCCTCCCAAGGTATCCAGCCCGCGATGACTTAGTTTACGCATGCGCCGTGACATCCCCTGCAGAGGCAGGACCAGAGCGGGGATGACAACAAAGGCCAGCAACGACAGTCCAGGATCCATCCAGAACGCAACGACGACCAGGATAACGATCGTCGTACTGTCTCGAATCATCGACGACACGCCTTCGGTCAAACCCTGGCGTACAAGCAGAACATCGCTCGTAATCCGCGAAACCACGTTGGCGGTAGAAGCGTTATCGAAAAACGAAAGCGGCAAATGCTGAATGCGGTCCTGCAACTGAGACCGCAGATCGTAAATTATTCGCTGCCCGACGTACTCGGAAAGATAGGCCTGCCCGAAATTAACGAGAGCGCGAAGGCCGAACACAACGACAATCAATCCCGGCAGCATGGCCAGCATTGCCTCGTTCTTGCTCTCAAAAATATCGTCGATAAGACTGCGGACAATCCAGGGAACGGCACCGGAGCTGGCGCTGTACAGCACCATACAAATCAGTGCCGACGCGAACCACGGCCAAATGTAGGGCCGCAAATACGGGATCAGGCGCCCAATGGTTTCACGACTTCTCAAGACAACATCCCCAGAGCAAGGTCGGCGGCACGAAGAGCTGCACCCGGCCGCACTAATTGCTCACGAACCCCCGCGAGCGACTCGATTGTAGCACGGCGATAGCTCGCATCGTCCAGAAAGCGCGCAACTTCTGCTGCCATTCGCGCTGGCGTCGCCTCGTCTTGGACCAACTCGGGCATCACTGTGCGTTGAAGAACTAGGTTCGGCATCGCAATATGTGACACATCAACTAAGCGACGAGCGATGGCCCAGGTCAGCCCTGACATGCGATAACCAACCACGGTCGGGCAACCCAGCAGCGCGCACTCAACAGTTGCCGTACCCGACGTCACAAGAGCCACATCCGACGAAGCTACCAAATTGTAGGTGTCACCGGATACGATCTCGGCCGCGACGCCCGAAGCCGCCACACGCTCTTCAACCAAACCGTCGCCGAGCCCAGGTGCTTTCGCCACCGCGACCTGCACCCGATCACTGACGATCGCCGCGGCCTCAAGCATCGGCGTTAGCATCGCCTCGATTTCCTTACGTCGACTACCCGGCAGCAGCACCAACAAGGCGCGGCCAGTTTCCAATCCGTAACGGTCACGCGTGTCGCGCCCGCTGCGAGTACACACCACGTCCTCTGCCAACGGGTGCCCAACGAAATGGGCGTCCATCCCGCGTTCGCGCCAAAGATCAAGCTCGAAGGGAAACAGAACCACTAGACGGTCGACCCAGCGACATATCTTGTCCATGCGACCACGGCGCCAGGCCCAAACCTGGGGCGCCACATAGTAGAACACAGGGATTCCGGCACGGTAGGCAGCCTTGGCCAATCGCAGATTGAAGTCCGGAAGGTCGATCGGGATAACGAGGTCCGGGCGATCGGCGTTGCGAAAATCTGCCCGCAATCTAGCCAGAATTCGGAACGCGCGACGCAGCCCCGAAACGACTTCCGAGATTCCCATCATCGAAAGCTCCGATGCGTCGACGACGGTGTCGACGCCGGCTTCGCGCATTAACGGGCCGCCCATCCCGTAGAGATGAAGTGTTGGGTCTCGCTCCAACAAAGCCGCCGCTAGGCGAGCACCTTGAGCATCGCCCGAGGCCTCGCCTGCAACCATGAGAATACGCCGACCCACCGCTGCTAGCTCTCCGTATACGACTCGGCCGCACGAACGGCGTCCAGCACCCTCTCCGCCATTTCTAGCGCCGCAAGGCCAGCCTCTCCGTCGACCATGATCGCAGTGCCATTGCGGACACTTGAGACGAATGCGGCGATTTCGTCAGCGAGTGGATCGGCGCCTTCGAAGGAGCGGACCTCAACGTCGATGGAGTCCATCGGTGCGCTTGGGTCGAAAACAGGCGAACCGGGTTTACGACGCGCGACGGTAACTTCACGTTTGTCCAAATCGACCGACGCATAGGCATCGGTTTGGAAAATTCGTAGCTTTCGTTCGCGTTTCAGCGAGACCCTCGAGGCCGTCACGTTCGCGATCGCCCCACCCTTGAAACTCAGACGCGCGTTACAGATATCTTCGTGCGACGACAGGACCGGAACACCGACGGCTTGCACGTCCAGCAACGGCTGCCCAACCAAATAAGCGATCAGGTCGAGGTCGTGAATCATCACGTCGTGGACAACCGAAGTGTCCGAACCGCGCCCGGCGAACGGCGACAAACGATGGCACTCGATGAACTTTGGCTCGCATACGATGCGGCGCACATCATCGAAGACCGGATTGAACCGCTCCAAATGCCCGACCTGTAGCAGTACACCAGCCGCCGCAGCAGCAGCGACAAGCTGACGACCTTCGGCAGCCGTGGCCGCGAGTGGCTTCTCGACAAGCATCGGCAATCCAGCCTCTGCGGCAGCCAAGCCGACGCGTAGATGCTCAGCAGTCGGCACCGCGATACTGACGGCGTCAGCTGCGGCGAAGGCCGCCTCCAGCGTTGGTGCGACTTCGGTTCCGTAAAGGTCAGCTACTTCTTTGGCGCGCTGTGGATCCGTATCGTAAACGCAAGCCAGTCTTACATCGGGTAACGCGGCATACTTTGAAGCGTGAAACCCACCGAGGTAGCCCACCCCGATGACCGCGACACGCAGCGGGATCTCAGGTGTCTTCGACATGTTGGACATTGTGACCCTCTCCTTGGTTTGGAACCGCATCCTGTTCGATCGCATGCACTCCAACTACGGAGATGCCCGCAGCCGTTGCTGCGCGAAAAACCGCCTCTTCGTCGAGAATCAAAGTCGCGCCGATTTCCAAAGCTAAAACTTTGGCACCCGCCGCGAGCATTGTGGCGATCGTCTCCGGACCGACGGCCGGCACGTCGAAACGCATGTCCTGACCACGCTTGGCCATTTTTACCACAACCGCACCGCCGCGACCCAAAGCGCCGGCGCGAGTGACCGCGGCATCGGTTCCTTCGATCGCCTCGATCGCCAATACCAGCCCCCGCTCCACCACAACGCCCTGACCGACATCCAAGGTGCCAGTCGCAGACAGGACGCGGCGACCAAGTTCGATGTCGCGAAGCGCGTCCGCGCTCGGTTCGGGCCCAGCCATCGTGCCGGTGCGCGCAAGCATACGCTCGAGAAACAAGGTGGAGGGAACAATCTGAATGCCCTCCCCTTCAAATTCGGCTGCGAGTTGTCGAAGCAGCGAATCGTCGCCCATACCGACGGCGCGACGCAAAAAAAGAACACCGCGCAAATCGGGACGAACCGACGAGAGCGAACGGACCTTGTTGATACCGCCGGCCATTACGGCACGCGCCACGCCTGCCTTCTTGAACGTCCGCAGCATTTTTCCGAGCTGCCCGACCTTCACCCAGACAAGCGTATCGACTTCTGCCTCGATCGCCTCGGGGGTTTCACCTCGATGCGCAACGGCAGCAACGCGATAACCGCGCCGCCGAGCTTCGGCTGCGAAAAGAAGAGGAAACGTGCCGTTTCCGGCGATGAGACCAATGGTCTCCACGGTGGGTGGTGGCTCCTAGCCTAGCGGCAAATGCCGCGCTCGGAGTTCTCGATAAAATGAACCATGGTCATGACTTCCTCCACGTCGGCGTGCTCTTCGCGGATTCGCGCGAGCGCGTCCTTGAGCTTCAGGCCGCCCTGGAAGAGCAACCGATAGGCCGTACGGAGACTCTTGATCGCTCCCTCAGACAGCCCGCGACGCCGCAGCCCAATCAGGTTCAGACCATGAAGTTTGGCTCTGTCTCCGGCGGCGATGCAAAAAGGTGGAACGTCCAGGCTGACCATTGCCCCCCCGCCAAGCATCGCCATCGCACCAATTCGCACGAACTGGTGAACGGCGACCAGGCCACCGACAATGGCTGCGTCCTCGACGGTTACGTGTCCGGCCAGAGTCGCCCCATTCGCCATGACTACGCCATTGCCAACAAGGCAATCATGGGCGACGTGCGAATAGGCCATGAAGAGATTGTCGTTACCGACTCTGGTCGCGCCGCCACCCTTGATGGTTCCACGGTTGAGAGTGCAAAACTCTCGAATCGTGTTGCGGTCACCGAGCGTCAACGTTGTTGCTTCGCCGCTAAACTTGAGATCCTGGGGCTCTGCGCCAACCGACGCGAACTGAAACACCCGGTTCTCCCGACCAAGCGTTGTATGCGCGTCGATCATCGAGTGCGCACCGACACTAGTTCCGGCGCCGAGGACGGTGCTCGGACCTACGATTGCATACGGCCCGATGACGACATCCTCGGCTAGTTCGGCCGTGGCATCGACAATCGCTGTCGGATGAATGGTCGCCGCGGACATCGTCGCGCGATCAGCCTTTGAACGCCTTGTCGGCCGCCACAAGTACACCTTCAGTGACGTCGGCCTTCTTCGAAATGTAGAGAAGCGTCCCGGCATCTAAGACAAGGTCGTAGTCGTTATCGACTGCGTACTTTTCAATGACCCCGCGCAGGAATTCGTTCACGCGCCCCATGACCTCAGTCTCGACCTTGGACAGCTCGCGCTGGAAGTCTTCACGCATACGCTTGGCAGCGCGCATCTGCCGCTCGTGCTCTTCCATGACTTTCTGGCGTTCTTCTTCGGAAAGCACCATGAGACGCTTCTCGATATCCACCTCAAGGTCTTTGATTTCCTTGAGCTTGGTATCGATGCCGCCCTGCGCCTTGTCCAGACGAGTCTTTAGTTCTTTGGCCGCCGCCACTCCCGCCTTACTCTCTGCGACAAGCTTGGGAACGATGATGTAGCCGATCTTCAACTGCTGTGCCGAAGCCACCGCAGGAGTGACAAGGATGGCCGCAGCGGCGAATGCTAGAATAATGTTTTTGATCACTTTGTTTCCGCTCTCCTTGAGAAACGATTCAGAATGGGGTGCCGAACGAGAACAAAAGTTCGCTTGCACTTTCGTCACCCATTCTATCCAGAGGAAATCCGAGTTCTACACGCAAGGGGCCAAACGGCGAGAGCCAGCGCACGCCAGCGCCGACAGCCAACCTCAGGTTGCCAACATCAATACCGTCGGCCGAGGTAAACGCGTTACCTGCGTCGAAAAAGACGACGCCCTTCAACCCCGCTTCAGGAGCGATGGGAAAAATGATTTCGTTGTTGATGATGAGCTGGTTACTGCCGCCAGTTTCAACGAAATCGCCTGCGTCTTCTTCATTGGCGTCGCGAGCGAACTCTTGCGGACCAAGGCTTCGCACCCGAAAGCCACGCACCGTCGAGATGCCGCCGGGGAAGTACCGTTCAAACAGCGGAAGCTCTTCGCCCGACAGGCCGGAGTCGCCGACGCCGTAGCCCAAGTTCGCATTGAAAGAGTAAATGATGTGGTTGCCGCCTTCATTCGAGTAAAGCGGCAGATACCAACGGGTGGACAGTTCGAGTTTCGTGTACTCGGTGTCGCCCCCCAGGCCTGCAACTTTCAGGGCCGCGATATGCCGCGTCCCCTCCGTCGGATCGAAGGGATGATCGATCGTGTTGCGCACTAGGGTGGCGCGCATACTGCTGGTACGTCGCTCACCCTCTTCTGCCTGAACGCTTGGCGGCGCTAGACGAGCGACCCCATTGATGCGCGAATTTTCAAGACTGTATTCCAATCCGGCACGCGTAAAGTCGAGATCAAACCCGAGCCGCTTAGCCAGCGGCAATTCCCAAAGCGGGTATTGCAGTCGCAGCGAAGCACCACGGCCACCGCGAGTGAAACGGTTAAAATCAAAACTCCAATCAAACAGTTCGACGCCCAAAGTCAGCGGAGTATTGAAAAGATACGGCTCCACGAAGCCGATGCGAAAGCTCTGGCGACGGGATCCGAAGTCAATATTGAAGGTTAGAGTCTGACCGCGGCCGAAAAGGTTGCGTTCGGTGATCCGGCCATTGAGCAGCAAGTTGTCGGAACTGGAAAAACCCGCGCCGGCTGCGAACGTACCGGTGCGTCCTTCCGTCACATCGACAGTGAGATCAACCTTGTCAGGCTCTTCTGTGCGCTGGGAGCTGACTTCTACTTCATCGAAAAACCCGAGGCGGCGAATTTCGGAACGGCTTCGTCGCAATCCAGAGCCAGAGAACGTCTCCCCTTCGTTCAGACGCATCTCGCGACGCAGGACATAGTCACGGGTTTTGGTGTTGCCGCGAATATCGATACGACGAACTTCCACGATATCGTTAGGTCGCAATTCGAAACGAATCGCGACCTCGGCCAGCTCATCGTCAACATTGGTCAGCGGCCGGACATCGGCAAAGGCGTAACCCAAATCGCCATACGCCTCGGTCAAGCCAAAAATGGCCTCGCGTAACTTGCTCGGCTTGAACACCTGGCCCGCCTCAAATCCGGATGCCGCCAGGAGCTCTTCTTCGGGCAACAAAACTTCGCCGAGAAAGCTAATAGTTTTAACGTGAAACTGCTTGCCCTCGTCGACACGCATCGTGATCACGAGACCGTCGCCCTCGCGCACAATTCCGGGCTCATCAACCCGAGCTTCGACGTAGCCGTTGTCGTAGTAGAAGGCGGTGAGACGCTCAACGTCGGTCGAGATCTCTTCGTCGTTAAGAATACCGGCGCCGGTGAGCCACGAGAGCGTCCACGCTTTGCGAGTCGCCATGATGCGGCGAAGCTTGCCGTGGCTAAACGCCTCGACACCTTCGAAGCGGATATCCTCGATCTGAACCAGCGAACCTTCGTTGATCTTGTAAACGAGGCGCCCCTCGTTGTCGGGCAAGGGCTCGACCTCCCATTCGGCGTCAGCGTCGGGATACCCTTTGCTGGCGTAAACCTTGCGCATGTCGTTAAGCGCCTGGAAGGCCTTGAGCGGGTCGAAAATCGTACGAGGACGAACCCCGTTCACCGCTTCGAGATCTTCGATATCGGTGTGACCGTTATTCTCGTAAGTGACTTCGGTGATGTACGGCTGCTCGCGCACCATGTAGCGCAGCTTCACCCCATCGGCGACGATCTCGCGCTCGACCCAGACATTGTCGAAGAATCGCATGCCGTAGATCGCCTTCAGATCGCCATCCACCGTGGACTCATCAAGAAGGGCCCCAACGTCCTGCGAGACGTGCAATAGAATCGCCGACTCCTCGACGCGACTGTGTCCGTCGACTTCGATCGACACGACCGTTTGCTGCGAGACGACGGCGTCCTGTGAGACAACCGTGTCCTGCGAAACGGCGACAACCTGCGCGGCGGCCGGCATTGCCGACGCCAGCAGGACCAAGAGAGACACTGCAAACCCCCCGAGCGCTCTCAACTCTTTATCTCCACAATGCCTTCCCGTTCCATGCGTAGTGTACGATCGCCCAACGCAGCCAACGCGGCGCTGTGCGTGACAATGACCAAAGCGCAGCCAGCTTCCTTTTGCACGTCCACTAGAAGTCCGTGCACAGCCTCGGCCGTATCGGGGTCAAGATTACCCGTTGGTTCGTCCGCCATGATCACGGCCGGGCGTCCCACCAAAGCACGGGCTACGGCCACCCGCTGCTGCTCACCACCCGACATCTCCCCCGGTCGATGCGTGAGCCGGTCGGCCAACCCCATCCGTTCCAAGGTTTCGGCCGCCCGAGCTCGCGCCTGAGGCCTGGTCTCGCCTCCGATCATCAACGGAAGCATTACATTCTCTTCGGCGGTGAAGTCCCCGAGAAGATGATGGAATTGGAACACAAAGCCAACGGCAGCGTTGCGTAAGCGGGCCAAATCCGCGTCCTTCATTGCCGCGACGTCGTGCCCCTGTAGGAAGACCTGGCCATCATCGGGCCGGTCCAGACCACCGAGCAGGTGCAGCAGGGTGCTTTTGCCGACCCCCGAGTCCCCGATCACGGATACGCTTTCCCCAGCCGAAACCGTAAAATCCAAGCCCGAAAAAACTTCGACGATGCGACGTCCGTCATTGTAACGACGGGCCAAGCCTTGGGCGCGAACCACCGGCGTGGTGCTGCCGCTATTCATAGCGAAGCACCTCAACGGGGACGATGCGGGAAGCCTTCCAGGCCGGGAACAGGCAGGCACCGAAGCAGATGATCATTGATGCCGCCGCCACGAGCGCAAAGTTGGCAGGGATCATCCGCACCGGCAGGGTCTT
>JBLFWR010000142.1:0-8731 GCA_047611725.1 Binatia bacterium | reverse complement strand
GCTAGCTTGAATCGTGTGTTCTGAAACTTCGAAAGCGGCTTACCGAAGACCTTTCGCTCAGTGACGAACTCCTTGGTCACCTTCATTGCCTCATGGCAGCCAGACACATTTCCGACCGATGCGATGAGTCGTTCTTCCGCCAGTCCTTGCATCAACTGCAGGAAGCCCTGATCCGGCGCCCCCAGGACATTGGCCGCCGGGACCCTCACATTTTCGAAGAATAGCTCGGCAGTGTCCTGCCCCTTCATGCCCATCTTCTTCAAATTTCGGCCGCGCTCGAATCCGGGCATGCCCCGTTCGATCAGAAACAGACCCATCGCATACGGCGACTCCGGGTCCGTCTTGGCCGCTACGATGATCACATCGGAAAGAATTCCATTGGAGATGTAGGTTTTCTGGCCGTTTAGAAGCCAGTCGTCACCATCGCGAACTGCCGTCGCACGCATTCCGGACAGATCGCTACCAGCGTCGGGTTCGGTCATCGCAATCGCGAGAATCGATTCTCCGGACACGAAGCCCGGGATGAATCGAGCCTTCTGCTCTTCTGTCCCGAAGTTCTCGATGTAAGGGGCGACCAGTCGGCTATGTAAGGTCGCGAAGAAGTTCACGTCGCCATGCGCGGCGTTCTCTTCCATCAGAATTTGCTCGAAGCGAAAATCGGGGAGGCTCATGCCGCCGTACTTCTCGTCGGCCCACATGCAAAGCAGCCCTGCCTGGCCCGCCTTCAGGTAGGCGTCGCGGTCCACGATGCCAGCCTGCCGCCATTCTTCGCGATGCGGACGTATCTCACGCTTGAAAAACTCGCGCGCGGTCTCACGAAACATCTTTTGTTCTTCTGTAAATTCGGGTCGTTCCATGAGATCGGGTCCTTTTTCTAATCAGCCTGGTCGCCGAGAGCGCGCCAACCACAAACCGCAAACTCGCCGCACGCGTGGCCAAATGCAACGGCGAACGTAACGCGGCGCGCCCGGGCCGCTGGAGCGCGGAGAATATGGCGACCCCGGATCGTGACTTCAAAGCCTTCGCCCCTGGGAGTACCCACGGCCCCGTCTCCGTTTCGACCTTGCAACCTCGGCATTGCTCGGGTCTATTGCCGCCGCATGCGACGGGCCCGTGATGGCTCGACGCGCGAGTTCCAAAACACAAATTCACTCGCGACCATCGAACGGCGTCTTGGCCGTCGGCAGCACCCGAGTGGTCGAAACAAACAAAGCGACGAGGAGCCCTAAAAGTGTACGACGAGCTACGTGAGGTTTGGCAGGAATTCACCGCCCCGGGCGGCCCCTTCGAGATCAAGACCCAGGAAGTCCTTGGACGCCCCCTGAAAACCTACGCCAATGCTCCGGCCTCTCTGCGCGACATCTGGTTGGCTTCTGCCGGCTATGCCGAGCGCGACTATCTCGTGTACGGCGACGAACGGTGGACCTACGAGGACGCTCATCGCGATACGGCAGCAATCGCCGCCTGGTTGACCGACCACGGCATCTGTTCCGGCGACCGAATCGCCATCGCGATGCGCAACTACCCCGAGTGGATGCTCACCTATTGGGCCGCTGTCTCGATCGGTGTGTCGGTGGTTGGAATGAACGCCTGGTGGGTCGGCCCCGAAATGGCGTACGGCCTCCAGGACTCGGCTCCGAAACTTTTGATCGCCGACAAAGAACGCCTCGCGAGCTATCTCGCCATCGCTGAAGAGACACCGCCGATGCAAGTCATCGCGGTTCGCGTTGAGGGCGAGCTTCCCAGCGGAGTGCTGCCGTTTTCCGCAATGACCGAAGGCGGCGGGAGCATGCCCGAAGTTAGTATCGACACCGACTCCGACGCTTGCATCTTCTACACGTCGGGCACGACCGGCCGCCCCAAAGGCGCACAACTCACCCACCGCGGCTGTGTCAGTAACTTGATGAGCCTGGCGTTTTGGAACACCGCACAAGGCGAAGTGATGAAGCGCGCCGCGAAGAATGACCCCACACTGTCGGATCCTGGAGCGATCGCAGCTCTTATTGTAACCCCCCTGTTTCATGTCACGGCCAATAACTGCCTCGCGCAAGCGATGACTCTGGGCGGTGGCAAGCTGGTTCACATGTACAAGTGGGAAGCTGGCGAAGCGCTTCGACTCATTGAGGCCGAGAGTATTACCAACTTTTCGGGTGTGCCGACCATGGCGCGTGAGTTGATCGCCCATTCCGATTTTGCCACCCGCGACACATCCAGCCTGAAATCCCTGGGCGGCGGCGGTGCGCAGCTACAACCCGACCTTGTTGAAAAGATCGAAAAGGCCGGCCCGGCACGCCCAGCAACCGGCTACGGCATGACCGAAGTTTGCGGCATCATCACCGCCAACTCCTCCCACTTCTTCATCGACAAACCTGCCAGTTGCGGCCCCGCCATGCCCTGCTTCGAAGTGCAGTGTGTCGACGCAGACGGGAACCCCGTAGGGCCTGGAGATGTTGGTGAGCTTTGGGTGCGCGGCGCGCAGGTTATCCGCGGCTACCTCAATCGCCCAGAGGCCACCGAGGAATCCATCACCGATGGCTGGATGCACACCGGCGACATCGCACGCATCGACGATGATGGTTTCATCTTCATCGTTGATCGCGCCAAAGACATGCTGTTGCGCGGTGGAGAGAACGTGTACTGCGCCGAAGTCGAGACCGCGATTTTTGACCACGAAGCCGTTGCCGAATGTGCGGTATTCGGAGTTCCCGATGATCGTCTCGGTGAAGAGGTTGGCGTCGCCGTCGTGCTCAGTCCCGGCAAAAGCGTCACCGCCGATGAGTTACGCGCCCACATTGCGGGGACCCTAGCCAGGTACAAAATCCCCCGTTACATCTGGTTCCAGGACCAAGCATTGCCGCGCAACGCAAGCGGCAAGTTCCTGAAGCGCGAGCTTCGCGACACATTGGCAACCAAAGATGCCGTTTAGCGTTTCCGGACTCTAACCTTGTCGCGACCGGGGCGCGCGTTCCCAAGCGAGCATCGAAAATGAACAGCAGTATTTCGACCTCATTAAACGACCTCGGCGGGATCTTTGTTGATCCCGCCGCGTATACCGACCTCGACGACTGGCACCGCCGAGCGAAACTACTACGCGAACAGGACCCCGTTCACCGCGTTGAACTAGCGGGGATGAAACCCTTTTGGGCGATCACCACGTACGACAACGTTTGGGAGATTGAGCGCCAACATCAACGTTTCCCTAATACCCTCCAATCGGTGTTGTTCAACGACGAGTTTTACGCCCAGCAAATGGCTTCCGGCTTGGTCGTCAAGTCGCTGGTTCACATGGATGGGGCTGAGCACCGCGCTTATCGCGGTGTGACCAATGACTGGTTCAAACCTGCAAACCTTCGCAAGCGAGTCGAAGGTGAAGTCGCACGCCTGGCACGCAAGTTCGTCGACAAGATGATGAACGCTGGGCCCGAATCCGATTTTTCGCGCGAGATCGCCCTGCTTTTTCCGCTCCACGTCATCATGTCGATTTTGGGCGTCCCGGAAAAAGACGAACCTCGAATGTTGCAGCTCACGCAACAGCTGTTCGCGTCTGAGGACCCTGAGTTTGATATCGAAGGCGACGCCTTGTCGACAATGCTGGAAACCGCGGGGGCGTTTTTCGAGTACTTCAACGCCCTGACAGACCAGCGACGCAAGAGCCCGATCGACGACATAGCCAGTGTGCTGGCCAACGCAAAAATCGATGGGGAACCGCTGGGCGACATCGAACGTGTCGGGTACTACATGATTATCGCGACCGCCGGGCACGACACCACCGCGAACTCTCTTAGCGCCGGCATTGAGGCGCTTTGCAATCACCCCGACCAACTAAGAGCGTTACAGGCAGACCCCTCGGGAATCGACCTCGCGGTAGACGAAATCATTCGTTGGTCTACACCGGTGCGACACTTCCTTCGCTATGCCACGGAAGACTGCGAAATCGGCGGAAAATCAATCGCCAATGGCGACGCCTTATTGCTGAGCTACCTATCGGCGAATCGCGACGAGAAGCGTTTCGCAGACCCTCTTCGCTTCGACGCTAAGCGAGCCAACGCGAGCGAGCACCTGGCCTTCGGCACCGGTGTTCACTTTTGCCTAGGGGCGCACTTAGCACGCCTAGAGCTTCGAACTTTCTTACGCGAGCTGTTGCCACGTCTGGTTTCAATGGAAGTTGCTGGCCCCACGCAGCACGTTCGAAGTCACTTCGTTGGCGGCTTGAAGAACCTGCCGCTACGCTACGCAATTCGGCCGGCAAACTAACGTGCGCAACTCCCGCGATCGTTCCGCCCGGCATTCGCCCCCCACCATGTTGCGTCCATGAACAAGATCGTCCTGATCGACGAAGCGCTCACCCCCGACGGGGAGTTGCTCAAGTTGACGACACAATCGGGGTATTTCCAGGTCAGCCTGGAAGGCGCGTCTTTGATGTCGAGTCACGAGCATCACTCCGAAGAGTTCATGACCGACCTTGTGTGCCAACGTGCCGCTACGATCCCCAATGCGCGGATACTCGTGGGCGGGCTCGGCATGGGCTACACGCTACGCGCGGCGCTGGATCGATTGGCAAGCGACGCCACCGTGGTCGTAGTCGAGTTGATGCCAGCTGTTTTACGCTGGAATCAGGGCCCGCTTGGACATCTGGCCAACCATCCGCTGGATGACCCCCGAACCCAATGTGAAGTCATCGACCTCGTGGAGTATTTTCAAAGTGCCCCGGAGCCATTCGACGGCATGCTGTTAGACGTAGACAACGGTCCCGAACCGTTCACCACAGGCGGCAACGTGCGCCTGTACGACGAACGTGGCGTGCAACGGCTTTACGAGATGCTCAAACCCGACGGCACAGTGGTCGTATGGTCGGCCTTTGAATGTCCGGAGTTTCTAGACCTGATGAAATGTACCGGCTTTGTTGCGAACGCAGTGAACGCACGCTCCCGCGGGAAGAGAGGCGGGCACCATACATTGTTCGTAGGCAACCGATGAGACGTGAAAGCGAAGCAGTAAAACTTTGAACGCGAAAGCTCGCGCGATTTCGTTCGGACAAAACTAAGCCCCGACAGTACTTCCGACGGAATGCGTCGGTCCGCCGGTGAAAGCGGAACTGTCGGGGCTGGTGGTGTCTGGGTCTCCGTCCAGAGGTGACCCAACGAACTTTTGAGGGCTCCTCCTAAGAGGACACCACCTCACAGTTCACCTGGAAAATACAGATCACTAGATCACCTCCTTAGTTGCGGCGGGTCACTGATCGAGCAGTCCCTTATTCTGCTACCGAGTTCTAGGCGATCGCCGGTATCGCCCCCCGGCCTCAGTCACCAGCACAAGCCAGCAAGGAGGCCTGTGTTTGCCTCGACCGAGCCATCGGGAATCAAACTACGCTTCGTCCCAACGCTTGTCGACACTGTTGCGCATCAACTTCGCACAATTTTCGAAACTTCTTTTTCAAGCGCTCGGGGCCAACCTCACGCGCGCAAGAATTCACGCGGAGCGTCACTTGCAAGCGTGCCACGGTGTTCATGATCAACACGCACGATCGTGTGTACCAACGTTCCGCCGCTGCACTCAGGTACACCGCCGGGTAAACGATAATCGGATCAAAAAGTTTGGACCGTCACGGCGAACGTCAAGTGCGAAACCAACGGACATCCCCGGCTACGAATCTTCGTTCGACAGCCTGCACATTCGTTCCGACTCAAAATCCCCCAAACGCAGAAACTTCGTTTCCACACCCACGCCGAACGGCGCGCCAATGGACGATCCTGGTGGGGGCAAATGCAGATGACGATCTGGGGCCTTCGGATCCCCCGCTCCGGAACAGGGCGAGCCCCAGAATCATCGTTTCGGCGAGCCTGCCCCACGGCCAACCAAAGATGACGGAGCGGTCGCTTTTGACACTGAATTTGGAGTCAGGCGCTGATTGCGGCGAACCCGCCGCTTTCGAGCACATCCGCCGCCCGCTGCGCCCGCTGTGCCCCCTGCGCCCGCTTCGTCCTTGCTACGTATGGGCCAGTCCCCTATCTGTAAAAGCTTACGCACTTTCGTGGCGATCCATGATCAAACGACTAATGCGTGTTCGGCGGGTATGTCAGGCCCAAAGGGCCCGACACCTAGCCAACAGGGGATTCTAGTATGCAGTTTGCCAACATTCTCGGCGTACTCGCCGCGAGCCTTTTCTTCACTGCAGCGGCAGCGCAAGCGCAGCCGCAATCCAGCGCCCAACAGCGCTGCATCACCGCAGTTAACGAGGCCGCCGCCAAAGTCGCGAAACTGCAAGGCAAGGAAAACTACGGCTGTCTGCGTTTGGCGACCGCCGCAAGCATGGCCACCGACGGTGACACTTGTATGCGCGCTGATCTACGAAGCCGCATCGCAAAGGCCCGCTCCAAGGTTTTGATTACTGCTGGCCAGACTTGCGCGAGCGGCCCGGACTTCGGCTTCACCGACGTTGACACGATTACAGATGCGGCGGTGGATCAAGACATCGCGTTGGTGGGCGACTTCTTCAGCGACGACCTCGCAAGCGGTGCCCTTCTCTCCGACAGCAACCGCGACGGAGCACGTTGCCAAACAACCGCGCTTCGTGCTGCCGACGGCGCGATGAAAGCCAAGCTTAAAGCCTTCGGCAAATGCCTCAAGCTCGGTTTAAAGCAAGGAACGATTGTTGAAGCCGACGATATCGCCGGCTGCATCGGAGTTGCGGGCGGACACATCACTGCTTCCGCAGGCAAAACACTAGACAAACTGGCGAAAGCCGTCACCGACAAATGCGCAGGACAGACAGCGAGCGCCGCGTTCGCAGGCAGCTGCGCGTCCAGCGCTAACACCGCGACCCTGTCGTCCTGTCTCCAGACCGCAGTCGAATGTCGCTTCTGCACCATGACTGCGGACATGTTCAGCCTTGATTTCGACTGCGACGGATTCGACGACGGTATCGTAAATGGCAGTTGCGGTTCGGGCATCAGCGTCAGCACGACAACCACGGTCCCGTTCGACACCGTGTGCGGCAACGACGCTGACGAGGCGATCGCCGCCGAGTTCGACCTGTTGGTCGAAGCGACCAACTGCACGTTTGACTGCCTGTTCGACGGCGACTTGCCCGGCTGTGTCGGGACTTGTGTCTCGGGCGCAACCGGATTGAGCCCAGATTGCGCGCTTTGTTACGGCCAGTCTTCGCAATGTGGCATCGGCGCATGCACTGTCGAGTGCGCGGCGGATCAGTCAGCTCCAGAGTGCACGGCCTGTCTGGATGTGAACTGCATTCCCGCTTTCGATGTATGCTCGGGCGTGCCGATCATCGTGACCACGACCCTGTTTGTTTCGACCACCACGACGACCACCACAACTCTTGACACCGTCACGACCACCACGACCAGCGCTCCGACCACCACGACGACGTTGCCGTTGGCCGGGTTCTGTACCGGCGAGGCGGACACAATAATTCGCGAAACGGCCGACGTAGATGACGCCACGCGAACCTGCACGTTCTCGTGCCTGTCCGCCCCTGATGTCGCAGTGTGCATCGGCGCTTGCGTCGCCACAGAAACAGGCCTCACCAGCGATTGTGCCTTGTGCTACGGCGAGTCAGCAGAGTGCGGAATTATGAACTGTGCTGCTCTGTGTGCAGCCGACCCGAACGGAGAACCTTGTCTTTCTTGCGTGCAGGCCAACTGCTCCGCGGCCCAGAACGCGTGTATCGGAACACCACCCACGACCACAACCACGCTGGACACTACGACCACGACCAGCACGACAACCACGATTGATACAACGACAACCACGCTGCCTGCGGTAACTGGGGCATGCACAAACGCCACCGACGACGTGGTTCACGAGAATTTCGTCCTACTCGACGAGGCTGTCACCTGCACCATAGCGTGTCTGTCCGACCCGAGCCGCGAATCTTGTATCCAAGGTTGCCTCGTGACTTCGACCGGAGCCACTGCGGAATGCTCAGGATGCTACGCGGCCTCGTCGGAATGCGGCTTGCAAAACTGCGCCGGTCAATGCGCGATTGATCAGAGCGCACCACCCTGCCTTGCCTGCTTGGATACCCATTGCTTCGAGGCCTTCGACGATTGCACTGGCTTCGGCGACCCGCCGCTTCCCGCGTCGTGCAGCAACGTGACGCAGGACGGTGACGAAACCGACGTAGACTGCGGCGGAACCTGTAGTGCCTGCGTGATCGGCCAAGGCTGCAGCGTCGTCTCGGACTGCGTGTCGGGTGAATGCGTGGGAGGAGCCTGTAGCGCACCCACAACCGCCTTGGCGTTCGGCTCGTGCGCGAACGGCTACATCGATCCGTTCTCCGATGTTGACGCCTTGGACCTAGGCGCCTTCGGCACTGGTGCGGATGACGGGTATGTCGTCACACTTCCTTCAACGACCGACGTGTTCCTCCAACTTACCAATCAGGAAGGATCCACCGCCATCGTCCAGGCAGCGCTGGTTTCTACAGCGGGTGACGCAACCAGCACCGCCGCCGGACTGGCTACAGGCGCCGTTATCGCTGGTCAGAATGGCACGGCAGGCCCCGCCAACGTGCCAGCCGGCACCTATTACCTCTACGTCGATGCGGACACCGCTGACACGTTTGGCCCGTATGATGTTTGCTTACTTGCCGCTCCAACCGTGGAGTTGGGGTCTTGCGTATCGGCCAGCGTCGGCAACGGCGACGGAAACGATGTCGAGCTAGCAGGCGTTGGTGGCGACAAAGGCTTCCGTTTCGTTTCGCCATCGAGCA
>JBLFWR010000141.1:0-8766 GCA_047611725.1 Binatia bacterium | reverse complement strand
GTCTGCGGCTCGCTTCCGTCACCACAAGTTCCACCGACGCCTGCGTCGACGCAGTCTTGGTCGCTGCCGCAGCCAACAGTGAGGTCGTTGACACACGTGCGACACCAGCAGTTTTCACCGGGCAACGCTCCGCCGCAGGTGATCGTCTGAGGCAGCGAAGTTGTGCCGGTCGTCAGTTCCAATGCCAGCTTGATGCCGGTTCCGGTCGCGTTGGTGCCGGGGTCGGGCTGGCAGTCGTAAGACAGGCCGCCACCGAAGCCATCGTTGCGGCCGTTCTCGTCGCAGGCCAACGTGTCTCGCGGGCCGCCTTCGCAAAGGCCGTCACGGCTTCCGTCGTTCGGAGTCGTGTCGCCGGCGCAGATCGGACACGGGATCTGGAGGGTGCCGCTGCCACCAGTGTGGACCTTGGCAGCCGTGGAAACCGTCGTTGTGGAGGTGCCAGCGCCGACGTCGGCAAGGCCGTCGAGTTCCGCGACGATCTCGTTGGTCACGCAAGTCGAGATACCGCCAGCAGCCAAAGGAAGCGGCGGACCGAAGAAGCAGCTGCAATCGCCACCGCCGCAGTCATCCGCGTCGGCACCATCGATCGTGTCACAGCTCACGGTGACGTCAGCATCACAGCGACAGTAGGAGTTGCCAGCAGTCTTGACCGGATCAAGGGTCACGGTGCAAGCACTGCAGTCGTCAGAGGCACTACAGTCAACGGTGACCGCACCTTCGTAGCCGTCGATTACGTCAGCATTGTGAGCAAGACCGGTCCAACCCGTATTCAGGCTGGTTTTGGTCGCGCCGTTGGCACCACCAGCGCCTGGGTTGATGAAGACGCGTACGCCTTCGACCGGGCAACCAGCCGGCAGCTCGTAGGCAATCGCGGAAAGACCGCCGCCCACGCTCAGCAAGGCACGGTCGATGGCGCAGGTCTGGTAGCCGGCCTCAGAGACAGAACAGACGCCGAAGCTTGTCCAGTCTTCCGTGGTCATCGTCCCGCACTGCTTGGTGATGTCGGCGAGGAGTTTGGCACGAGCCTGCGCGATCTTGCCCTTCGTGTCATTTTCGGCGCAAGCGGCGTGGTTCGGGATGGTGACCGCAAGAGCTTTGTCGGTTGTGTCCTGACACTTGGCGCGCTCTTTGGCGACGGTGGCCAAAAGCTTAATGGAGTCTTTGACGATCGCGCCGTGGCACTTGTCTTGGACCTTTCCGAGCTTTTCGGCAGGTGCCAAAGCGGCAGCCGGGGTGCCGAAGATGTCTTTGTACAACTTCAAGTTCCAGGTTTTCGAAGTCGCAATGAGGCAGTCGCTAACTTCTTCGAAGGTTTGGAAGCCGTCACCGCCATCGGCGGCTTGGTTGGGTGAGGGGCAGGCCACGTACTCGGCCAACACGCCAGCGTTGGGAACGCCTGAGTCCTTGTCGTTGCAGGACTTCTCGATCAAGAAAAGCATCTTGTCTTCGGCTTTCGCGATCTTGCCCTTGTCATCGGCAATGTCGGCGTCGTTGCAGTCCGCTCCAGAGCGCTTGCCCTTGTTGGTGTCCTTGTGGCACTTGGCGACCGCTTTGGCGGCGGTGGCGTTATACTTGCCTAGGGTTTTGGCGATCGTTTTGCGGCACTTGCCCTGGGTCTTATCCTGGGCTTCGGCCGGGGAAGCGCTGACAACAAATGCCAAAGCGCTGAAGAGCATCGTCGTTTTGACGAATCCGGTTACCTTCATTCTGTATCTCCTCCTAGAGAAACGGGGGTATTGGCCGCCGTCCGCATCCTCCGTTGGAGGTCGGTACGTTGGCCGAACGAAACTGAGAGGGGGAGAAATTACGTTCCCGGTCACGTTCTGTCAAGGCGATGCCCGGCGTCATTCGATGATGTTGAAGAAGCGATCGGCAACTTGGTTGTCGATCGCTTTGGGTGATCGATCTTGGCCCTCGAAAAACGTCGGCTAGCTGACAGCCATGTTAGCTAGTGACGCTGTCCTGCGCGGCTTCGACGAGCGGAACTAGCCGGGAAGTCCCATCGCCTGAAGGTAGTCCTCAAGCCGTGCGAAGCGCATGTACGGATTGCTGCGCTTCTCGCGCCCAATGGTCGAGGTCTTGTCGGAGGCGTAGTCGTGGCCCGGAAGCAGGATCGTATCGTCAGGGAGTTTGGCCAGCTTCTGGGTCAGCGAGTAGTACAGGTCGCTCGGGTTGCTACCCGGCAAGTCCACCCGGCCGCAGGCGCCAATGAACAGGGTGTCGCCGGAGACCAGATTGTCGCCGACTAGGAAGCACTGAGATCCGGGCGTGTGGCCGGGAGTGTGGATGAAGCGGATCGGGATGTCCCCGACCTTGATCTCGGTTTCTCCATCTACGGCAACGATGTCGCTCGTTTCCAGACCGGTGCCGCGCCTCACGTAGGGGGCCTCTTCCTTGTGGATGTAGATTTTCATCCCCTGGCGCTCCAGCAGCTCGCCGATTCCCTCGATGTGCTGGCCCATGAAATCACCGCCAATGTGATCGGGGTGATAGTGGGTGACCAGGGCCCCTTCCAATTCGAAGCCCTCGTTTTCGACCTCAGCCAAGAGTCCGTCGATGTTCCAAGCCGGGTCCACGATCACGGCCTTGCGCGTGTCGCGGTCGCCAATCAGGTACACGTAGTTGGCCATCGGGCCGACCTGAATCTGTTTCAGAAACAGGCGCGGGCTATCGTTCGTCGCGGTGGTTTGGTCGCTCATGGTGTTCAACCGTCCGTAGGGGGTTCGCGCGCCGGTCTTTTGCGGCCTACCGGAGGTGTTAGTCCGTGCTGCCAAAGTATTTCGTCGCGGCCGGTTTGCGTGGCGATCCATCGCGACTGCACGAAGAACAGATCGCTAAGCCGATTCAAATACTGCGCGGTATTGGTGGCGGCACCGCCTTCGCGCACCAGGCCTGTCACGAGCCGTTCGGTGCGACGACAAACCGTGCGCGCCAGATGCAAGGTGGCTGCCGCTGCCCCACCGCCGGGTAGCACGAACGACTTCAAGGGCTCTAGGTCGGGCTGCAGTTCGTCGATGAATCCTTCCAGGCGGCTGACGTCTTCATCGCGAATGCGGATCATGCCTTCGTAGGCGTCTTCGGGAGGGGTGGCCAACTCGCTGCCCAAATCAAAGAGCTGCTGTTGAAGATAGCCCAGGACTTCGTCCAGGTGGGCTGCCGGTTTGGTGCCGGCGTACGGCTCCCGCTCCAACTCTGCGCGTACCATGCCGACGACACTGTTTAGTTCGTCGACATCACCGTACGCAGCGATTCTGGAGTCATCTTTGGCAACACGACGGCCACCGACAAGAGCGGTCAGGCCGTCATCGCCGGTGCGGGTGTAAACGCGGTTAATTCGAATGGCCACCCCTTTGCCTTAGCCCGACCGTGTTCGTGTCGCGAACGCTTCGCGAAACCGCCGTTAGTTTGTAGTGTTTGCGGCTCAGCTTCCGATGCGAGCGTCGACCATCTCTAGGAGCCGGCTCGGATCGATGGGCTTTTTGAAGATGACATCAGACAGGCCATCTGCCTTGGAGCGCTTAATGATGTGGTCTTTGTCGTAGTAGTAGGCGGTCATCAGGACTACGGGCAAATCGGCGTGACAGCTCTGAATGCGGCTGAACAGTTCGTAGCCGTCCATGTCAGGCATTTGCACATCAGAGATGACCAAATCTACCCGGTGGGTTTCGATGTAGCGCAGCGCTTCGTGGCCGGACGGGGTGGTGACCACGTTGCAACCTTCGCAGCCCAGAATGTCAGCCATTGACGCGCAGATGTTGGGGTCGTCATCGACCACGACCACGTTCAGTCCGTGCAGATTCGGACAGGGGCATTTCGTCGCCGGTTCAGCGGGCTCGGGCGTGTCGGCGACGGCCAGATCGGTCATCAAACGGCCGGGCATGTACTCGCGCGCGGCATAGGCTCCGTCGGCCGCCATCTCTCCAACACGCTCGACGATCGACTGGATGCGACGAAGCTCGCGCTTTATCGCGTCTACACGCTCATGTTCTCGGGTGTAATCTTCGGGGTTGGCTTTTTGACGCAGGTAGCGTTCGAGCATCTCGATCTGGTTGACGAGAATTTCAAGCGGGTTGTTGATCTCGTGCGCGAGGCCGACCGCAAGTTGTCCAAGGGTGACCTGCTTCTCATGGTCGCGCAGATCGGAGATGTCTTTCGCGAAACCGATGCTTCCCTGTTCGCGACCGGCAGCGTCGTAAATGATGGTGCCCGAAATCGCGACGGGAACAGTCAGGCCTGTCTTCGCGAGAAACTCGGTTTCGAAATTCTTGACGTGTCCTTCGCCGTCGATGGCCGGGTTGCGCATGGCGGCCATGACGCGACGGGCTTCGTCGGGTGTCGGATACAGAGCACCGACGGGGGTGCCGAGAACTTGGTCAGCCTGGTAGCCGAGAGTTTCTTCAGCCCCGTCGTTGTAAAAAATCAGCACACCACGGCGATCGACCGCGACAACAATGTCGGGCGAACTCTCAAGGAGCCGTTCGAAGTAGACTTTGGGGAGCTCTTTCAAGCTTGGAACTTAGGTGTGCGTGGGGGCCCAAGGCCGTCACGCGAAACACCAGACGCACATGGTAGAATTCGCTCGCAACGAGTCAAGGGATTTCACGTTACATTTGCTCCAGCGTACAAAGCGCAACCCTCATGACCCCAGTTCGAAGCACTCCAGGTAAGGCGCTTGTATTCGCAGCGCTGCTTTTCACACTAAGCGGTTGCTTATGGCTGCGCTACGAACGAATGGTCACGACCCACAGTGAGCTGCTCTCCGTGTACGCCGGGGATGCCGCCGCGATCGTGGCAGCAGGTCTGACCCCAGACGATAGTTATCTGCGTTCGCTTGAGTATCCGCTGCTGCGCGCCCGCGATTTTTCGGGGAAGGCGCGGGCAAGGCTGGCCGCACGTCCATCGATGGACTCTCTGGACCTGCTGATCGCCACCTATGGCCGCTTGTACGACCTGATGGTGCCGTTGCGGAAAGCGCCGCCGACGCCTGAAATGGCGGCCGAAATTGCGATTCTTGGTGTGCGCGCAGGCCAAGAAAACCTTGCTGTGGAGCAGGCTCTCTTGGCCGAGTAGGCGTGCAGGCGGCTAGGCCCTAGCCTCCTAGCTTTGCGGTACTTTTTCCCAGTCAGCCAGGAACTTGGCCAAGCCGGAGTCGGTCAGAGGGTGGCTTGTGAGCTGCTTGATGACCGATAGCGGAATCGTGGCAACGTCAGCACCCATGCGGGCTGCGTCTACGAAATGGATGGGGCCGCGAACGCTGGCGACCAACACCTCGGCCGCATAATCGTAGTTGTCGAGGATTTCGACGAGGGTGGCGATCAATCCCATCCCGGACTCCGAGATATCGTCGAGCCTGCCAACAAATGGGCTGATGAACGCTGCGCCGGCCTTGGCGGCCAACAGGCCCTGGGCGGCCTGGAAGATCAGCGTGACATTGACGCGAATCCCTTCGTCAGACAGGGCCTTGGTCGCTTTCAGGCCCTCGGGGGTCATCGGCACCTTCACCACTACATTCTTATGAAGGGCCGCCAAGGCGCGCCCTTCCGTGATCATGCCCGGGGCGTCGGTGCTGACGACTTCGGCGCTGACAGGGCCGTCGATCAGATTGCAGATCGCGACGATCGTGTCTTCAAAGGGTTGGCCAGTCTTGGCAATGAGGGAAGGGTTGGTGGTTACGCCGTCGACGACACCAAGCGATGCCGCCTCACGAATCTCGTCGAGATCCGCGCTATCGATGAAAATTTTCAATGAAGGCTCCGGGAATGCGGCCGAATCAGTTCGGCTCGCGGAACATGCGGACCCGACCCTCGTCTGGGGTTTGGGCCAGCAAAATGGAAATCGAGGCGCCGAGTACCGGATGAACCGTGCTCGGGGCCAGCTCTGCCAATGGCAGCAGCACAAACTTGCGGTTGGCCAACTCTAGGTGTGGGACCTTGAGGGCACGGGTATCAATGATCTCGAGGTCGAACAGCAGGATGTCGAGATCGATGATCCGCGAAACATTCGCGTTTTTACCCTTTCCTTTGGGCGTAGGCTTACGCCCCATCGCCTTTTCTATGTTTTTGAGATCTTTCAGAAGATCGACGGAATCCTGCTCCGTGACGACCTCAATGGCCCCGTTTAGGAACCAATTTCGAGCCCGCCCGTGGGGCTCCGACTCATACATAGACGATACGCGGGACACACGAGTGTCCGCCAATTCCCCGATTTTCTCGATTGCCGTGCGGTAGTTCCCGACCCTGTCTCCAAGGTTGGTGCCGACAGCGATGTAAGCCGTGTGGCTCATTGAAACGAGAAATTAGCCTGGGAGCACAGGTGCCGCAATCGGTGTTGTGTGCGAGTGCGTAGACCCCGGTGGAGCCGCTCTCAAGCCGGGGGGCGGCCGGGGGGCTGGACTTGGCACAGGGCCCTTGCCCGTCGAGGTGGGGCAGGGCGGATTCAGGCGCCGATTACGTCCTGCATGGAGTAGAGCCCCGGACCCTGGCCAGCCAGCCATAGGGCCGCGCGAACCGCGCCAGCAGCCAGGCATTCGCGAGACGCGGCCCGGTGGGTGAGTTCTACCCGTTCGCCAGCACCGACGAGCATGACGGTATGCTCTCCCGCATTGTCGCCGCCGCGCAGTGCCACGACACCAATCTCGTCGCGGTCGCGCTCGCCAACCATGCCCTGCCTTGCGGTTACCAAAGCACGGTCTGGATCCAGACCGCGTGCCGCCGCAACGGCTTCCGCCAAAGCGATGGCGGTCCCGGACGGCGAATCTTTTTTCTTGTTGTGGTGGATCTCGACGATTTCGCAGTCGAAGTCGGAGCCAAGCCGCGAGGCGGCGTCTGCGACCAAGCTGAGCAGAACGTTTAGGCCGATGCTCATGTTCGGTGCGAACAGGGTCGGCATGTTCTTGGAAAGCGTTTCAAGTTCGTCGCGCTGTTCGCGAGAAAGGCCAGAGGTGCCGACCACGATCCCCGCACCTGCCGCCGCTGCTACGCGCACATGTTCCATGGTCGCGTCGGGGGCGGTAAATTCCAGCGTGACTGTGCCCGGCACCGCAACTGCCGCGTAGTCGTCGCCAATGTTGACTGAGATCGGTCCAACACCGGCCAGAATACCGGCGTCGGTTCCTAACGTCGGGTTGCCCTGGGACTCAAGCGCGGCAACGACATCGGCATCGGGATGAGCGTGTGCCAGGGCGATGATGTTGCGCCCCATGCGGCCAGCCGCTCCGCTCATGATGATGCGCGCGCGGGTCACGGCGTGGCCAGCAGCGAGTAGCTTTCCATGCAGGCGCGAAGCTTGGCTGTGTTTGCGTCGGTCATCGGGGTCAATGGCATGCGCATCGCGCCATCGCCCTTGCCGGCCATTGCCATCGCCGTCTTGATCGGGATCGGGTTGGTTTCCAGACCCATTGCCAGCATCAGCGGCAACAGCTCGCGATGAATCTTACGCGCTTCGGCGAAGTCGTTGCGGGCGGCCGCTGCAACAAGTTCCTTGAAACGAACGGGCATCAGGTTGGGAAGAACCCCGATGACTCCCTTGGCGCCGACCGCCATCATGGCCAGAGTCATGGTGTCGTCACCCGATAGAACTACGAAATCGTCGCCCGCCAACTGCATCGTGCGCTGGGTATGATCAATCGAACCAGAGGCTTCCTTGACTCCAACAATGCCGTCAACTTCGCTCATGAGCGCAAGCGTTTCCGGCTCCATGTTCACGCCCGTGCGCCCTGGAATATTATAGGCCAGGATCGGGATGCCTGCGGCCTCGGCGACTGCCCGATAGTGGGCGACATGGCCGGCCTGCGTGGGCTTGTTGTAGTAGGGGCTGATCAGCAGCGCCCCATCAGCGCCGGCCTTGGCGGCTGCCGTGGTCAGACGACAGGCTTCAGCCGTGTTGTTCGAACCGGTCCCCGCGATCACCTTCAGGCGACCTGCCGAGTGTTCGACCGCGAGCGCGATTACCCGCTCATGTTCGGCGTGCGACAGTGTGGCCGACTCGCCGGTGCTGCCACACGGGACGATGCCGTCAACGCCAGCCGCGGCCTGCTCGTCGATTAGACTTCGCAAAACTGTCTCGTCGACTACGTCGTCGCGAAAAGGAGTGATGAGGGCGGTGTAGATACCTTCAAACATGGGGGCCTGCTTAGCTGACAGCGTGTTGGCTGTCTTGGTCGGGATCTGGATCGGGGTCGGGATCTGGATCGGGATCGGGGATATCGATAGTAGCGGAGAATACTTCCGCCGCGGGGCCAGTCATGACGACTTCGAGGTCGTCGCTGACTTCAATTTCAAGGTCGCCGCCACGCAAGGTCACTGTTGCCCGCTGGTCGGCTCGGTCGGTGATGTATGCGGCGACAGCGACGGCGCAGGCGCCGGTGCCGCAGGCAAAGGTTTCGCCGGAGCCTCGTTCCCAAACCCGCATGACGAGATGTTGCCGTGAGGCCACGCGGACGAACTCGGTGTTCACACTGTCAGGGAAAAAGTTGTGGTGTTCGAAGCCAGGGCCAATCGTGGCCACGTCCAAACCTTCAGGGGCGACATCGAACGTCACAGCGTGAGGGTTGCCCACCGACACGCAGGTGATGTTCCAGGTGCGGCCGTCAACTTCTAAGGGGTGCTCGACCACGCGACCGTCGGCATTTACGGGAATCCTTCGACCGTCAAGTTCAGCCTTGCCCATCGCCACCCGAACGCCCGAAACAAGGCCGTCGCGAAGTTCCAGGTCTAACGTCTTGGGGCCGGTATCGGTATCGACGACGATTTGGTCACGAGTGGTCAG
>JBLFWR010000140.1:0-8904 GCA_047611725.1 Binatia bacterium | reverse complement strand
TTCTCGTCAAGGATCTGGAGCTCATCGTTATCATCGACTTTGAACACCTGCGGGACGACTTTCATGCACACGGCGTTGGCCTCGCACAGGTCATAATCAACTTTGATTTTCATGGTGACGGATTCTAGCGGGCACGCGGTTCAGACTTAAGCGAATGCGGTACTGGCTTTGCACTGAACCTGCGCCAGCCTCAGCCGGCGGCGAGTTTTGGCGAAACGCCCTCGGGGGTGAAGCGGACGTGCATCTCTTTGATCCCATCAACGAAATTGCCCCGGAGGCGGCGGGGGGGCGACACGAGTTCCATGTCTGCCAATCGGCCCAGCAGCTGTTCAAAAATGGCGTTGAGCTGCAGTCGGGCGATGTGCGCGCCGATACAGAAGTGTTCCCCGATACCGAACGAGAGGTGATCGTTGGGGTTTCGGGTTACATCGAAGCGGTTTGGATCCGCGAAGATTTCTTCGTCGCGATTCGCGGAGGGATACCACATGACGACTTTCTGGCCCGTCTTGAGTTGCTTCCCTCGAATTTCGACGTCCTCGGTTAGGGTGCGGCGAAAGTGCATCACGGGTGGGTTTACGCGCAGCATTTCCTCGATCCCCAGTGGAATGAGGTCGGGTTTGCGCACGAGCAGTTCGTACTGGTCACGGTTTTCCATCAGCCAGCGCATTCCCTGTGAAGTGACGGTTCGGGTTGTTTCGTTTCCCGCGATGGTCAGCAGCAAAAAGAAAAAGCCGAAATCCATTTCACTTAGAGGCTGACCGTCGACTTTGCCGTTTAGAAGATCGTTGGCGATGTTGTGGGCGGGGCAGCGCTGCACCTCCGCGGCCAACCCGAGCGCATACATGCACACCTCGGCGGCCGCCTCGCGCCCGTCATTGAACGAGCCCTGGTACTCGGGATCGTCAAATCCGATCAGACGATTGGAAAGGTCTACAAGCTTTTGGTGATCAACCTCCGGCACTCCCATGAGGTCGTTGATTACACGCATTGGCAGCTGTGCTGCGATATCGGCAACGAACTCCACCTCGCCCTTGTTGGCCACAGCGTCGATCGTTTCGCTGGCGAATTTGCGGATCTTCTCTTCCATCGTCGCGACCTGTCGGGGTGTAAAGTTTTTCGCGACGATTCTTCGGTACTTCGCGTGTTTGGGTGGGTCCATGTTGAGCATCATTGATCGCACGCCTTCCAGATCTTCATCGGGTACGTCCCAGATGTTGGTGCCTGCAACCGCTGACGAGAAAGTGTGTGGCTCTCGCGACATGCGACGGACGTCTTCATGCTTGGTTAGGTTCCAGAACCCCCAGCCCTGAGATGTCTCATTCCAATGGACCGGATCGTCTCGGCGCAGTTTTTCGAAGTAATCATACGGAAACCCGTCGTCGAAGTTCGCCGCGTCAAAAAGATCAATTTCCTGATGTGCCATGTGCATGCCTGTTTCGTTTCTATCGTCTACTCGCCATAAACTCGTGCGAACGGAGTGAGATGATGTTGAAGAGTCCCTACTTTGAAGCCGCTGCTACGCCAGCCCAGGGCGCTTGGGCAACCAAGCGGCGCCTGGCCGCGGCGATCCGAAAAATTAACGCTTCGCTTGTCACGACCGATGCGCCAGAAGAGCAACTCTTGCTGGCGGCCGAGGCGGCTGAGAGGTTCGCGGCCAGTTTGGATGCGCATCCACATCGGCATGGTGTTCGAGGTTTTGCTGAGGCGTCGTTGTCCGGTGACATCGGGGCGTTCTTCGACCAGAGCCCGCTGATCGGCCTTTGCAATCCGGTTTCGCCGCCCATGTATCTCGATGCTGGTAGCGAAAACGTTTCCGGCACGGTTACTTTTGGGGCGCCGTACGAGGGGCCGCCAGGGCACGTTCATGGAGGTTTCATTGCCGCGGCCTTCGACGAGATTCTGGGGCTTGCGCAATGCACCACGGGCAAGCCGGGAATGACTGGCACTCTCAGTGTCCGGTACCGCGCGCCGACACCGCTTCACACGCCGCTTCGCTTGAGCGCGCGTGTGGATCGCGTGGTCGGGCGAAAGATTTTCACCGTTGGCACCATGCATGTCGGCGAGACCTTGACCGCCGAGGCGCAGGCGCTGTTCGTGTCGGTCGATCACAAGCGATTTTCCGACCTCATGGCGCGTTCCGCATCCGACACGGCAGAGCCGAGCGACACGGGTGGCTGAAGCCGGAGTTGCCAGGGCTTGATTCTCATGGTAAACAAACGTTCGTTTACACCCTTGGTGGGCACTGCGGCAAGCACATTTCAGAACCGTCGTGCGGCGTGGCAGCCATTTGACGGTTCCGCTGAAGGTTCTGCGCAGCCGATTACGTTCGCTGCCTCGCGGCGTCGCCCGTAAGAACGAAACGGCGATTGAACGATGACTACAGCTCCTGCAACAACCGACGCCGACCCCAAGCCGACCCGCGAGCGCATTCTTGATGCCGCCGAAGTTCTCTTCGCCGATCGCGGCTTCGCAGGGGCAGCGGTGCGAGATATCGCGGGCGCAGTCGGTCTGAACGCCGCATCTCTTTACAACCATTTCGGTGGCAAGGATGAGCTCTACGAAGCTGTTTTGGACCGGGGGCTAAGGCCTGTCTTCGAGTTGCTCGAACAGATTCGGGCCGATGGCGATAACGCAGAGAACGATTTGGAGTCGGTCGAGCGATTGGTCCGCCACTTTGCGCGGAATCCACAGCTTGCCCGGCTGATTCACCACGACTCGTTGGCTGGCGGCGAATGCCTGGCGCGTATCGGGGGCCGGTGGATTGGGCCCATTTACCTCGAAGGGTTGCGTGCCCTTCGTCAGGCCACTGGTGACAAAACATGGGAGGATGCGGAACTTCCTCTTCTCATCGCTGCCTTCCACAATATGATTCTCGGTTATTTCGCACTCGCGCCGTTGATGGCGTCGGTGTTTGGAACCGATCCGTTGTCAGACGAGGCGCTGCAGTTGCAATCTGATTTTCTGAAGAAAGTCGCACGTCGCCTCGTTCACGGCGACGGCTAAGTCTTTCAAGCGCGCCTTGCTTTTCTGGCTTGTGCGCATTTCGGCAGCGACCCTTGTCGTTTTGCTGGTCGCGGTTTTCTCGCTGTTCACGCCGATCGGTCGTGATTTCGTTGCAACACAATTTGACGCAATGGCATCGCAGGCTGGGTATGAGGTTTCGTTCTCGTTCTTCGCCTTGGGTTGGCCCGCAGGTGTGGTTGTGGAGGACGTCGTCGTGGCTCCAACCGGCGAGGCAGCGTTCCTAGAAATTGCGCAAGCCAGAGTTGGACTGGCACATCCCATCGGTTCTCGCTTTGGGGTGCGACTCGAACTGATCAAGCCACGTCTTACGCCAGCCTTGGTCCCCACAGGTGGCTCCAAAAGCGATTCAGATCGTTCGCTTGAAGATCTTAATGCGTGGCTTGAACGGCTTCAGGTGTCGGTCGTTGAGGGGACCGTTATTTTCGCCGACGTTGCAGCCGACGAAGCAGACCTGACCACCGTCGGGCCGATCGATGCGTTGTTTGAACCCGAGCTATCGAGTGGGGGCTTGCGCTTTCACGGACGCTTATCGGCTTTGGGCGCGAACGCCGACTGGGCCATTGAGGTCGACGACCATTTCGATCACGTCCAGGCCCGGGCGCGCGTGCAAGGTCTCGAAATTCCCGAATCCACGCGTGGGGTGTTGCAGGCGCTGGCAGCCACGGCCGACGCTCCCCGCACGGCTGATGTGACGATCGAGGCGAGCGGCCAACTATCAGAGCAGTTGCAGGGTAAGGTCGCCGTTGCCTTGGTCGGGGCCGACGGTGCAAACGCCGGATCGACCCTTCGAGGCACGATCGAAGTGAATCCAAGGCATGCCGTTCTCAACGGTACTGTGGTGTTCGCTGATCGCGACCTTGAGTTGGCGAGTGTCGACTTTGACGTGAGTCGTCTCTTCGACGGCGAGAACGCAATCCTTTCCGCCGGTGTAAACGGAAAAGCCGTTTCGTTAACCAGGCTGTGGCCCACACTCGCGCCTGGAACCTTGTCGCTGCCAGAACAAGGTTGGACGTTGCAGCTGGGGCCCGGTGCGGTGTCGGGCCCTATCGACGCCGCCATCGCTTTGCCGCCGCTTGTGGTTGCAAGTGATGATTTCAAAGTTTCTTTCAAACCCGACCTTGCAATCAGCCAACTTGATATTCGAAATGGGGGCGGTCGCGCGACGCTGGCGGTCGACGACTTGGAATTTGAGGCAGGCGCGGGGACTGCCAAGGCGGACCATGTTGTTTTGCAGTTCGGATCGCTTGGAGGGTCGTTATTCGAAAAGGGCTTCGCGGGTGAACTCAGCGCTACACCCGGCATGCACGCCCAAGGGGACGGGTGGTCGGTCGCGTTAGGTCCGAACCCGATTCAACTAGAAGTCGACAGTACGTTTTCCAATTTTGTTGCATCACTTTCGGGCACCACCGGACTGGTGTCTGACATTGAATGGTCGGCTGAATCCGTTGTGGTGCGGACATCGCGCGACAGGGGAAAGCGCACGCAGTTGGATGCGACAGGGGTCGCGTTTCAAGACGAGGCTTTCGAGCGTGTCGCTGAGAAACTTGCGATCTCGCTAACGGTCTCGCTAGCGATGCCGCTAACTATGCCGCTAAAGATGCCGCTAAAGATGCCGGCCGTTGAGGACGATCCGTTAGGCGTTCGCGTTGCGGCGGAAGCAACGTCTGGTGGCCTTCTGTATCGGCGCTTGTTTCTCGATGTTGCCGAACATCCTCTGGCGATCGCGCTGACACTGAATTCCCAAACAGCAAGGTTTGACGTGCGCGATGGTGCCGCCACGCTGGGGGATCTTGTGGCGGCTAAGTTTTCTGGCCACGGCGTCGATCCCAGTTCGGCATTTGCCGGGACAGTAGAGGTGGACGTCCTCGATGCTGGCCAGGCGTTTCAGCTTCTGGTTGCCGAACCGTTGGGGGAAAGTTTTCCTGTAGCTGCAGTCACAGTGTTGGATGGAGCATTGTCGGCGACGGCGACCTTTGAGCGCAAGGCGGATTTCTGGGTTCGGTTGGGCGCTCGGTTGAAGAGTGAACGACTCACTGTGCGAATCGGAGAAGGCTTCGAACTCGACGGAATGAGTATGGATTTGCCGTTGCCCATTGTGGGTGATGTCGCGTTTGCGAAAGGGGAAGGGCGCTTAGCGGTGCAGACCGTTCAGTTGTTGGGCGAACAAAGCGACGCGGTCGCGTTGACTGTCACCAGTGACGGCACGCATCTGCGCACGAATAACGCTCTTGTCCTGAAGCTTTTTGGGGGTCGCACTACACTGTTTCCTATCGATCTGGATCTAGCGCCTAACGCAGAGGTTCGCGCGCAATTATCTGCGGTGATCGAGAACGTTTCCACGGCATCGATTGCAGATGCGGCTGGGCTTCCCGCAATCGATGGGTCGATGGCTGGCCATCTCAACGAGGTCGTTCTGCGCAAGGATAGCTTGCGCACGGTCGGTGAGCTTGTCGCTGACGTGTTCGGTGGCCAGGCCCGCATTACCAACGCAGGGGGCGATTCGCTGTATGGCCGGGTTCCCGAATTTCGATTGGCGAAACTCGAGTTGGTCGATATCGATCTGGGCAAGGTCACCGAAGCATTGCCGGTGGGGCATGTCTCCGGGGTACTGCGTGGCCAGGTTGAAAACCTGGCTGTTGCCGCCGGTCAGCCGGTGGCGTTTGAAGCGTTTCTTGAGTCGGTGTCCCGCTCTCGACAAGCGCAGCGGATCAGCGTCACCGCGATCAACCAGATTTCGATCTTGGGCGGTTCTGGCGGTGACCCAGTTTCCCGCGGAGTGCTCGCCTTGTTTGATGAGTATCGCTACGCGAAACTCGGCCTTCGCTGTAGTCTGCACAATGATGTTTTTGTCTTGCGTGGAATCGAGCAGCACGACAACCGCGACTATCTTGTGGTTGGCTCTTGGGTCCCGCCATCAGTCAACGTGATTAGTCACAACCAAGTGATATCTTTTTCCGAAATGGTGAGTCGTTTATCCCGGGCTGCTTCCGATCAGCCACAGACTCCATCGCAAACCGAGGAGAACCCGTCATGATTCGTCGTCTTTCAGTTGCTGCTCCAGTCCTGGTTATCTTAGGGGCGGTGGCCTGCGTGACCGTCAATATCTATTTCCCGGCTCCGGCCATTCGGGATGCCGCAGAGGAAATCGCAGAGGAGACCTG
Organism: Binatia bacterium; assembly: GCA_047611725.1. GTDB lineage: Bacteria > Desulfobacterota > Binatia > UBA1149 > CAITLU01 > JBLFWR01. The sequence continues at coordinate 2,719 of JBLFWR010000140.1, read as the reverse complement.
GGGGGAGGGCAACCCTGCGCTTCAGGGGCCAGCGGCAATGCTGCCCGGGGTCGCTAACTGGGTAGCTTCCGCGTTGGCACCGGGCGACGCGTTCGCTGCCGAGCCTGACATCAACGTTTCAACAGCGGCAATTCGCGCGCTCAAGCAGGCGATGAGCGAACGTGCGGTCGCGCTGAAGCCTTCGGTTGCGGCGGGCAATGTTGGTGTGGCGTTTGACGGATCGCTTGCGGTACGTGACTTCGCGGGCGTTGCGTTGGGCGATCAGGCCAAGGTTCGTCGTCTTATCGATGCCGAGAACCGCGATCGTAAGGCTCTGTATCGTGAGATTGCCGAGGCCAACAATCTTGGCGCTGACCGCACCGCAGATGTACAGAATATTTTTGCGGAAACTTGGAGCGAACAGGCCCGTCGTTCGGGGTGGTGGAGCCAAAACTCAAAGGGAAGTTGGGTCGCGCCCTAACTCAGTTGTCGTTGTTTTCGGTTCGCGACCAACAATAGGCCCAACGCTGCGATAACGTTGCACCACTCGGCCAAGTATCCGCCCGCGACGTAGACCGTTCGTTTGCTGTCATGCTGGAGTACGTAGACCGCGCCGTTCTCGCCTGTGGTTTCAGGCGCGACCATGCGGCCTGTCGCGTCCAGCGCAGCCGATCTACCGCCGGCGGCAACGCGAACCATGGGAACCCCGACTTCTGCGGATCGTAACCGTGCGATGGCGAAATGTTGTCCGGGGCCTCCTGCGCTGCTGAACCATGAATCATTGGTTACGTTGACAAGCAGGTCTGCGCCGTTGGCAATCGCGTCGCGTGCAAAGCGCGGATAGATCGCTTCGAAACACACAAGCGGCGCTATGTTCCAGTTCTTCCATTTCCAGACCACGGCCGCGCCGCCGGGTTCGTAGTCCATGCCCCATCGATCGGGCAGGGTACGGTCGAGCCACTGCGGTGCTTCTTCGATATACGGCAGCAGACGCCGCTTGTCGTAAGTTTGTGGTGGTTGGCCGGGGGTGAATAACCACACGGAGTTGCGAACCGAAACGCGACCATCGTTGGTTGCCGATCGACCGGCACCGAGAATGACCGCGGCGTTGCTATCGTCGGCTAAGCTCTGGATTGCCTGTCTGGCATCGCTATCGGCATCCAGAAGAAAGGGGACCGCGTTTTCGGGCCACACGATGAGTTCGGGATTGTTGACCGTCATCGCGCGCGAGATGCTGAGATAGCGTCGGAGATGTTCCTGCGAGCGTAGAGGATCCCAAAGTTCTTTCCGTTCGATTTGGGGGTCGATGGTGGCAACTCGCAAAGTTGAGCGCGTCGCTGAGGTTGAGCCTGAGGTTGGCACCAACGAGACCAGCGCGAATGCCAATCCCAGAATCACAGTGCCGGTCGCGACGGCTCGTAGGCGCTCGCGTGGATCGCGCGCGATCACGGTGCAACCGATGGCGGCGCCAATAGCTGCCACCAGCCAGGTCAGGGCAGGGGTGCCGGCGATTGAGAGCAGCCCCAAAAACGGCCCGGCGGCTGCGGCCTGGCCAAGTTGAGCCCAGGGGTTGCCGAACAGAGTATGGGCGCGAATGGTCTCCTGCGCTGTCCAAAGCGTTGCGACTCCCAGGATCCGGAAAACCGGGCCCATGTACGCCAGTGTCGCGACCCCAGCCATCAACGGCGCGTAGAATATCGCGACGTGGATAAAGATAATGCCCGCTGTAAATAACCCCGCGTAAGTAGCTGACCAGCCGAAGAAATCGACGGCGGCCGGGAACATCCAGGGCCCCACGATCGTGAGTCCGGCAATCTGGCCGAATGCCAGACCCGCCAACGCGGCGCGGCTTCGAGCCCTGCGAAAAAACGGAGATAGGAAAACGACGCAAGGGGCTGTGGCCACCCAGGCCAGTAGCTGGAAGTCCCATGGCGGGTACAGCGCCATGAACGTTGCGGCCATGACCAACATCGCGAACATCGCCAATATCGAGATAGTCGCTTGGGTGCTGGCAGGGCGGCTGTGAGTGATTTTCGAAAGCATAGGCTAGGCGAGTTTCAGAACCATAGGCCGAATTCATCGAACATTCATCGAACATTGGCCCGCGACCGGCGACATGTTACCCGTGACCGCGGAGATTTTAGCATGCAAGATATTGCTGACGACATCTGGGTTGCGCCGGGAGCACAGCTTTACGGCGGAATTACGATTAGGGCCGGGGCGTCTGTGTGGCCCAATGCTGTGATCCGCGCTGAATGCCAGCGCGTCACTATCGGTAGAATGACCAACATTCAGGACTTTGTGATGATCCATGTCGGCTACGACGCGCCGACAATCATTGGGGAGTTTTGTTCAATTACCCACCACGCCACGATTCACGGGGCGACGATCGGCGATCACACTTTGATAGGCATCGGTGCGGTCATTATGGACGGTGCGGAAATAGGCGAGGGGTCGATCGTCGCCGGTGGTGCCGTGGTATCGGAGGGGCGCACATTTCCGCCCGGATCGATCATTGCCGGAGTTCCCGCCAAAGCCATCAAGACCCGCGACAGCGCCCGCGAGAACCGGTTGAACGCCTGGCTCTACCACCGCAACGCGCTGGCCTATCGGGCCGGGGAGCATCGCGCTTGGGACGGCCCAGAGTACGAACGATGGAAGAGCGCGAAGTGGCAGGAAATCCTGGCCGATTCTGATTTACTTGTGACCTGATTTTGCGGCCGGGAGTCGCAGCTGCGGC
>JBLFWR010000139.1:0-9045 GCA_047611725.1 Binatia bacterium | reverse complement strand
CAACAGTTTTGACGCGCACCGGCCTGTGCACGAAGACGAGAACCTGGATGAGATCTTCACATTGCAGGAGCAGCGCAAGGTCACCGAGAACCTAACGCTGCGCCACAAGAGAATTCTCTACATGCTCGAAGACACTGTGGAGAACCGGAAGTTGCGTGGCCACAGGATTGCAGTGAGCGAACGCGAAGACGGAACAATCAGAATTGTTCACAAGGGAGAAGCGGTAAGCTTTCGAACCATGCCGAAAGACGAAGCGCGAATATCGCAAGGAGCGGTGGTTGAGAACAAGCGACTCGGCGCAGCTCTGGGTTGGATCGCCGAGCGGCAACAACAACGTGACGTCGAACGCCTGGCCAACCCAAAAGCGACCCTCAGGCAGAAGAAAAGAATTAGGGCAAAGGCTGGCCTGACGGCCTAGCCCACGAGACCGAACCTGACATCTCTACTTTGGAGAAAACCTGACATCTCTACTTTGCAATGACATGGGTCTAGCGAGGTGGGGTGTTTGAATAACCTATCCGCTACTCCGCCCAGTTGGTCACACGATAGTTGGTCTTGTAGTTCGGGTGCACTCGCGAGTTCATGACTTAATCATGACACCCTGGTGGTTCGCATGCCCTTGAGTTCGACGAAACTTCGACTGACGGAGTACTATTCGTGCACCAACGCCCTATCGGGTAGTGGAAGAACACAGTTATGACAACATTCGAACACTCCTTCATCGTCGACGCCCCACTAGCAAAGGTGCGCAACTTTCATGCCGACACGTCGGCTCTGAAGCAGCTCACGCCGCCGCCCATGATTGCCCAGATGCACACCATCGAACCCTTGGCCGAAGGCTCGATCTCCGAATTCACGCTTTGGCTCGGCCCGATCCCGATTCGCTGGCGCGCCGTTCACCGCGACGTTACGGCGAACCAGTTCACCGACGTACAAGACGCCGGTCCGGCCAAGTCTTGGGCCCACACGCATCGCTTCGTTGATCTCGGTGACGATCGCACGAGAGTCGATGACCACATCGAGTATGAGCTACACCCAAGCTTCAAGGGATTTCTGACGCTGTTTTTGTTTTCGAAGGTGGGACTGCGTGGGTTGTTTTTTTGGAGGATGGTGGCGACGCGGCGGGGGTGTCGGGTGAAGTAACCTGCGTCGCGTCGCGCGGCACGGGGGCAGAGGCTCTGTCTTCGGGCAGTGTCACATCGCGCGGCGCGCTGACCAGTGCGGGTTCCAGCGCCTTCAGCACGCGACGCTCTCGCTGAAGGCGCTGGAAATATCTTGGTCGTTGGTTAGGCTGCGCCGATGAAACTATCCACAAAGCTCGCTCCCATCGTTTTGCACGACACCGAGGGGCAAGCAGTAGAGCTGTCTTCGCTTTGGCAGCAGCGCCCGGTGGTCCTGGCCTTCATCCGCCACTTCGGTTGAATTTTCTGCCGTGAGCAGGTCACGCAGTTGCGTGAAAAATTGGATTCGATCCGCGCGCTCGGCGCGGAACTCGTCATCATCGGCAACGGATCGCCGTTGTTCGCACAGGGCTTTCGTGAAGACCTCGACTTGCAATGCCCGGTCCTGACGGACCCCGACCTTGTTAGCTACCGCGCCGCCGGCCTGCGACGCGGCCGGGTCGAACTGCTATCGCCGCAACTGTTCACGAACGGTCTGCGCGCCTGGCGAACCGGCGCACGCCAAACCGGAGTCGAGGGCGATCCCTGGCAACTCGGCGGCGTGTTCTTGGTTCGGCCAGATGGAGCCACCGTCTTCGCACAGCGATCTGGAGTGGCTGGCGATCATGCCGACATCAAAGCCATCCTGACTGCACTGCAAACCGACGCACCGGTCTTAAATGACAGCGAAGCCAACTCTCCCGTCGAGCGACTGCTCGGCAAAGGGCTGAGCCTCATCGTCAATCCGACGATCGCGTTCTCGTTCGACCACACTGGGTTTCTCGTCCACTCGCTGGGTTTTGACCCCGACGATCTCGACGTCGATCTGTCGCGCCGCCGCGCGTTGGTCACCGGTGGCAACGCCGGCATCGGCTTCGAGATCGCAATGGCATTGGCCGACCTCGGCGCGCACGTCGTTCTGGGATGCCGCAGCCTTGTCCGCGGCGAAGAAGCGGCCGCAAAGATTCGCCAAGACACCGGCAACGAAAAGGTCGAAGTGATCGAGATCGACATGGCCGACCTGACGATGGTGCGAAGTGCCGCAATCGAACTGTCGCAACAAGCCCTCGACATCGTCGTACACAACGCGGGCTTGCTGCCCGAAGCACGCAGTGAAACCCCACAGGGATTGGAGACGACCTACGCCGTGCATGTAGCCGGCCCCTATCTTCTGACCAGACTTTTGCAGCCGACCCTGGAACGTTGCGACGATGCCCGCGTCGTATGGGTCTCCTCGGGTGGAATGTATTCACAAGCGCTGTCAATGAAGGACATCGACTGGAGCGCCCGCGACTACGACGGCGTCGCGGCCTACGCGCAAACCAAGCGCATGCAAGTCGTCGTTGCTGAGGAGTTAGCCGCAAGCTTGGCGGACACGAACGTTACCGTGAGTTCGATGCATCCCGGCTGGGCAGCGACCGAGGGAGTCAAGACCTCGCTACCTACGTTCTGGCGCGTCATGCAGCCGTTGCTAAGATCTGCCGCCGAAGGCGCCGACACCGCAGTGTGGTTGGCCGCGTCTCCGAGCGCCCAAGGTCGAAGCGGTCAGTTTTGGTTCGACCGTGAACCCCGACGGACCCACTTCTTCCCGTGGACAATCGAGAGCCGCAGCGACCGGGACGATTTCATGCAGCATCTGACAATGACTGTCGAACCGTTCTTGGAAGCCGGTGCCAACGACAAGACGGAAGCAAGTTAATGGCCCTGTATTTGGCCAGTTTTGATGTGAGCGGCGATATCGAAGCGATGTTCGACTACATCGCCGACTTCTCGAACACCGCCCACTGGGATCCCAGCGTTTCGCGTGGCATTCGATTGGACCCGGGCGCTCTCGGCTTGGAATCACGCTTCGAAATAGACGTCGCGTTTCTCGGCACAACCACCACGATGACCTACGAAGTCACCCGTTTTGAGCGCCCCAACCTCGTCATCCTGGATTCGAAGACACCCTTCGTAGACTCCCACGACGAAATCACATTGACCCCATGCGGTGGCGGCGTACGCGTGACCTACACTGCACGCCTAACCTTACCCGGCCTGCTACAACTGGCCGACCCGGCACTCCAACTTGCGTTCAATCCCAGTGGGAATCGTTCGCGCGATGGGCTGATTGAGGCGCTCGAGCGGCTTTGAGGCGGGTGGGCGCAAGGCCGAACGAACGAAGCGCAGACCAGCTGCCTGTGACTCGCCAAAACTCGATCCGCGCAGAAATCTGACGTTCGCGCCGCCAGCTGGCGCGATGCGCTGTCGGCTCGAATCCGTTTAGTGTCGAGAGATGAATGAAGGTTGTCCCGCGCGCGGAGCCATGGGACGCGACATCTCGCGGATCTCGGGTACAGCCGGCGCAATCGGTTGGTCTCGCAGTGGAGTTCGGCCGAGCGTGAGGTGATCTCGGGTCGTGGCCAGGAGGTAACGCCGCTACGCGGCTTCGCGCCAGGCATATCGATGATGCAGGCCGCCGACGCGAGGCAATGAAACGACTTCGCATTTCGAATCGCTTCGATGGTCGACTGGGCGTTTCTTTGGCGTGTCCTTGTCCAGGGCCATGTGACACCGCTCGTCGTGATAGTAGGCGATGTAGCTTTCCAGGAGCCGAGCAAGTTGTCGTTCCCCGAGAATGATCACGTGGTCGAGGAGTTCTCGCCTACAAATTCCGACCCATCGTTCCGCAACCCCGTTTTGCCAAGGGCTCCGAAACGACGTTCTCTTTGTTGTGACGCCGAAGCTCTCAAGTGATTCCGTTACCGCGTCGGAAAACGTCGAATCGTTATCCATGATTAAATAGCGTGGAGCGCTGTCGCAAGGGAAGGCTTCGCGCATCTGCTGTATGACCCAGTCGGCCGTCGGGTTCTTGGTGACAGCAAAGTGAAGGATCCGACGGCGAAAGTGATCGATGATGAACAACACGTAAATGTTCTTGAACGTTGCGGTCGGGACGGTGAAGAAATCGGTGGCCGCGATTTGATGACGATGATTCTCGAGAAAAGTCTTCCAGTTTGCGCCCGTGTTCGGGCGCGTTCTGAACGAACGCAGGTATCGAGAAACAGTTCGTTCTGAGACGGAAAAACCAAGCTTAAGTAGTTCGCCGTGAATTCTCGGTGCCCTCCATCCCGCGTTTTCTGTCGCCATGCGGGCGATGAGTGTTCGGATCTGCGGATCGATCGGTGGTCGCCCTTTCGGTCTGGATATGTGTCGCCAATACAGCCGAAAAGCTTTCCGATGCCACGCAACGACCGTGTCGGGTTTTACGAAAATGAGGGAGTCTTTCCATCCGGTCCAGCTTCGGCGAAGCGCGATCCAGAAAAAACGCTCGTGGTTATAAATGATCGGTCGTCGGGTTGTTCGATGCATGGACGCGAGTTGTTGACGCAGCGCAAGATTCTCGAGCATGAGTTCGCCCTTGGACTTCCCGAACGCCCGAAGGGCGAGGACGAGCGTCGTCAAAATGAAGCTGAAAGCGTGAAACATTCGCTGATGATCTGGAGGATTCGATCACATCGCAAGGGTTGCGTCTGGACGGAAAAGCCCAACGAATTCGGGCCGGATGGAGTTTTGGCGAGCGACGGGACGATGCTGGCCGGATGGCGCAGACGCACGAAGCAAAGCCCAAGGCCGGCCGTCGTCAATGTGACGCGCCACAAGCTTTCAAGCGCCTCCCGCACCATCTAACATCGGGCCAATGATCAGGCTGTCGCCCAAGAACCTGCTTCTCTCGAAGTGGACCTCCACAAATCCACAGAACTCAGAGAAACACTTTATCGTGACTCGTGTTGTCCTCCCCGAGCCACCGAACTCGAAGATTGAGTGGATCGAGATCCAAGCAGTTCATTCCGGCGTCACACGAACGATTCACTACCAGGAGCTACGCGACTCGCAAGTGTGGACCCGAGGATGGATTTCAAACTGAACTCCTTCCCGCCATCCTATCGAGCGCTCATTCTCGGGTCATCCGGAGCCATCGGAACAGCGCTTAAAACGGCCTTGGAGAATAGGCCCGGCTGCCAGAGCGTGATGGCACTCCACCGACGTTCGCATCCACCTCTCGACTTCAACCATGAGCCGAGCATCGAAGCCGCGGCCCTATCAGTCGCGGCGCAGGGGCCCTTCAATCTCATAGTGAACGCCGCAGGCTTCTTGCACGACAAACGCTTCCGCCCAGAGAAGAAGTTGGACCAACTCAGCTACGATCAGCTAGCCGCGACATTTGCCGTGAACACCTTCGGCCCTGCACTAGTCTTTCGCCATTTCTCAAAGCTGCTCGATAGGGACTTCGGCATGATGGCCCATCTCTCGGCAAAGGTTGGTAGTATTGAAGACAACCACCTAGGCGGCTGGTACAGCTATCGTGCATCGAAAGCAGCTCTTAACATGATCATCAAGACCGCCTCGATCGAGCTAACTCGCAACCAACGCAACTCAGTAATTGTCGCGGTACACCCCGGGACGGTGACGTCAAATCTATCGCGCCCCTTTAAGGGTGAAACGCTAGGACGAGAGGCCAAGACTGCCGCCCAAGAAATTCTAGCCCTGCTGGAAAGACTGACGCCGGCAGACTCTGGGAGATTCTTCGCTTACAATGGTGACGAGATTGAGTGGTGAATGTCTTCGCCGCGCACTCTCGGCTTTTCTGGCACGCCACCCCAGCCAAGGATGTCACGCCACCATCCGCTACCTGTGAGTAGGACTGAGTAAACGTGAATACATTCGGCGGATAGGTAGTTTAAACACCCTGCCGCGTCAGACCCAGCGTCCGATAACGTAGGCGGATTCAACCGGTCGTCGCAAAACTCTAGTCTTCAGCAACTGAGAAGAAGCGACGGCGATGAAACGACCACGGCGACGAAGCTTAACTGCAGCAGAACGAACCGAGATGTGGGAGCGATGGCGGCGAGGCCAATCCCTGTGTGAGATTGGACGAGCACTCGAGCGAGCTCCTACCAGCGTGAATCGAGTCGTGCTGTCGACCGGCGGTTTCACCCCACCGGTGCGTCGACGAAGCCCCCGACCCCTGCCGCGTCGAGCGTGTTGCATAGCGGGCAAAAAAAACCTCGGTGCCATCGCGAAGTAGAACAGGACGTTGCCGCCTGCGCCGTACTCCTTGTCGAGTTCGGCTACGCACTTTCGTAGCTTTTTGAATTCGTCAACCTCGATACCGGCCGACTAAAAATGAAAGCGCCGAACCAAATCCTGGCACTTGGCCTCGTTGAAATCCTTACGCGTATGGAATTTAGGAAGTCCGCTTTCTTCGCTGGCCATTGACGCACGAAACTCGGAATCGGAAATCTCGCTCGGACCGACGCCGAGAACTGCAAAGTTATCAGAGAGCAGATCATCGCAGGCAAGGTTATACAGCGCCGGCACCAACAGGCGCTTCGTCGGATCACCGGACGCACCAAAGATCACCATCACACAAGGCTGCTGACAGGGTTTTCGCCTTGTGATTCGAAGCCGAAGGAACTGCATACTTTCGCGGGATCAGACATGGGACAAGACTCCGTGAGCGATTCAGCGTGGGGTCCAAAGTTACGCGGCTGGTACACCCAGACAATACTCGCCCACTCACAGAGTGTTTTGCTTTGGGGCGCCAAGGCTTCTCAAACAAACACCTTCTTGAACCGGCGCTACGCCCAAGGCGTAATCGCCGGCATGCTTAAAGAACTCAACGGAAAGGTCGCAGTCGTTACGGGTGCCGGCGGCGGAATAGGAGCAGCGCTTGCCGAGGGCCTGGCCGCGCGCGGCATGAAGGTTGTTGTCGCCGACATCGATGAGGATCGTGCGCGGGCGACGGCCGGGCGTATCGGGTCATCGGCCAGTGCTCGCGGAGTAGACGTGGCACGGGAAGACTCGGTGGCCGCACTGGCAGACTATGCGTTCGAAACCCACGGCCAGGTCGATCTGTTGATCAACAACGCCGGTGTATTTCAGGGCGGGCTGGCTTGGGAGCGCAGCGTTGAAGATTGGAACTGGACGTTGGGTGTCAACGTCTACGGAATCATTCACGCGATCCGCAGCTTTGTGCCGCGCATGATCGCTCAAGATACCGACGGCCACATCGTCAACACGGCATCGGTCGCGGCGTTTGTGGCTGGCCCGTTCTCGTCTCCCTACATCGTTTCGAAATGCGCGGCGCTTTCGCTCAGCGAATGTCTGGCCTTGGATTTGGAAGTTTCGAATTCAAAGATTGGTGCTTCGGTCTTGGTGCCCAGCGCCTTTCACACCGGCATCGCGCATACGTCACGTGTGCGACCAGAACGCTTCGGCCGCGACGAAACAGAAGACGGCGGGATGACGGTCGAGGCCCTTGCTTCGCTGACCAGTGCCGGGATGAACCCGACTGAAGCCGTTGCGCCCGTTATTGAAGCAGTCGCGGAAGGAACATTCCTGATTCCAACCAAGCCGAGCTACGCACATCAGATTCGCCACCACGCCGATGCGCTCATCGCACGCCAGGTCCCCACGTTGATCGACGTTGATTGAGCTTTCATACCGGCCCCGTCAGGCCCATAAATGGAACATGCGACATGTGTTCCTTCTGATTTTGGCGCCCCTACTTTTCGTTGTCCTCTGCACTCCGGTGGATGCCCGTGATTTCACGCCCGAGGTCGAACGAGAGGCTGCCGCAGTCTTCCACTCGGTCATGAGTCCGTTCTGTCCGGGCAAGCTGATCGCCAACTGTCCGTCGCCCAAAGCGGTCGAATTGCGCGAAGAAGTGCGCACGCGCATCAGTGATGGCGAATCCGGTGATGCCATCCGAGAGGAACTCTTCGCTAGCTACGGCGATGCCGTACGCGCAGCACCTCGCACAACCGGGTTCGGTCTGGTTGCGTGGATATTGCCGTTCGCGTTTGTGCTGTCCGGGGTGATTGTAGTTTTGGCCTGGTACCGCCGTCAGCGAGCCCACGCACCAGCTAACGCTGCACCTCGCTCGCCACTGAGCGAGGAATCACGCTCGCGGCTCGACCGTGAGCTTGACGATATGGACTAGGAGAAACGGGGCGGAATTGTCCTGTCGTGCCGCGGATACCCGGGCGCACATTCCCCGAGGAATGTGCGCGCAAGGCGAAACCCGAGGCTAGTCCCGGTTCTTCGTGAATAGTCCGGGCTAGGGCGAAAGAGTTTTCGCACTAGCCCTCAGGATTCTTTCGGCTGCAATGCGACCAAGGGGATCGGTCGCGTGGTGCTTGCCTGATACCTGTCGAATCGGCCATCGTTCGCGTCGTTGAAACTCTTCCACAGCCCTGCATGGCGCGGGTCGTCCTGAGGAATCTCAGACGCAACAACCGCAGTGCGTTTTCGGCCGATTTGAACCTCGACCTCGGGATTGGCGCGCAAGTTGTGTAGCCAAGCGGGTGCCGTCGGTGAACCGCCCTTGGAAGCCACGACCACCCAGCCTTCGCCGTTTTTGAGATAGAGCAAAGCCGACGTGCGTGTTTCTCCGCTTCGCCGACCGTTGGTGCGCAGCAGCAACGTTGGGGTGCCAAAAAGGCTGTGCCCGATGAAGCCGTCGGTAGTTTCGTACAACCACTGGTGAACTTTAAGCAAGATCTGAAAAGCTGACATATCCAATTTCCTCTACGGTATTGCCCGCGCCCTACTCGGCGCCGAACTGAATCAGTTTCAATGGATGTGGCAGTGAATGACTGCGAAGAACAGGCGCATCTCGGCTCGTGAGGCGCAGCAACCGCGGCCGAGCATTCTTGCCCAGCCCAGAGAGCATTTCGATAACCTAGGATTATCAATATTGCAATATTAATCAATTTGACGGCATGAACTCTGGGGCGTAGTTCTTAATGCAGTTCCACAGCGCGCGCTCGCAGCACTTGCTGAGCAAGCCCGCGATTCGATTCCGGAGGGAGATCCCCCCTCCAAGCAGGTTGATTGCTGC
>JBLFWR010000138.1:0-9297 GCA_047611725.1 Binatia bacterium | reverse complement strand
CTCAGATGCAGTTCCCCGCGCGCGAGCATCGCAAGCACAACCGGAAACCGTCGCGCCGTCCGCGCGGCCCAGATGCGCTTGGCCGTGACCTGTTCCGACATGTGATAGTGCCGCATGCAGAACACGAACATGGAAGAACAAGCGCGCTTAGCCCAGAGCTTGCGTTCATCGACTTCGGCAATCGCGACAAGCAACCGGGCGGTGTTCTTGCGGTCGCTCACGACGAGTCGCTCGAAGTGCGCGAGAAGTTCTTGTTCAGCGAGTTGAGAAATTTCAGCGAGAGATTCGTGGCAAGTGGTCATGCGCAAAGCATAACATGACATTTCAAAACTCAGTTTTCGCGCCGTCCGAGACCGACTTTAGGACCGCTTCCAGTGCGCAACAGGCGGCGCCTAACGTACAAACGCCCACATTGGAGCGAAAAAGCATGGAGCGCCTAACGATCACCGCTCCCCGCGGCCTCACGCTCGTCGATAAGGCCGTCAAGTAGAATCGACCCTTGAGTCGAACTGCACCTGCGATTTATGACTCTTAGGAATGATCGTCGGCAGGCTGTTTGTAAGAAGCGCCCCATGTGCCAGGAAAGTTGCCGCCTCGTTTCAACGAGCGGCGAGAGCGCCAATATCTATAGCGGGGCGGAGGGAAGCGTAGAAGGTTGCCATATTCTAAGGAGTTTCGATCACGGATGATTGAGCGGATTTCGGGGCCACGGGTGTTCACCGAGTCATGGGGAGGGCAGAATCGAGTTCGCGCGCGCCCGTGACCTGACCGTGCGTAGAGACCAGATAGGGAACAACGTAAGTCAGCCCCATCTGGGCTACCACCTTTGCAGACGGGCGAACACCGAGAAACACTTCGTAGTTGTTGATCAAATTAAGCGCCGTTCCGACCACGACAGCCACGGTAAGCGCACGCCGTACCACGAGCGAGTCGAGTCCGTGCCGGATCAGTTCGTTCATCTATTTCACTCCGTTCTTAATGCGACGATGACACCGCACGGGACTGGTCGTGCTAGGCCTCGTCGTCCACGCTGGCGCGCCCTCCCAATCCGGTTGGTGCTGCTGTCGCGATTTTCGCAACATGAGGCCTGCTCTGCTACCCCATATTGAATGTCCAGCCAAAACGCAGCGAGCGCCTGATCGTGGCCGCACCTCTTTCAGGAATTCAGGTCGTCGAAGTCGGTACTTACGTCGCGGCACCAGCAGCTGGCGCACTTCTGGCCGACCTGGGAGCCGAAGTCATTAAGGTAGAGGCCGTAGGCGGCGAAATCATTCGGCACACACGACCGCGCTACAACGGGTTTCGATCTGACTATCCGGGCTCGCCACAGTTCGAAATGGACAACCGCGGGAAACGTTCGTTGGAGCTCGACCTCAATGATGCCGAAAGTCTCAACGCTCTTCTTCGCATCTTGGATGACGCGGACGTGTTCCTCACGAACATGCTACCGGGGCGTCGTTCCAAATTCGGTATCAATTCGAAAACCCTTCTGGCGCGGAACCCGCGACTGATCTACGCAGCCTTGTCAGGCTACGGCGGCCATGGACCGGAAGCCGACACACCGGCCTTCGACTACGCCGCACAGTGGGCGCGGTCAGGCTTGATGGACGTGACACACGACCCTTCTGCGATCCCCACACTGCAGCGCCCTGGGGTTGGCGATCATGCTGCGTCGCTGTCGTTGGTGTGTGGAGTTCTGGCTGCGCTTCGCTCGCGCGATGCAGATGGGAAGGGGCAGGAGATCGACGTATCGCTGCTTCAAACTGGGCTCTACCTGTTGGGCAACGATCTCTCCCAGGTGTTGGTGACCGGACTACCCGCCCCGCGTCACGACCGGTCGGCGCCGCGCAATCCACTCTGGAATCACTACCGCACCAGCGACGATCGTTGGTTGCTTCTGGTCATGATCGAGTCCCCGCCCTATTGGCGTCCGTTCCTGACGGCGATCGAACGCCTTGAACTCGAGGCTGACCCGAAGTTTCTGGGGCCGGTAGAACGCTACCGCAACTCGCGCGATTTGGTCTCGATTCTCGACGGCGTGTTCGAAGCCAAGACGTTGGACGAATGGCGGGCGATTTTCGAAAACTACCGCATCATTTGGGCGCCGGTGCGCACGATGGTCGAGACCATGGCCGATCCTCAAATCGAGGCGATGCAATACTTTCGGCAGGTGCAACACCCGGTTCTTGGCGAGTTCACAACCATGGGGCCGCCCTTGATCATGTCGGGGCACACCATGCCCGCAGATCAGCCAGCGCCAGATCTCGGAGCCGACTCGGCGCAAGTGCTGCGCGAAGCGGGCCTGGAAGCGTCCGAGGTCGAACGAATCGTAGAACGAAACCGAACTAAGAAATCCAAAAGCTGAATCAGGAGTCAGGCGAACGCATGGAAACGCGTTGCTAGCATGCCCTTACTCGGGGTAGCTTCGAGAGTTTTCAACGCTCGACATCTCCGGAGGAACTCCATGGATCGCCACACGCCCACCGCCGGGCTGCTCACGTTAGCAGCCGCCCTCTTTGTTTTCTTGCCTTCGGTCGTCACGGCCGAGGAACCAATTGTGAGCCTGACCGAACGAATCGGCATGCTCGAAGAGCAAGACCAAGAACCACTGGTTCAAGTCTTCGCTTCCGGGCGCTTGCTCGTACACCGCCCATCGCACTGGAAGAACCCGGGCGATTTCGAGACCCAGCTGTCAAACACCGAACTGGACGAACTACTGGTGGAGTTACTGGACCTGGACATGGCAGGTGTGGATGAAGCGAAGATCGCTGCCGCCAAAACGGCAGCGCGAGCTGCCGGTGGTGCCAACGTTCGTATTTACGTCTCGGACCCCAATGAAATCATCATCGATCTCAATGTACCCGGAGTCGCCGGCCGCGCGGCCGTGAACCGCCAAATTCGACACAACGGTGTTCGTGGCGATGCGATGAAGTTCCCAGGAATTTCCGAAATCCAATCGCTTGCTGCTGCTACCGATCGGCTACGCGCCTTGACGTCCGAATCTGGCCTGCGCGCCGTAAAGTAAGGGAGAGAGCAACATGAAACACCTTAGTCTCGCATTTTCGCTAGTCGCTCTTATCTCACTTCCCGCCTCAGCTTGGGCCGGCGCGTTCATTAGTTCTGGCGGTACCGTAACCAACATCACTCACCCATCGAACTACACTGGCACCGGTGGCGTGCTCGATGTCCATGTCTGTACCGACCCCGGCGCGGTCGACTCGGAACTCATCGATCTCGTTGTCCCCAACCTGGTCAGTACCTGGAACGCCCTAACTCCCAGCTCGCCCAACTTGTTCTCTGGTGGCTCGAACAATATTCCCTTCAGCGCTGCTGATTGGGAAAGCGTCGCGTTGCACGAAGTCGGACACTGTATCGGGTTGGCCCACCCAAACCTGGCCAGCGAATCCGGCTTGTCCAGTGCTTTCAGCGACTACACGCAGTCCACTAGCGGCGGAAATTCGAGCTTCGACACCGCCCCTGGAGTTGACGGAATCATCGGCTCGTCGGACGACGTACGCGGCGACGACGTAAATCGCCACTGGTTCCGAACCTCAAACAACAACCCGTTTACCATCGAACCGGCAGTGATCGACTCGACAACCTACTCGGTTGACGTAGCCGACTTGCCCCCTGGCCATCTGTTCGCCGCCAACGCCGATCGCTCGGTCGGCGCCGACCTTGGGTTTCCCAGCTCCGAAGCCGTGATGCAGCAGGGTTCGTTTTTTGACGAAGACCAGCGCCTGCTTGCCCACGACGACGTCGCCACGGCCGTGCTCGCGGCCGCCGGTGTTGACGAGATTCAGGGCAATGGCGACGACTACACCCTGAACCTGATCTACGACGGACTTAGCGACGATCCAGCTTGCGATCTTTTGGTCACAACGAGCAATAGCGCAGGCTTCGCGTTCTGCTCGGTAGGCACAAGTTTCGTTGGCACAAGTGGCCTCGGACACGACCACTACCGTGTCAACGGTGCGACATTGGTCTTCGATAGCAATGTAGACTGGTTCTACAACGTGGTCCCGCCGGTTGACGTGTGCGACGCAATCCCGGCTGTCGGTTGCCGCGCCGCGGGCAAGGGCGTGGTGCTCATCAAAGACAAGGGCGGCGATAAAGACGTATTCAAGTTCAAGTGGTTGAAGGGCGAAGAAACGGCGCTTGGCGATTTCCTCGACCCAACGACGGTGGGAACCGACTGGTCGATTTGCACGTACGACGCCTCGGCCTCATTGCAGCCTCTATCCGATGCCGGGTTCGTGTCAGGCGGCACATGCAGCGGAAAAGATTGCTGGAAGGCCACCTCCGACAAGGGCTTCATCTATAAGCGCAAAAACAAGTTCATCGAAGGCATCAACAAAGTGAAGCTCGGAATCGGAGCGGCAGGAAAGGCCAAGGTCCTGGTGACAGGCAAAGGCAATTTGTTGCCCACGCCAACACTTCCCCTTACCGGGCCGGTTCGCGTCCAACTGATCGCTGACGACGGAATTTCCCAAGAATGTTGGGACGTCGAATTCACCGAACTCAAGGTGAATGACGCAGCACTGGTCAAAGCAACGTTTAAGGCGCCCTGAACCGGCGCCGTAGGCTGGCAGGCGCGACACGGCCGAGTGTCACGGCCCGGTGTCACGGCCCGGTGTCACGGCCCGGTGTCACAGCCCGAGTGTCACAGCCCGATGTTTCCCGCGACCCGTGGCGGGAAACATCGGGCCGGGCCATAGTTCGTGGCAGGTCGTGGCAGACCACTCCAAAACCAAAGCCGACGGCACCCCTTCCTGAAGGGCTGCTTGAAGCCCAAGTTGGCGCTGAGATGAATGAGCCGACGATTTACGAGCGGTTCGAAATCACGACCACCGACCTGCCGGCACCAGGAACGATCATCACAGGCGACGACGTTGATCGCTGGCAGCACCTGCTCGGTCCTTCGATTCGCTGGGCGATTCGGCGCGGCGGCACTATTGAGGTCATCGACCCGAGACCAGTTGCCGAAGAACCCGTTCGAGATGAGGCGACCGAGCGCTACCACGAGATGCTTGGCCCATTGTCCGAGCCCTTCGATCTCAAAGGGGCGGGGTTTACCTACACTCGCTATTCGGCCCCCGACCGGCTCGACGATTCGTGGCTGTATTTCCCCCAAAGCAGACGCGTGCGTCGTCTGAGCACCGCGCAAAGATCCGAGGGAAATTTCGGCAGCGACATCGACTTGGATAGTTACGGTGGGTTTGGAGCCAACCCGGCTTGGTTCGAGTTCAGTCTGCTCGGGGAAAAGACGATCTTGGCCCCCTTCTACGCGGACCACAAGCCAACCAAGTGGGGTTCCAAGCCGGCCGACTTCCTCTTCCAAGACACGTGGGAGCCGCGCGAAACTTGGATCGTCGGGGCGCGCTCGAAAATCCCCGGATACAATTTCAGCCTTCGCGTAATCTACATCGACGCCGAGACATTCCTGATTCCCTACACTGAGGTCTATGACCACGATGGACAGCTGTGGCGCTCGTACATTCAGCAATGGGATGGAGACGGTGAGAAGCCGCGCCCCGACGATCCCGACCCAAAGTGGGATTTCAAGTCCAGCACCGTACTTTCGCTGATGGTCTTCGACATGCAGATTGGACACACGACCCGCTGTCAGTTCCCGCTCCAGAGTATCCCGAACAAACCGGCGTGATGCTGTGCCAGGGGCCCAACGGCGGTGTCGCAGAAGAAGATTTCGACGTGTCGGGATTCATCTCAGAAGGCCGCTAGGCTGGCAGGGCGAAGCGTCTGAGCCACGAGGCGGGGGTACACGGCAGGTGCCCCCGCTGCCCCAGCCATCGGCTTGCTTCACCACCAGTCCCTTTCCTAACTCCTGTCCTCCCTCCGCCCCCTTAGACATTGGACATTGCTGCGACCTAGCAACTATTCTGGTCGATAGCCTGCACGCTTGGTGCAAGCTGACGCCTACTCAGGGGACAGACGCGGCTCATGATTGCTTGTTATCGAACCTCGGCCAGACCGTTCAGGGCTGCCCGTACACTGGCGCCAATGGCGCTATTGCTGGCTTTAACGCTCGCCGTGCCTGGCACAGCGCTCTCCAATCAGCTCACCAACCCGGCTTTGACGGCTGAGCTCGCTGCACTGGCACCGGCCGAACTCGTTGAACGCTGGCTTGACGCTGGGCGCGCAGAGCAGGCCGAAATCGAGGGGACGCTGCTCACAGCCGCCGCATCGGCACAGACACTTCTACGACAGTTGCTTGCCGACGGCACCATTGCCGAGAAACGACTTTCGGCCTCACTGCTCGGACTGCAACGCGATACCGATTCAGTCGTCGCGTTGATCGCCGCAGCAGCTGCAGATTCCGACTCCTCCGTACGCCGCGACGCACTGATTGCCCTGCGACGCATCGGTGCTCCCTCTTCCGCCTCGGCAATGCGCTTGTTGCTGGCAGCCACGAACGATCCGACACTATTGAAAAACGCGCTGGCGGTACTCGGCCGCGTCGGTGGACCGACCGACGCCTTCCTTGTTCGCCTACTCAGCAATCACTCGGATCCGACCGTTCGCGTCACGGCCGCCGGAGTTGCAGCAATGCTTGGTGATGACGGGCTGGAAGCAGACCTGGTCGACGCCGTGTACTCCGACGAGTCACTAACTCGCCTGACCGCTCTGTACTATCTTGGATTCACGGACGGGATCGAAAGCGGCGCACTTCTGAATGCGATTGTCGCCGATCCCGATGCGGCCTGGCGAAGCTACGCACGCATTGCGCTGGCTGAGCGCGAACTGCGAGCGTTGCAAGCCTCGGCCAGACCAGAGCAGCTCGGTGTTCTTGCTGCGGACCTCAACACAACGGTGGCTCGGTGGGCGATTGAGAAACTCGCCGAGGACGGCGGAAGCGCGGCGCTTGCCTAACTGCAAGCGTTAGCAGCCACCGGAACCAAAGCGGCAGATATGGCGGCGCGTCAGTTCTCTGCTCTTACGGGTGCGCCATGAACGCCGCTTCGATCTCGAAGTTCGGTCTTACCTTGGCCGCGTCACTCTTGTTTGTCGCGAACGCGGGAAATGCCCTGGCTCACAACGAGTTCGTCGTTCACCACGGCATGGCAGGGGCCTCGGTCGATATCGTCGATGCCTTCTTCTACGGCGCTTCCGAGAAAGTTGAACTCCAAAACGGCGTCATTGACGAAGACACCGGGGTTCGATCGTTGGGGCACTTCTACAACCCAAAACTCGATTCGGCGCCCGGCTTTTCGCTTGGCAACGGGGCCTCTCCCGACAATGCGATAGACCGCTGGAACTCGGCACAATCAGCCTTCAATGCCTCCAACTACCACGGCGTAGACGCCGCCTTCCACATGCTCGGGCGCTCCATCCACCTGATGCAGGATGCAACGTCGCCGCCGCACACCCACGACGACGCACACGTGCCGCCTGACGGATCTGACTTCGAAGACTGGGGCCCCGGAGCTTGGCCGTCTTTTAGTTTCGCAAGCGTAATGCCCGAGTTTCCCGCCGTACGCACGCCGGATGGCTATGTGAAGAACGCCGCAAATTTCACCTACGACATGACGTCGTATCAGGTTGAAATCGATGAGCAGGCTGGCGCACAAATTTCCAGTGAGTATCAACAAATGTTCCCGTCGTTGGTCTTCATTGACGGCGGAATTTTCGGCGACGATCGTTGGGAAGTAGACAAAGTCGGGTGCTACGGCTGCGTGCTCGGCGACGATTGGTGGCTCGACGATTTCGGTGCGGTTTCCAACAACAGCGGACGAGGCGGGTCGGCCTACGAGGCAGGCACCGCGTATATTGAAAGCACCGGTGGTGGCACCGGCGACGGCGACCCGCGCCCACAGCTCTGGAACGGCATCGACAACTCAGTCGACCAGAAATCGCTGCTACAACTTTACGGTGAAGGAATGTACCCGAAGGCCGTAGCCCTGGGCGCAGGCATGCTCATCGACTTCATGACCGATCAGCTCGAAAACTCTTGCGGCAATGTCGTCGTGGACTTCGGCGAGCAATGCGATGATGGGAACACCATCGCAGGTGATTGCTGTTCTCCAACCTGCACGTTTGAAACTTCGGCAACCGTTTGTCGCACCTCTGCGGGTGAGTGCGACGCAGCCGAAACCTGCACCGGCAGCAGCGGGATTTGTCCAAACAACAGCTTCGTTTCCAACGCTACGGTTTGTCGTGATGCCGCGAGCGACTGCGACGCAGCCGAAAATTGCACAGGGGCGGGCGCGGATTGTCCGACCGATCTGATCGCCAGCGCTGCCACCGTGTGCCGCGCATCAACCGGTGAGTGCGACGAAGAAGATTTCTGTGACGGAGTCACCACAGCCTGCACTGCCGATGCGCTTGCCGATGCCGGCACCGAGTGCCGCGCAGCTGCGGGCCAGTGCGATGAAGCCGAGACATGCACTGGCAGCGATGCCGACTGCCCTGCTGACGCCTTCGTGTCGTCAGCAACCGCCTGCCGAGGTTCCGCCGGAACTTGCGACATTGTGGAAAACTGCACGGGCTCTGCGGCAGATTGTCCAACCGATTCCTTCGAACCCGGTTCCACACAATGCCGCGCGGCCGATGGCGCATGCGACGTTGCCGAGGTTTGCTCCGGAACCGGCGCGTTCTGCCCGAGCGATGGATTCGCGGCTGACACAACGGTGTGCAGAATCGCCGCTGATCTCTGCGACACAGAAGAAGCTTGTTCGGGTTCAACCGGGGCCTGCCCCAACGATCTGCTCGCCAGCGTCGGCACCGTTTGTCGAACGACAGCTGGTTCCTGCGACGCAGCTGAAACTTGTTCAGGCTCTGAAGTGACTTGCCCGACCGACGAATTCCTTGCTGCAGAAACCGAATGTCGCGCGGTCGCCGGTCTTTGTGACATCGCAGAGCAATGCACTGGCAGCGGAGCGGACTGTCCGAGCGACGGCCTAGTATCCGCAGCGACACCATGCCGCGTCGCAGTCGGCGAATGCGACGTGGAAGAAGTCTGTGCGGGCGACGATGTGGCCTGCCCCATGGATGAGGTGGTCGAAACTGGCACCGCGTGTACCGAAGACTCGCTGGCGTGCACCGAAGACACCTGCGATGGCGCTGGCACATGCACTCATGTGCACATGGCCTCTCTATGCACGACGACGACCACCACTAGCACCACCAGTACTACGACCACCAGTACCAGTACGACGAGCACCACAAGCACGACTACAACCACCCTGCCCCCGTCGTTCGTGCAGACTAAGAACCAGCAGAAATGCATCCTGATTCTCAACAAGAACGTGCGGAAAGTCGCTCAGGCTCAAGCTCGGG
>JBLFWR010000137.1:0-9324 GCA_047611725.1 Binatia bacterium | reverse complement strand
GGTCTGGTTGACGCCGACCTACCGCTGTACTTCAAGCCGGCGCCGATCGAGCAGGAGCTGACGACATTCAACGTCATTGCACCGCGGCGCGCCGGCGTGAGGATTACACGCGATGATTTTGGCGTCCCCCATATCGAGGCGCGCAATCGCAGGGATGGGATGTACGGAATTGGCTTCGCCATGGCGACAGACCGTCTTTTCTCGATGGATCTGCTGCGTCATGCCGGTCGAGGCCGTCTCACCGAGTTTGTTGGTTTCGATGCGTTCAATCTCGATACGGACGTCGGCGCGTATAACTTCGCCGGCTATGATGAAGCGGATCTAGAAGCCCAGTACGCTACGATTCTTGCGTCGTCGCGTGGACGCACGCGACGGGTAAACACCGATATCGAGAACTTCCTGCAGGGGGTGAACGATTTCATCTTTCTCTCCAACGCCAGCCCTCTAGGGGTTGCTCCGGCCGAGTATGTTGGCTTGGACCTGCTGCCCATCCAGCTTTTCAAGAAAACTGACATCGTTGCGATCGCGACGCAGCTTGAGTTGCTGTTCGGAGCTGGGGGCGGAGGCGAGCATCGAAACGCTCAGCTTCTGCAGCGTTTGCAAGGTGCTCTTGGGGCCTTGGACGGCGAAACTCTCTACAACGATTTGCGTCGCGGCGAAGAGCCAGAAGCACCGGTGACGAGCGAGTTGTCGTTTCCTTACCCCGCGACTTCGCCGGTTAACCCCGATGCGGTGGCGATCCCAGATCTCGACTCGATCGTGACGCGACCGACCGTCGAAGTGATCGGTGCGCTGCCTGCCCCGACGACATCGATCATCGATACCCGCTACTTGCAGGCTGGCAAAAGCGGCAATCCGGCCATGAGCAACTTCGTCGGAATCACGTCCGAGCATGCAGCCGGTGGGCATCCGATCGCAGTGATGGGCCCGCAGACCGGCTATTTCGTCCCCGAGGTCTTGAGCGAGTTTTCGGTCGATGCCGGAAAGCTGTTCGCGCGTGGTGTCGCCGTGACCGGCACGCCGTACATCGTACTCGGTCGAGGCCGCAACTACGCGTGGAGTGCGACTGCCGGCGGTTCCGACAACACCGACGTAAGGGTGGCCAAGCTGTGTGTCCCCGGTGGCGGTTCGCCTGCTCCTGACGCCATCCACTACGAGTTCAACGGTGAGTGTGTCGAGATGTTCGTTCGTGTTGACACCTGGTGTGCTGGTGGCAACACGTTCTGCGCCTCCAACCCGGACAACTTGCAGGCACGCGTGGAACGTACCATCCACGGTATTGTCTTCGCCCGCGCGTCGGTTGGTGGCGAACCGGTAGCTCTGGTCAAGCAGCGCTCGAGCTTCACGCACGAGGGTGAAAACGCGTTGGCCTTCGCGCGTATCAATGTGAACACCAAGCGGGCCAGACAGTTCGAGCGGGCTATCGACAAAGCCCCGGGCAGCTTTAACTGGCTGTATACGAACGAAAAAGACCTGTTCTTCTACCATTCCGGCTTGTTTCCGATTCGAGCCGTAGGTGTTGACCCTGAGTTCCCGAGTTGGGGCAACGGCGAATGGGAATGGGAAGGCTTCGTTCGTCGTCGCGACCACCCATCCGAACTTAATCCGGCCAACGGACGCCTGACCTCATGGAACAACAAGCCGGCTCGCGATTGGCGAGCCAATGACGGCAACTACGGATTCACCAGCGTCCATCGAGTCGATTCGTTGGACGAGCGGGTAGACGCGTTGATCGATGCGGGTACTCCGATCACGATCGCCCAAATGGTCGAGCTGATGGAAGACGCCGGGACGGTTGATTTGCGCGGAAGCCAGGTCCTGCCCCTCGCGTTGCAGCTGATTGGAACCGAAGCGGGTCTCGAACCGGTGCTTACGATCATGACCGATTGGGTTGCGTCGGGTGCGTTCCGCCGCGACCGCGATGACAGCGGCACGTACGATCACGGGACTGCGGTGGCGATCATGGACGCCTGGTTCCGGCCGATGATCGAAGCGACGGTTGGTCCGCAGCTTTCTCCCTTCTACTCCGACATTCCTCTGGGATTCGACAATCGGCCGGGTCCCATCGGTTCGGCCTATCAAAGTGGCTACTACGGACTGCTCGATAAGGTCTTCCGCATGGCCTTAGGGGCGCCGGTTCAGGCTCCTTATGCGGCTTTGCAGTGCGCGGATGGAACGGCTGCTGGTTGTCGGAGCGCCCTGGTTACGAGCTTGAACGAGGCGATTACCGATCTGACTTCGGACTTCGGTTCTGCGGCCCCCGTGGACTGGCAGGCTGACCCGTCTGCAGAGTTCGTTCAGTTCGTGGCCTTCGGGCTTGCCGAAGTGGATCCGATCGGATGGATCAACCGACCGACCTTCCAGCAGGTCGTGCAGGTCGAACGCCGCCGCTAGAGGCGACACAAGCGAAACAGGCAACTCGTGGCACCGCAAGGCGCTGCGAGTTGTCGCTATTCTTCCAACGCCAGACGCAGAAGCTGCTCGACCAGTTCGGGAGTTTCTACTCCGGCGGCTCGCCATAAACGCGGGTACATACTGATCTCGGTGAAGCCGGGGATGGTGTTGATCTCATTGAGAAGGACCTCCCCGGTTTTTCGTTCCAGAAAGAAATCGATCCGAGCCATTCCGCGACCGTCGATCAATTCCCAGGCTCGTTGAGCGATTTCGTGCATCGTGGCGAGAGCCGATTCCTCGACTTCGGTAGGCGCGATCAGTCCAGCGGTATCGTCAACGTACTTGGAGTTGAAGTCGTAGAAACCTTCGGCCGGAAGAACTTCTCCGGGCGGTGAGATCTTGCAGGGCGCGGCGCCAAGCACCGCGAGTTCAATTTCACGGGCGTCAACCGCACGTTCGACCAACACCCTTCGGTCATGAAGGCGCGCCTCGGCCAAACCCTTGGCCAACTCTTCGCGACTACCCGCTTTTGAAACACCGACCGACGAACCTTGGTTGGCGGGCTTTACGAAGCAGGGGTATCCGAACTTCGACTCGACCTCGGCGGCGATGTCGGCGTCGGGTCGCGCAGTGGCATCGACATGCTCAACTTGGGCAATTCCGGCTCCGGCGCACAGGGTCTTCATGGCCAGCTTATCCATAGCCAATGCCGCGGCGGTGGTATGAGCGCCGACGAAAGGAAGGTGGCTCAAGGCCAGCGTACCCTGCACGGTGCCGTCCTCACCCAAGGGCCCATGAAGAACGGGGAAACAGACATCCAGCGCCGGTAGGTCCAGAGGTTTGCCGTCTTGGCGCACGAGCCGAGTGTCATGGCCGTTCCACGCCAACACCACCGGAACTCCAGAAACCTCGGAGTCGCCATTCAGCTCTACGATTGAAGTTCTAGCGGCGTCGAGCAACGGCCCTAGGTCGCCAAGAATCCAAACTCCGTCGCGACGAATTCCGACCACAGTGACGCGGTGAGGACCAGCCGCCAGCGCGCGCACCACTGTGGCGGCCGAGCGTAGTGAGATTGGATGTTCGGCTGCCTCACCACCAGCCAGTACCAGAACGTGCATGCTTGAGTCCGTCATGCGCGATAACTTGGCGCTCGCAGCGGCCGGAGTCGATTGGGTTGTTTCGTGTCGATCACCACCTCTCCTTAGCAGGGGGCGGCGGGCAGCCAAGGCCAAAGCTGTGCCGCTTGAGCTCCGTTTTGCCTGGCCGAATATTCCGGCTGCGAAATTTCGAGATTAGCTGCGCTTTCCTTGGGCCAGCCTGGGGGCTAAACATAAGGATTCGGGCCACTAATCATTCAGATACTTCACCATCTGTAATGATGCTGGCCGAAGGACGAGTCCGCCATGCATATCGAAACGCTCAAGATCTTCTGCGACGTGGTCGAGAACCAAAGCTTCTCTTTGGCTGCTTCTCAGAACTTCATCACCCAGTCGGCTGTCAGTCAGCAAGTTCGTGGGCTCGAAGAGCGCTATGGAAAGCGTCTGCTAGAGCGCAAGCGGGGCAGCGTTCGACCGACTGCAGCGGGTGAGATTCTCCACCGTGCCAGCCGCGAGATGCTGCACGTCTTCGGTGAAATGGAAGCCCAGCTCCAGGGTCTCTCCAACGTGGTTACCGGCAATATTCGGGTCGGTACGGTGCACTCTATCGGCCTGTATGAACTCTCGGAGCCGCTCAAGCGCTACTTCGCCGACTTCTCTCATGTCAACGTCTATCTCGAGTATGACAGGGCCAGCCATGTCTACGAGCAGGTGTTACGCGGCAATGTCGATCTCGGGATCGTGGCATACCCGACCGCGAGAGCGCAGATCACGGTCTTGGATTTTCGTACCGACCAGCTGGTGATGGTTTGTTCTCCAGATCACCATTTGGCTGAAACGCCGTCGATCTCGGTGGCCAATTTAGATGGCGAGAAAGTCGTCGGGTTCGAAAAGGGGATCCCAACTCGCCTGGCGTTGGACCGTCTATTCGCGGAGCAACACGCCAACGTTCAGTACGTTGCCGAACTCGACAATATCGAGATGGTGAAGAGGCTGACCGAAGTTGGGGCCGGCGTTGCTGTGATTCCCGAAAAGAGCTGCATCCACGAAGTGGCGTCCGGTTCGCTGGTTAAGGTCGACCTGACCGATCGCGAAATCACCCGACCGATCGGGATCATTCACCGCACGGGCAAGCATTTTAGCCCGGCCGCAGAGAAGTTCATCGAGTATTTACAGGCCGACGAGCCCGAGCCGCGCCCACCACGAAAACCTAAATCGAGCTAACCCGGCGCCGGACTCGGGCTCGTTCCGGGGATCCGAGGTCCCGAGGTTCCGCGCGTTGCTCAGCGCAGTGCTGGCATGACCTTTTCGGCAAACAGCTCCAGCGTGTCGTCCATCCCGAAGTCGCCGAACAAGATCGCGAAATCCTGGACGCCCTTGTCCTGAATCTTGGCCCGCAGGCCCGCGATGACATCATCGGGAGTGCCCGCCACCGCGACCGTGTTCAGATCAGCGAACCCGCCGACCAGTAGTTCAGCCAGTTCACGCTTGGCTTCGTACTCTTTGCGGTCTTTCCCCAACACGACCACGGTTTGTTCGCTGGTGATGATTTCAGCCGGATCGCGGCCAATCTTGGCGCAATGGTCAGCCAACACTTCGCGCAGACGCGGGATCTCGGGCGCCGCGTTCATTGGGCAGTTCCAGCGCTGAGCGTATTTGGCGACCAGTTTGAGAAGCACCTTCTCACCGGCTCCACCGATCGTGATAGGTAGCGGGGATTGGACGGGCACAGGCGCGAAGGGAGCATCCTGGATGCGGTAGTGGTCGCCTTGAAAATCTGTACGTCCGCCACCAAACAGCCGGGTGATCACTTCCAGTCCCTCGCCGAGTTGGGCCAAGCGCTGCGGAATCGGTGGAAAGTCGTAGCCGTAGGCGCGGTACTCGCTTTCCATCCATCCGGCTCCCATCCCAAGCTCTGCGCGCCCCCCGCTTACTTGGTCAACGGTGGCGGCCATTTTGGCGACCAACCCCGGGTGGCGATAGGAATTGCAGGTCACCAGCAATCCCAGCCGCAGCCGTTGCGTGGCTTCAGCCAGGGCTGCCAGCGCGGTCCATCCTTCAACGAAATCGAGATCCGGTGCCCCACCGGCCCAAAAATGGTCAACCAGCCAAAGTCCATCGTAGCCAAGCCGCTCTAGGGTTTGAGCTCGGTCGCGAATCTGGGCGTAGGACATGCCTGCTTGAGGCAAGAACAAGGAGAACGTGGGCGATGAGGGCTTATTTGGCATGGGGGTGATTCTTACCACCACGATGGCGCCATCCAAGAGCTGGTCCTCGCAGGCTTTGCGCGGGACGCTGTTGCCTACCGGTTCACGCGGGGTATTCTGAGCACGGGATTTGGGCAGCCCTTCTGCAGGCGTCGGGCAGGTGTCGGGCAGGCCGTGTCCCCTTTTTCAGCCAATGGCCTCGCGTAAAAAACCTCAGAGCAAAGCGGCGACGCCCAAAGCAGGTGTCAACTCGTCCGACTCTTTCAACTCGCCCTTCGCGGGTCTGGGACGAGAACTCGGCAAGCGTGAACGAAAGCGCAAGCGTGCCGAGGTCGATGCTCCGCGAGTTTCGCAGGTGTCGGAAGCGTTAGAGCCTCCCGCCGAGCCCGCCGAAGTGGACGAACACACCGCATATACCTCCGCAATGGCCGGAACGAGTCCCGTGACGGGAAAAACCCGCGTTCGGGAAATTCAAAAAGTCGCGAAATCGGATTTATTTTCATACGACCAAATCCACGCCGAAGACCTTGCCGCTTTGAGAGCCGCGGAGGGTTTTAACCTGAGTTATACTGATGGATTCGTTCGTGGACGTTGCAAAAGTGTCTCTCGCGAAACGGTCGATCGGCTCTCGCGAGGCGAGTTCGCTGTGCGTGAACATATAGATCTGCACGGGCACTGTCTGGAAGACGCGCGTCAGGTAGTGGATGATTTCATCCGTGAGCATCAAGCGCGTGGCACAGGCTGCGTACTAGTCATCACAGGCAAAGGACGAAACTCCCCCGGCCAACAGGGGGTTCTTTGTCGTCAGGTGCCGGAGTGGTTGGCGTGTGGTCCCAGTTCCCGTCGGGTTCTGGCCTTCGTGACCGCCCGACCCTGCGATGGTGGAGAAGGGGCGCTCTACGTCATGCTTTGCGGGCGTAGTGCGAACAAGAATCATATCGACCTCGAAGTGGGGGGCGTAGGCACCTGGGATAAATAACTCCCGTGTTCCGCCACCCGCAGAGCCGATTTGCCCTGGGCTGTGGTTGTGGAGGTGGAGGAAGTTGCGGGTGAAAGCCGAGGAACATTGTCGACTCGTCTATGTGGGCGACGACGGTGACGTCTACGAATCTGGGAGCGGTGATCAGCCGCGCAGGCTGACCTGGGGATGGTCGGATGCGCAGACGCCTGACCGTCTTCACTATGTCTGGCCATCATTCTCGCCAGACGGATCTCATGTGGCCTGTTTTGGCGTGCGTACGGGAGCTTCTCCCGAGGCGGGGCTGTATGCCGTGCACGAAGACGGGTTTCGAGTTCATGAAATCTGGCGAATGACCGAGGCGGCGCCGGTTTGCGAAAGTTGGTCGTCAGACTCGCGCCACATCGCTCTGCTGCTGCAGAGCCGCGACGATCTACGGCTGGAAATGGCCAGCATGGAGTCGCCGGGCAAGACCACTTTGCTGGATCAGGGGGCTCCCTTGTTCTGGTCGTGGTCGCCGAACGACTCGATTATCGCGGTTCACACCGGTGGCAGTCGCAGCATCTATGATGAAGCGCGACTGGCGATTTTTGATGTTGGCGGCGACCGTGTTGAAGAACTCGATCGGCTCGTACCAGGAGAGTTTCGTACACCAACTTGGTCGCCCGATGGGTCGCGACTGGCCTATGTCGATGCGTCCGATCCGCGCCGGGAAATGCTGGCCTTCTATCGGATCGCCGATGGGACCACTGATTTTGTGGCGCCGGTCGGTGGTCAAACCGTGGTTCTGTGGGCGCCGGATGGGCGCACGGTGGCGGTTGCCGAAGCCGATGGTGATTCGCCTCATCTGTATGCGGGCCTGCGGTTAATTGATGTTGCGACGGGCCGAACCCAGGCGATTGCGGACGACGAATTGGTCAGCTTTTTTTGGGCTCCCTGTTCTACCAAGCTGGCGTTAGTCTCATTCGATGAGCGTTCGGGAATGCGCTGGTCCATCTTGGATACGGATGGCGCGCGTCAGATGCTTCCGACGTCGTTCTATCCGTCGCGTGAACTCGTCTACTTTTGCTGGTTCTTTGATCAATTCGCGTCGTCGCATCCGCTAATTTCGCCCGATGGGAAGCAGCTGGTTTTTGCCGGGCACATCGTAGGCAACGGGCCGAGCGAAGAGTCGGCCAACAGTGTCTACGTCGCATCGCTGACCGGTGACTCCAGTGTGGAGCGAGTTGCTGCCGGGCACTTTGCTTGCTGGGACGCCCAAATGCGGCCAGCGGCCTGAGGAGGGGATCGGTTTCGTGTTTGGTCTCGCAGCCCACGATCTGGTGAGTTTGTCCCGCCCGCTGTTGGGCGTGGTTATTTTCACCGAGCTTTGGCTCGAGCCGACTTCGGGGGTGGTGTTGCCTGCGACGGCCTTGGCGTGTCTTTCCGACTACACCGACGGGCCGATGGCGCGCGCCGCTGGAGTGGAACCGAGTTTGAAGGGGCGCCTGATCGACAACCTCAGCGACGCCGTGTTTTTGGCGCTCGTATTCTCGGCCTTTGCGCTGCGCGAGGTTTGGAGCGATCCGGTCTGGGGCAGCGCCGTACGGTTTTCGCGGCACG
Organism: Binatia bacterium; assembly: GCA_047611725.1. Classification (GTDB taxonomy): domain Bacteria; phylum Desulfobacterota; class Binatia; order UBA1149; family CAITLU01; genus JBLFWR01. Next base: position 1,066 of record JBLFWR010000137.1, on the reverse strand, counting down.
CTAACTGGCTGCCCGTATACACCCTGGCGTTGTCATTTATCCCCTACCTGCTGCGTTCGCTGGCTGACGGACGCGCCGATCGCCCCACTGTCCGTTCTGGCCGCGGCCACACGGCGGGGATCGCGAACTATGTATTGGCCATGGTCGGCGCCGTCGCTGTTTTCCCTGGATTTCCCTCTAGCCCTTGGCTTCTCGAGCCTACTTTCGTGACGGTCGCGCTGCTCAATGGCACCGCCTGCGCGGATAATCTCCGTCTCATGTTTCAACGAGACGGTGGCAATCCTACAATGGGCGGGTGAATCACACCGCTTCGAACCGCCCCTCTCCGACCGTGCATATTCCCGTTGCTGGTGTTGCTGCCCTTGCTGCCGCGTTGGCGCTGGCCACTTCCTGCACGCCGGTTACCAAATCCATGGAACTCCACACCGCCGAGATCTCGTGCGAAGAGGCGAACCGCTACGTCTTCGAATCGGTGCGCGACATGAAAATGACGGCCACATCGTTTCGCGCCGCGAAACCCGGCCGCCCTGGTTTTCTGCAGGCTGAAGGCAATGGTCGTTCCGGGACCGTGACCATAACCTGCGAGGCCGACGGCGTGCATGTAGACCCGAAACAAAGCTCCGGTCCGACGCTAGCTTTTGAGCGCGGCTTGTTCTTGTCGATGACGGGCCGCAGTGGGTTGATTGTGAATCGCGGAAAGATTGTTGGGCGACGCCCGCAAGTCGGTGCCACGACAGCGGCGGTGAACGGATCTACGGGAACGACATCACCAGCTCGTGCAGCCGCGCCCCAAAGCGGAGGCATCCAGGTTCGGGTGGAACCGCAAAAGGGCTTTGCGACGGTTCTGGATTTCGACGCCGATGTGAGTGCCGCCGGTGTCCTTCCCATCAAAATCACGATCACAAACGCCAGCGACCGGCCCTACGACTTCGACCCCGCAGACGTCAACGTGCGCGTGCGCGGTTCGCGGCAACGCGCCGAGCCGCTTGGCGTGGACGGCGCGGTGGCGCGTTTAACAAGCGCTGCCTCCGCCGAAATTGGCGATGTTTCAACAGCCTCGCGCGTG
>JBLFWR010000136.1:0-9404 GCA_047611725.1 Binatia bacterium | reverse complement strand
TGCGTAGGCCAACGCTTCGGGTGTCATGTCATCGATGTCAGCCTCGATCATCACGAGTTCTTCGTCGTGCTCCTCGTCAGCCTCGCCGATGAAAACCCGCAACACGTTCGGCCGGTCAGCCAGTCGCATCGTGCCAGCGCCGGTGCCAACCGCTTGCAGCGCAAAACTGGGGCGAAAGGGTTTAGCCTCGGCCGCCAAAATCGCCGCGCCAGTGGGCGTAGTGAGTTCGCCCTGCCCGTCGCCAAGTACGACATTGAAACCGCGAAGTAGCAGCGCCGTTGCCGGTGCTGGCACCGGTAGCCGACCGTGCTCGGTTTCGACATGCCCGCTGCCCACGACAATCGGTCCAACGAAGCAAGCGTCGATTCCGAGTCGTTCCAAACACCAGGCGGCGCCGACGATATCGATGATCGAATCGACGCAGCCGACTTCGTGAAAATGAACTTTGGCCAGCGTCGTGGCGTGGACTTCAGCCTCGGCTTTGGCCAGGCCTTCAAAGATCCGAATCGCGCGTGCCGCAACCTCTTCACCGAGACCCGAGCCGGCCGCGCGTTCCAACAGTCCGCGGATCGTTCCCCAATCGCGGTGCGGCTGACGACTGGCATCCCACCCGACACGGAAATGACGGGCGCTGATTGACCCCACTTTCACGGTGTCCAGCTCGATCGACCAAGCCGAAAGCTCCAAGCTCGCCAACGCTTCGCGCAAGCCCTCGATGGTGGCGCCGCGCCCACCCCCCGCGTCGAGCAGAGCCGCCACCGTCATATCGCCAGCAATGCCTGCCTGCGCTTCGAATGTCGCTGTTTTCATAGAGGTTTTTAGATCCGAGGAGTCACTTTTCGCGACTCCGTCTTGCTTTCAATGCGGTCGCCGGAATGGTAGCATTCCGGGTTGGTCGTGCCCACAAGGCTTACATAGGGACCCATGAGCAAAAGTTTAAGTGCAGCCAATCAAGAGATGTTCGAGCGTCTCCTAAACACTGAAAAGCGCCGCTTGACGTCAGACGCCGCACGCACGGTCGAAGACATGGGCGGACAACCCGACGCGTTTGCTGATCCTTCTGATCGCGCGGCCTGGGAAAGCGACTCTACCCGTGACCTACGCATTCGCGACCGCGAGCGAAAACTCCTCGACAAGGTTGACGAGGCGATCAAGCGTCTGGAAGACGGCACCTTCGGCGAATGTCAGGAGTGCGGCGAGATGATCACCGTCGGCCGCCTCCGAGCCCGCCCCGTGACTACACTTTGCATCGAGTGTAAGGCACAACAGGAAACCGCTGAAGGTCGTCCAAACAGCCGCACGGCCTAAAACGACACCAAGCAAACCACGCGACGGCCTCCCAACAAGCCGTCGCTCCAAAGAAGTGGGGCAGTAGCTCAGTTGGGAGAGCACCACGTTCGCAACGTGGGGGTCGAGGGTTCGAATCCCTTCTGCTCCACCACTTTATCTTTCTCGAACTCAGGTCCCCGATATCGGCTTTTGGAAACGGCGTAGTTTCCGGGGGTTAGCGGCGTTGGAGCGTTGGCTTCGCGGTGGAGAGACGGTCTGGCGAGCCCTAGGTTGCCGACATCTGCAGAGTGTCTCCGGTAGGCCCAGAGAAAGTCCACAGTATCGTTTTCAGGATGCTGATTGTTCGGCGTTGCGCGGGTCGGGAAAACCCAAAAGGCGGCGTTGCTCTGCCCAGGAAAGTGGCAGATCTCTTAGACGAAGTAGGCGGGTTACTGTCAGCTCCGCGGGCTGTCGCCCTCCCAGAATCCGCTCAACGATATCGGGCGCCAGGAAGGTCAGTCGAAGCCGGCGTCCGAGATCAGCTCGGTCTGCGTGCAGCTGATCGGCCAAAGCTTTTAGCCCAACCCCTTCATCGGATTGCAGCTTCGCCATCCAACTGTGGGCTTCGGTTATCGCGGAGATCAACCGTGCATCCGGCGACGGCTTGGATCTTGAGCGGTCCGAAACCAGCAAACGCCGCCCGTAGCCGCAACGACGAATCTGGTACGGGACATCGACGTCGAAAGTCTCCGACGGATCTTCGCAGAACTCGGTTGCCACGGTCGTTTCGGTTCCACCACTAAGCCATTGCGCCACGGCCGCGAGCCGGAACGTGAGCCGCAGTTTCGTCTCGCTGATTTCGACTCGCCGTAGCAGCTTGCGCAAAGCACCTGCCCTCGGCTCGCCTAAGGTTCGATGGTTCGATGGTTCGATGGTTCGATGATTGCGTGGATGACAGAAGCTCCGTGATCTGGGAATCACTGACGTTCGCCTGACCAAGAGAACCCCTGAGAGCGGCCGGATCAGTAACAAGCGTGTTGACGTTTCCCATCACCACCGCTTCGAGCTGCTCAGCGTTCACGCGCCAGCATCGACTCGATGCTCGTGCTCCTTCCGGCTCATCCGCACCGATATAGTATCGATAACGCTTGGTTCCCTTTCTCGTGAAAGAGGGAGTCAAACGTCGCCCGTGGTCGTCGAACACAATGCCAGTCAACAAACTAGGCGAACATTTCACAGTGTCTCCGCGCAATGCTGCATTGGCGCGAAGCCCGGCCTGTACCTTCTCCCACTGCACCAGATCGACAATTCCCTCGTGCTCGCCCTCATAGTACTGGCCCGCATGGTGTACCCGACCGATGTAGATCGGGTTCGACAACAACTTGTAGATATGTCCGCGGGTAAACGGTTTTTTCGTAATCGCCCCTTCCCCAGACTTGCGAGTCTTGGAGCGGAGCCCCAGGCGATCGGCGTGCGCTTGGACCAGCCTCACGCTTCCAAGCTCTGCGGGCGTTGGTGCATGAATCGATTTTCAGATCGAACGCTCTGCTGAGTAACGGATCCTCACGTAGTCAGCTTCTGCGAGCTTGGCATCCCAAGCTCCGACATCCAGTTCAGTAAGTTGCACGCCGCCAACATCTCATTTCGTTGAGCCATTGGATCGCGAGCGCGAAGACTAGGCCCGATGATTCTTTTGTAGCGATAAAAAGTGTTCTCGGCTCGGGCTTGGCGGTGCTGTCCTTTCTCGCGTCGCCATTGTGCGAGGCCAACCTTGGCGATTCGTCTGATATGTCTGTCTCTCGTTCCAAGAACCGGATCCCCCGACACGACAGCGCCGCGTTGAGGCGGAACGACTACGTAGGCACCCCGTTTTCCGGCCGTCTCGTAAACTTCGCGTCGGTCGTACGCGCCGTCGGCTGTGAAACGGTCGATCTTCCCCTCGGTCTTACTCAGTAAGTTTGGGAACGCAGAGGCGTCGGCCACATCGTTGTCGGTGAGTTCCGCGGCCACAACGCGCCCCTTCTCATCGACGGCCAGGTGTAGTTTCCTCCATCCCATGCGCCGACAGCCATACTTGGCAGCCGCCCATTCCCCTTGGCCGAATACTTTAAGTCCCGAGGCATCGACGATCAGATGGATCGGCCCCGACGATGGCGAGCGGCGAAGATCAGTGGCGAGGTCCCGGCAGCGCCTGGAAAGAGTCGTATGATCGGGCACCTCCATCTCGAGCCCAACCAATTCGACAAGCGACTGCAGAAGACCTTCGGTTTGCCTCCACGGCAGACCCAGGAGCAAGCGCAGGTGAAGAGCAGTCTGTACTGCAACATCTGAGTAACGACGCTGGCCGCCGCGGCGGCCGTTTTTCTCAGGCGCCCAGGCCGCGATCGCCTCGGGAGAGAACCAAACGGTGAGGCTCCCCCGCCCTACCAGACTTTGATCGTAGGTCGGCCAGTTGGTGACCCGGTAGCGAGCTTTGTAGTTAGGGTGGACCTTCGAGCGTTTGGCCATCCCTCGACCATGATCCGGGTGCGACGCAACGGGAAACCCCGACACCAAACCGATTCATGCACCAACGCCGCACGAAAGTGCTGCCTCACGAAAGCCATCTGCGCCTCTACGCGGGTTCCGCTGCGAGATGATAGCTCGTGCTACGGCCGCCGGCCGCACTGCGAACCAGAATTCCCCGCTCGACGAGAGAGGTCATGTCACGCTGCGCCGTGTCCTGGGAGCACTTCGCGAGTTTCGCATACTTTGATGATGTCAATTTGCCATCGAAGCCGTCGACGAGACGGTTGAGGACGAGGCGCTGGCGTTCATTAATCCCAACATCGGCGATCGACTCCCAGAACCGCGCCTTCGCGATGACCGCGCCGAGCGTCGCCTGTGCGCCCTCAATCGCGCGACCGAGACAGCCAACGAACCACTCCATCCAAGGTGTGATATCCAACGTCCCTTTCTGCGTTCTTTCTAGGACATCGTAGTACGAGCTGCGTTCCTGCCTGATCTGCGACGACATGCTGTAGAAGCGTTGCGTACTATTTTCCGACCGCGCAAGAGCCATGTCTGCAATCGTGCGCGCGATACGGCCGTTTCCATCATCGAAAGGATGGATAGTCACGAACCATAGATGAGCAAGCCCTGCGCTGAGGACTGGGTCGATGTCGGCTTTCGCATTGAAAGCATTCAGGAAGGCGTTCATTTCCTGCGGGATCCGTTCCGCCGCTGGCGCCTGGAAGTGCACCTTCTCTCGCCCGACCGGACCGGAGACCACTTCCATCGGACCAGTACTGTCGTCTCTCCAACCGCCCGTCGTGATCTTAGTCATCCCGCTGCGTCCAGTCGGAAACAGGGCCGCATGCCATGCGAACAACCTCTCGGCAGTAAGCGACTTCTCATAGTGACGAGTAGCGTCGAGCATCATCTCGACGATCCCTTCGACGTTTCGGTCTGCCGGTTTGAGGGCGCCAATGTCCATGCCGAGACGGCGGGCGATCGAGGACCGAACCTGGTCTGCGTCCAACTTCTCGCCTTCGATCTCGCTGCTCTTGAGTACGTCGGCGGTAAGAGTTTGCAAGACGGCCTCCCGGCGAAGACTGAATCCGAGAGCGCCCATGTGCCCGATGAGTCGACCCTGCTCGTGACGAACTGCGGCGAGAGGCTCGGCCAGTTGCTCCCGACTCCAGTACAACCTGGGCCAGTCCTGTAGTTCGTGGACCTGCATTCTCCGTAACCGGTACGGAGATAGTAGCCCGACGGTCCGGAACCGGCAACCATTCTCCGCATACTTGCGGAGAATAAGCGCGCCAATCTCCGCATAAGCTCTGGCGAATTAGCGAGACGCCTTAGCCCAACTCGGGCGTGCTGGCCGGTTAGGCCTTCCCCGCGACGACACCGCCATATCAAGAACGGCTGTGGGGCTCGGATTTCGTCACAACGACCAGCGCAAAGGGACCCGAAAGCGCATTCTCAACTGACCGAAAACAGGAAGGATTTTTTCGGCACCCCCGGGTTTTTAGTGACAAAAACCGGGAGACTTTTGGTGACAAAATTCCGCTGCTCCAGGGCGCCGTATCTTCCGGCGTAACAGGGGAACCCAGCCAGAGACGAGTTCGCTCAAGACTCCCTCCACCACCATTTCTTCTTCGGCGAACCGGGGTCCCCGGTTTGGTCTCACGTAAAGCCCCGCATTTCCCGGAGTTAGCGCGCTTCGCTGCGGCGTAGTGCGGGACAGAGACGCACGTTGCGGCCGATCATTCGCGTGTTTCGGCAATCGTCTCTGTTGGGCAGAGACGGGGTCCCCCACCATGCGCGAGAACGATCTGGATCGTTGCGGGTGGCTACGCGGCGAAGCCGAGCAGTTTGCGCTGTTGAGCCCAGGACAGCGGCAGATGACCGATGCGTTTGAGACGCGTCATCGTCCGGTCAGCTGGCTGCTGACCGGAGACGATCGCCTCGACGATATCCGGGGCGAAGAAGGCTAGTCGGATCGTCCGGCCGACGTCGGAGCGATCCATCCTCTCTCGCTTGGCGAGTTCGCAAACCGAACGGAGCTTCCCATCGCGAAGCTCCTCGAACCAGCAATGTGCTTGAGCGACTGATTCGACAAGCTTCGGATCAGGCGCTGCAGAGACTTGATCGTCGTCCGCGAGCACAAGCCCGTGCTGGCCGGTTAGGCCATCCGCCCCGCTACGCCGCCATTTTGTAGGGGCCGAACCGGGTACATGGTTTACACCTAATCCTCGGCGAGAACATCATATCCTTCGTGGTTGCCAAGCCCGGACGAGCCAACCGGCCAGCACGGTGACTTTCGCGGTCCTGATTGGCGGAACGACTACTTTAGCACCGCGAGCACGCCCCGCTTCGTAGATCGAGATGGTGTCGTAGGCCGCATCAGCCGTCACGCTTGCGATGTTTCCGACGGTATCCTCGATCAAGCGGAGGCCCGTGTTCGCGTCATCGGCAACTGCGTCGGTCAGCGCCTGCGCGACGATCAAACCGTTGCCGTCGACGCCGAGGTGCAGCTTTTTCCAACCGCGCCTGCCACGCTCCCCGTGCTTTGCCTCCGCCCATTCCCCTTCGCCAATGATAGAGAGGCCGCTGCTATCGACGACGAGATGGATGGGCATGTCCGACCTGGCGACATCGAGTTGGATGTCGAGCCGTTGGCCGCGCCGAGACAACGTAGTGTGGTCAGGAGCTTCCAGATCAACGCTCATCAAGGAGAGGACCGACTTCAAGAAACCCTCCGCGTCACGAAGCGGTAGTTTGAAGACTTGCCGAAGCGTCAGCGCGGTTTCGATCGCGTGATTTGAAAACTTCTGCTGTGCGCCGCGTCGCCCGGTCGGCGTAGGCTTCCAAGTTGCGATGGCGTCCGGCGAGATCCAGAGCGTGACGTCGCCTCGCCGCACGAGGGCACGGTCGTATTCTGCCCAGTTGGTGACGCGATAGTTGGTCTTGTAGTTGTGATGCACGCGCGAGTTCATGACCTAATCATGACACCGCGGTGTTTCGCATGCCCTTGAGATCGACGAAGCTTCGACTGAAGAAGTACGATTCATGCACCAACGCCCACCAACGCCGCGACCCGCGAAAATGACAGCCAATTAGCGGGGCATTCGACGGCGAACTTACTCGAATTTCTGATCGGCCGGTTTTTGGTACAGGACGGGGGAGCGAACGTCAGATTTGTGCGCGGATCGAGTTTTGGCGAGTCACAAGGCCCTAGCCTATCAATTTTCGAAAGATCATGACGAGCAGCTGTAATGGGACAAGCCACCGACCTCAAAGAACTCAAGCGGCTTCAGCCTGTAGTATTCCCCCTCCACCTCCTTCGACTGCTCGGCGTATGGCTGCGTCATGACTTCCTGCAGTTCTCGAATTAGACCGTAGTTCCCCGCACTCGCTTGCTGATACGCAGGCACAACGAACCACTCTCGCAAACTGTATTTTGGGTTGACGAGTTTCATCTGCCTAGAGAGTTCCTCACGGGAGCGGGGCGGAGCAGCATTCGCGTCGGTCGTGCTGGCGCTCGCGCTGTCGGTGAGCGATCGCCATTGTGCGAGCCACTCTGACCAGCGCTCGTCCATCACGTCGCCGCCTGTCTGATGCGTCGGGTGCATTGCAACCGGGGCGCGCTTCGAATTCGTGTAGAAGCTTTTTTTGAGTGGGCCAATGTCGTCAGGCACACTCGATAACTCACGGAAGAAAATGGTGTAATCAACGGGAGTTTGCGCCATGAGCGTTTCGAGTTCACTAAACAACGCCGCGTGAAAAGTACCAAGTCCAAGTTTGGTAGCCCACATCTGCTCCATTTGCGCTTGCATCACTGTCGAAAAGCCACTGCTAATCTCGTCGAGCTGTCGCAGACGCTCCTGATGCGACGTCAGCAACGGCCGCAACGCCGTGCAAAACATGTGGAAGTTGCGTTCCGCTGCCACGGGCTGGTTCAGGAACGCGAAGTGCTCGCCGCCACCCGTCCATGGCTGGTAGTGCGGGTTGAACACATCGCAGAATCCGAATGGACCGTAGTCGAGTGTGAAGCCACCGGCCGCGCAGTTGTCGCTGTTGAAGTTGCCCTGGCAGTAGCCGACGCGAATCCAGTTCGCCACCAGCGAGGTGAGACGGCTGCGGAACTCGCGCGCGAGCAACAGCACTTTTTCGGCGGTGGTGAGTTGCTTGTCGATAGCGTCAGCGTACTCACGGTCGATCAAGTGCAACACAATCTTCTCGAGCTCCTCCAGCGCTTTCGGGTGTTCCTGCTTGCGGGCACGGCGACCGAAGAGTTCGAGCTGGCCGACCCGAATAAATGAAGGTGCGACGCGCGTCGAGATGGCGACTGCCTCCGCCACAAGCATGTCGGGATCCGTCGAGCGCGAACCCGCCGAGTACCACGGCCGCTTGACCTGTTCGGTTTTCGAAACGTACAAACTCAAAGACCGTGACGTTGGCACTCCGAGCGCGTGCATGTGCTCCTGTGCCAGGAACTCGCGGGCACTCGAGCGCAGGACCGCGCGACCGTCTGCGCCGCGGCAGTATGGCGTCCGGCCGCCGCCTTTGAGCTGCATTTCCCAGCGTCGACCGTTGATGACGGCCTCGAGCACGGAAACTGCGCGGCCGTCGCCGTATCCGTTGCCGGTTTGGAACGGGCACTGCTGGGAGTATTCGCTGCCGAAGATGGACAGTGCGTAGCCAGTCGCCCAACCGACCTTGCGCATCGGCTCCGGAACGAGCGAGATGTCGCCGGAGAACATCCGGACGAAGTCGGCCGACTGCGCCATGCTGTCGGCGAAGCCAAGGTCGTGAAAAAAGTTTTGGCTGTGCGCGACGTACTCGGGGTCTTTGATTGGCGTCGGATTGACGGGGACATAGTGGCCTGTGAAGACTTGTCGCGGCATGTGGTCGATGCCGTTTGCTTGCGCGTCAGGATCGCAGTTGAGCGTGTCCATGAGCGAGTAGTCTGCCAACTTTGCGAGATCCCCAAGCGTCGCAACGCTCGGGGAAGTTTCCTTAGTCAATCGTTTTGACATCGAACACCTCCCTACGTCCCCGCGCCGTGAGCCGCGGCCGTCGAGTTCCCTTGAGCATTAGGCTGTCGGTTCGCTGCCCGGAACCGGAGCTTGCGTGGCCGCCTGAACCCCCACCTTGCCGTGGGTGCCGTCGCAGAACGGCTTGTTTTCGGACTGGCCGCAGCTGCACAGGGCGTAGCCTTTCTCGGATTTCGGGAACGGATTGCCGCCAGTGTCGAACAGCTCGATGTCTCCCTTCACGACGTAGGGGCCATTCGCATTCACGGTGATCTTGACGTTTTTCATCTCTTGTCCTCCTGTAGTTTCTGTGGGCAGTCCACCCAATTTGTGCCTTGGCGCATAACTCAGTTAGAGGCCGAGGGTTCGCTTAGGTTCCCCTCTCCTCATCCGATCATCTCGCCATCGGGCATCCCGAGCGCTGTCATGGTGTTCAAAATTTTGCACCCGATCCGTGCCTCGACTCTCTGTGCCGCCAACCCTCTCGCCTTCATCGATGAGCCCACGATCACCTTGTAGCGATGGAACGTCGTCTCGACTTTGCTCCGTTGGCTGTAGCCCGATTCGATGTGCCAAGCGCGCTTCCCGACGCGAGCGTCGGCTCGCATGGAG
>JBLFWR010000135.1:0-9426 GCA_047611725.1 Binatia bacterium | reverse complement strand
ACGTCTCCGTCGACTGGAGTGACGGTCCATTCGATGCTGATTGTCGCATTCGGGGTACTGCCTCCGGCGTTTGCGATGGGCGGAGCTTTTCCGTATTTCGTCAGAATCTTCGTTAAAAAAGATAATATAGGACAGGCATTTGGGACGGTAAGTGCATGCAATACCGCCGGCGGGATCAGCGGTGCCCTGTTTTCTTCCTTCTATCTATTACCCGCGATCGGGCCGAGCCAGGCCGCAGTCGTGTTCGCGGCAATCAACGGATTGCTGGGATTGTTGCTCCACGTTCGTGTTGGCTCGGCCAATCGTCGGATGTCGGAACTGGCGACGAGTTGCGGACTGTTGCTGCTTCTATCGATCGCAGCGGAGGCACCCCCTTCATTGCCGGCTAGTCCTCGGTTGATTTATCTGGGCCACGGTCCACAAGCGACCGCTGCTGTCTTGCTCTATGGAGACCGTCGCGACCTAGTGGTCGACGGCGACCCCGAGGCGTCCACCGCGAGTGCAGCGCGCGCGACCGAAGAGTTTCTCGCCATCCTGCCCGTCATGCTTCACAGCAACCCGACGAAGATGCTTGAGGTTGGGCTTGGCTCGGGGACAACCTTTGGCACGGCGAGCCGCATGCCTCTAGAAGAGCTTGAGTGTATTGAGATTGCAAGCTCTGTCATTGCAGCGGCCCCCTTCTTTGCACCAGACAATCGCAACATCGCCACGGTGTCGGACGAGCGCGTCACAATACTGCGTGGAGACGGTCGCGCGCATTTACTCAAACGTCAGGGACAGTTTGACATTGTTGTCGCGAACACATTGCATCCCTGGTCCCTTGGTGCGACGGGGCTCTACTCGCGCGAGTACTTTGAGCGGTTGTCCGGCGCACTGCGCACGGGGGGGGTTGCAGCGCAATGGCTGCCTCTAGGCGTGATCGGTGAAGAACATCTCGCTGCCATTCTTCGGAGCTTCTACGCAGCCTTTGATCACGGCGCACTGTTTTGGGGAGCAGGCAATGTAATGCTTGTTGGGAGTGATCACGAAATCGAGCCGGTCTCTTCCGCGCGATACAACGCGCTTGCACCGCTGGTCACAGACGCGCTCACACGCATCGGGATTGGCTCGGTTCGAGAGTTCAATCTCCGCCGGATGGCAGATCTAGCAGAGATCAATCGCGTGCTTGGCGATGGCTTGTTCCTTACAGATGACCGGCCCGTGCTTGAAGCCCGTACGTATCAACGCGACCACTCGTTTGCGAGAGACGGCGAGAATGACTTGCTCCACCGCATTGCAACTGAAGGACGCCGCGCGAGTTCGGAACGCGAGACCGTGGCACTCTGGATTGAGTCGCGCGGAGCGCGCTCCCGCGGAGAGATCGGTGCTGCCAATCGTCTCGAAGCGCTCGCCGAAGCGGCGGGTTTCAGGCCCGCACGACGAGCCCGCGTGCAACGCAAGTACGCTTCCGTAAGTGCGCTCATCGAAGCCGGCGACGACAAACAGGCGCTCGATTCGCTTGAGAGCATTACCCGCGAAGCTCCTGAGTTTGCGGATGCCTTCTTCTCGATTGCGAAAATTGAACAGGGCAATGAAAACTATCGGGCCGCCGCCTCAGCTCTTGAAGCCGTTGTTGCGTTGCAACCGATGCGTGGCGAGGCGTGGAACCAACTCGCTGTGAATCGTTGGCGCCTCAAGGATCTCGCTGGAGCCCAGCAAGCGTTTGCCCGCGCGATCAAGGCAGCCCCATTCTTGCCGGAGGCGCTCGCCGGGGCAGGGGGCTTTGCTCTGAGTCGCAACGACCTGCAAACTGCCAGGCAAATGCTTGCTCGTTTGGATGTGCTCGGAGTTTATGGGCGGTTGCCGGAGGCGACCGCATTGCGGCAGCGGTTAGAAACCGTGGAGAGTGCAGCCCGTTAAGCGAACTGCCCGTGCGACGGGCGCTCGTGATCTACTCGTCTCTCGGGACCACGTACGACAGCATACGCTCTACGTTGTCCGCGCCGCGCACGCGAATGATCAACTCATTGCCGGAGTTCATCGAGTTTAGAAAGTTGACGCTTGCGCCGGGGGTGTTCATCAACTCGCCGTTAACCTCGACAACGACGTCATCGTCCCTGAAGCCGACCATTTCCCAGAAGCTCGCCTTGCGAACGTTGCCGATCGAAACACCGAGTAAATCTTCATTGTCGTAGATAGGTTTTACCTTGGCGGTTGCGTAGAGCCGAGTGGGTGTTCTTTTCGCCTCGAGCGGTTCGTCGTCAGGTTCTTCTTCTGCCGAGTCTATTGGCTGGGTGTCGGTGTCCGCGGCATCGCGCAGATAGGTTCGAACCTCCGGAGCCTCATCGCCAGGCTCGGCTTTGGTGGTCGGTGATGTCGGTGGCACGTTTGTGGCTTGTCTGTCCGGAAGGTCTTGATCAGCGGAAAGGACAAGCAATAGAAGCGGTAGGAGCATCGCTGCAGCGAGGACGCGGTAGCGAGTGACCTGACGTTGCAGCAGGCGTTGTTCGTCGAGGGCGCGGGTGTGAGCGCGCAGGTCGGCGAAAGGCCACAAGGTCAATGTGACTCTTGCCGGTAGCCCTATGTGCGAAAGCGCAGCGGCGTTGTCCAGTGTGGGGCGACGCCAAAGCCAGGCGGCTACGACGGCCATCGCTGAGCACGCCAGGAGTAGTAGCGACGAGTTCAATCTTTGCCTTCTGCGCTCAAAGTAAGGTGGGAGTACGCGAAGCACGGCTGCTTACTTGGATGTAGATCGAATCGGTGTAAGGAGCTTCCAGGCATGAGATCATTCGGCCGCTTCGGGCCCTGGAACGGAATAACCGCCCCTCACATCTCGCATGAGGGGCGGCTCCCGTTTCCATTGACTTTACGTTCTAGTTGCTTCGATCAGAGATCAAAGCTTTTGGGCAAAGTCCACCACGAACCAGGTCGGTGACGGATCGCCACCCGAGTCGTTTAGTGGTGCCGGTGCATCGGACGAGAACGGTTGGGAGCAACTGGTATGGATGTTTTCTTCCACCCCGTTGATCCGAATCTTGAGTTGTGCGCCAAGATCCGTTTCGCCATGTGCCGTACCGTCGATCGTGTATCCGTTCTCTGCGGGACTTGAGAGAACAGTGACTCCGCCGATTAGATCGACAGGGCCGTACACAACCAAGTCATTGGCAAATGCCTTGGCTTCAAACTCGACCGTCGCACCCAGGATGTCCGGGCCCGTGTAGCGGAACAACGCCGCTGCAACCTTGCGTGTGCAAGTAGTCGGTTCAACCGGCGGCTCGCTCACCGTGATGGTCGCCGAGTCGGTGCCTTCCATGCAGACCGTGGTCCCTGACGGGCCAGCATTACCACTTACCGTGGCAATGTTGGTGGTCTCCACTTCGATCGACTCGACCGTCATGTAGGTTGCAGTGGAGTTGGCGGGGATGGTTTCGCCGCTTGCAATGTTGCCAAGCAGGTCGTCATCAACCGACACATTTACTGCGGCATCCGGGTTCGGGTTCGTGACCACATACGTGTACTCGACCGAGGCACCCAGAGCGACCGATCCACCGTTGGTGGTGGTCATTCCGAATACCTGCAGCGCACCCACTTGGTCGCCCAGGTTGAGAGGCTGTGAGCATGACGTGTGGAAGAAACCGTCCTGGATGACATCACCCGTGACAGCGTCCTTGATCCAATAACCCGTGACAGCCTTCAAGTTTCCAGGCGCCAAGACGGAAACCGTCTCACCACTGAGAATGGGGCTCTGGTCAAGCAGGACATTGGACGACGCATCTGCACCATCGCCGATGATGATCTGGACCGGGTTCGGGCTCGGTATGGCTGCATCTACGCATCCAACGCTGCTCGGGTCCTGACTCGTCATCGTTGAGGCACAGTCACTGCCCTGGTACCGCAGCGTCAAGACCGTGATCTTGCCGTCGCAGTGGGGCGGAGGCGTTACGTCAATCGCCGAGACGCACGTGTCGCCATCGTTTTCCGGATCCGGAATGGTGCTCGTGCCTTCGGTCGTAGTGATTGACGTGACCAACAAACTGCCGAACTGGTTGCCCGGATCGAGAGGCTGTGAGCACGAGGTGTGGAAGTTGTTCAATTCAATGATGTCGTGATGGCCACTGACGCCGTCCGAAATCTTGATGTTGAGCTCGCCACCGATCGTGTCTTTGCCTGCGGTCTGGGCGTCAGCACAGAAAGTATCGCCGACCATGACGGCAGACTCAGATGCGAAGACCGTCTTCTTGTTCGACGGATGTCCCCACCAACCGGCATCCCAGCTCCACCGCTTCTTCTTCTTACCGATAGCGATGATGCTGACCGGTTCGTTGCCATCGGCGCCGCCGGTGCAGCTTACCTTCTTCGGATTCTGAAGGTTACTTGAGGCCACGCAGCCGAGGCCCGTGTACTGGAAGCAGATCGATTGGACCTGACCCTGGCACGAGTCACCCGGTGTGTCGGGCGGTTGTACAACACATCCCGTCTTTTCTATCTGCAAGCTGCAGACTTCGTTCGGCGGGTCGACGAAAGGGCCAGCACAAGTGCCCGAAGCGTCGAGGTTCAACTGTCCCTGCGTGCCAATCAAGTTGTCGGTCAGCGTACCCGGCAACAAGGGTGAGTGTACGTAGAGAAGCGTTGACACCTCACCGTTCAGGATCGCGGGTGCGAGAAAGTCCCACTGGACTCGTCCGGCGAGAATTGCCGTTGCACTGGGTGCAACACCAGGGGAGCCGACTATGAAACCTGCGTCCGTTACCTGAGTGTCGTCGAGCGTAAGTGTGAACCCTGTGATCCCGGGAACGAACGCCGGGTTGGATCCGCCTAAGTGCTCAAGCTTGTACACATAGGTGTGATTGTCGGACAACGCCGACGGATTAGGATTGTCCGGATTGCTGTTGAGCCAGAATTCATAGAACTTGCCAACGCTATAACACGGCGCTGTGCATACTCCCGGGAACCCCGTATCTTCTTCAATGACAGAATTACCGCTGCCATCCGGACCTGCATGTGCCACCCCGGCGGCCATCGCAAGTGCGATTAGGGCCGAGGACAGCAGTTGTAGCAACGAACTTTTCGTCTTCATCGTGACAACTCCTTGTCTATCTAAAAATTCAACGTGACAACACTCACGTTGTCCACGTCCCCATTCATCTAATAAAAGCGGCCTTTTCCATGATCGATCTGCCCAGCATCAGGGCTTTTCGATAGCCGTCCTACATTGAAATTTTTGAAAATTCTTGATTCAAAATGATCGGTTCCAAGCGACTCGTTCTCCAACACTTGCAGGACCGAGCGTGCTTGGATCCCTTCAATTTTAAATTTCTGTACGACACAACCTCATCTAGATCTCAACACTCGCGGCCCGTCGAACTGGGTAGGACTCTAGGGGCCGCAGCTTTTTGTCAGGTATTGCTAAGCGTATAGGTCGGTTAGGTCTGAGGTGTGTTGCTCTGATTGTTCTTGTTGCTCCCGTTGACGAACACCTGACCGTGGGTACTCACTCGCCTCGTTTTGCCCTGACGCCCGACTGCTGGGTTCAGGTGCTGTGTCGATGGCTAGTTCGCTTCGGTCAGATTGTTTGCCTCATCTAGTCATTTTTAAAACGCTTTGGTGTGTGGTGATTGCATTACCTGGCTTGGCTCGATTGGGTTGAGGGAGTGATGAAGTTCACCTCAGCCCTGTGTTGCAAAGCCATTGACTGCGACTATGCGGACTTCTTTGCTGCTGTGATCTGTTCTCGGCGTCGCATCATCGAGATGCCGCAGAGACCGCCGGCCAGGAGCAAGCCTGTGCTCGGCTCGGGGACTACGCCGGCGACGTCGAACGCAACACCGCCGCCTGCCGTCTGGATCATGAAGTTGATTACGTTGTTGTAAATTACGCCTTGACCACCGCTCTGGAGCAGCTCGCCGACCCAGAGGAGGTCTGCAGAGGTGCTACCGGCCTGAAGGTTGTTGGCCGAAACGGCTCCGAAGTCCCAGTTGTACTGGGAGAACGCGCCAAATCCGGAGTCAATTGCGACGGCACTCGCGAAGCCATTGCCGTTCGGGCCCACGCCGCCTGAGAGGGTCGAGTAACTCGCGCCCACCGGGTTGTTGTTTACCCCGGTGAAGTCGTAAAGCTCGGGGTTGAAGAAATCAACCGGAGCGATTGCTGCCTGGATTCGATCAATGGCCGCAGATCCAGCATCGAGGGTGATCGAGAACCAGACGAAATCCTGCAGGGTCTTGTCGGTGGCGTTGTCGAGCACCGAGCCAACCGCGTTTCCGGTCGGGGTGGGAATCAGGAAGTGGCCGGACACCACGTTGATGGTACCGAGCACGCCGCTGCCGTCGTTGTTGCTGGCATCGATCGTGATCGGCGCTTCAATCGTGTACGACCAAGCGCTGGCGCTAGTGGTAAGCCCCAGACTCATCGCTAGGGCGGCTCCACAAATGAGCAGTCGCGACCAAGCGCCCGCCGTTTTTCGGTTGTTTTGTGTCTGGCTAGCAGTCGAAATCATCATAATTTTTCCCTTTTCATCACTCGACAAGTCCGTACCCGCGGGCTTGCCAGTCTTTCTGATACTTAATTTGAGTTCTCCATCTGGGAGAACTTTCCCAGCGCACCAACTCGCTACCTCATCCGAGGTCAGTTCGTATTCAGCTTTTCCTTCCGACGCGATGACCCCAAATGCATACCGATGCGCGGTCACTTCGCCGGACTAGAACAATGGTTTGGACTTATTGGCTCGAAGCGCCCATTGTTTGTTTAATTGGTCTCTCCTGGCTGACCCTTTCACGGGGCATTTTTTCGTTCTCCAGCGCTTAATGGCTCCGTGGTGGAAAACTTTCCGCACGAAGATTCAGCCGGTTTTTCTCACCAGGCTTGTTGGGTTCAAGACCCCACCCCAGGTCAGATCCGTTGGGCCTCGACTAGGGGGGTGGCCTTGCAGTCTTTTGGTGTTAATTCATAGAGTTTTAAGAGCAATAATGGTGCCAAAGATGTGTACGGTAGAATTTTACTCAAGCTACTAGAAACACTAATGTTTTTACTATTTCAATGAGGAAATAATTTTGCACCAAGATTGAGGGTCCGGCAATCTCGGAAAACACGGAAAAACTTTTCCGCGGGCACTTCGTCTCAGTTTTAAAGCCATCTTAAATGTGAGGTCAAAGTCGCCAAAATCCCGGGTTGGAATTGGCGAAGAGCGCGGTGGGGATGGTCTCAAAAGTCGCTGTGGATCGCGGAGATTACGGGTGCCTAGTCCCCCCTACTTATCCAAGCAGGTTAGGAGTTTCTGAGAGGCAGATTTGATGGCACGTACGCCGCTGTTGATTGGACCAGGGTACCCGCGAAATTGTGCAAAACGAGTGACTGCTCAGGGCGGGGGGGGACGAACGCGTCTTTCGGGCGGGAGAATCGCGGTAGTTCGGCTGCGAGGTTTGGCTCAGGCAAGGACGAGAAACGTACGAAGGTTCGAAGCCACGAGCTTGTAGCGGCCAACTTGAAACGACCCTGCAGCTTTCACTCCCCGCCTCGAAATCCTGCTTTCGCGCGGTGATTTGGTCAGAGTGGAATGTGTGAAACCGGGTAGGTCGAATGAGTTTTTCGTGCTGCCAGCAAGGGCTTCGTACTGGCTGAGGGCGCGAGGCCGGGTGCTTGATGTCAGCAGGCGATCCGGTCAGCACGCGATCCTGCGCGAGGGCTCGCCGCGATCTGCGAAGGGGCGGCGTTGGTGTCTTGAATATACTGGCATTGTGATTCGCGAGAATTTCCGAGTCGGTGCCCCGGTGCGATTTGAATTGGGCGGTGCTGGTTTGCAAGTTGCCTTGGCTGCGCGTCGATGTTTCGCGTAGGGATTCGGATTTATCAAAGCAGCAGTCGTCATCGACATGTCTCACTTTCGGTTACGAGTACTATTCCTAAAATTGACTATACGATGAGTTTTTTGGCATTTAGAGACTTTTTCTGAATAGTGGTCGAACTGGCTTCTTCCGACTGACGCGCTCGGCGCAATGCCTGGTCTCCTTTATTTCTCTTTCGTTTTAGATAGTCGCTTGATAGTTGGCTGAGGGTGCCGGCGGCTTCCGATTGTGAATTGTCCTCAAATACTCCCCGTCGGAATCTTGAATCATTCCAGATTTCTTCCCTTCGCGTCAGCGAAGGTTCTCGGTCCGAGATGTTTAGGGGATGCAACCAATTGCATTGGAGGGCGTCCGGTTTGCAAGAGTACGCGTGGATGCTTTGAGAGTGAAAGCCGCAAGAGCGCGTTTCGCAGTGACGGCACGAAGTACGCAGGGCGATCGTCAAATACGACTCGTTGCGTCTCAATTCGCTGCGGGGCAGCGGGAATGAATGACTTCGCTCCGATCTCGACGGATGGCGGAGCGAGTCGAATGGGTGGCGGGTTACTGGCTCCCGGAAGCGAGGGCTCGTCGCAATCTCCCGGAAGGAAATACTTGCCGAACGGCGCGTTCGAATTGGGGAACTGAGGAACGTGGCGATCGTTTGGTTGGCTTCGATCAGCCTAAACTGCCCGGGGGGCTGGCCGTTCAGGCCGGCTTGGTGCGAGGCGGCCGTGGGGGCGCTTTCGGAGGGGGGGCGCTGCTCGCGTTCGATGGCAGATCGCCGCCCTTGGCTGCTTGCGATGCCGGGCTGGGACGCTTGGGTTTGGTTGGGTGCCTACTCTGCAGGCGGTGCGCCGCTACGGCATCTCAGCTTGCTCAAGAGGCGCAGAGGTGCTCGTCAGCGTGGTCCCTGAGCGTCAATCTTGTCGTCGCTCTCTTCGTTCTGCCCTTCATCGCTCTCTTCATTGCTCTTTTGATCGATGTACCCGAGTTCGATCAATAGCGCCCGTTCGATATCGGGCAGCGTTGCGGGGGGGGCGTCAGCAGTGCCGCCTGCGCCGTATATGTCGGTTCGCCGCTGCTCGGTGCGCTCGCGATGGTTCGTCAGCAATGTCATCAGGGCTGCGGTGCGGGCAGGTGCTCCCGGCGCAGCATTCGTCTGCTCTCCTGGGGCGCGCATATCGAAGAGCTCTTTTGTCCCGCTGTTGAGATCCCAGATCAGTTTCCAGTCGCGATCGCGCACAGCCAGCATGCGGTGCTTGCCGAGGGTAAGGCTCGCGTACACCGGGGCCTCGGCTGAGGAGCCCGCTAGGGGGGAGTCTGGCTCTGCGACAAGGGATTCTCCGGCGATCCCCTCGAGCTTTGGTAGAGACGCCAAGTCGAGCAGTGTCGGTAGGATGTCGATTGTCTCGGCGTGTCGGTCGGATCGTATGCCGGCGTCGATGCGGCCTGGGGCGCGGATGATCAGCGGCACGCGCAGGGCCTCGTCGTAGAGTGATTTGCCGTGGCCGCGAATCCCGTGCTCCCAAAACTCTTCGCCATGGTCGCTCGTCAGGACACTGATCGTCCGTTGCTCAAGCCCCCGCGTGCGCAACGACTTGAGCACGCGACCAAAGCCAGCATC
>JBLFWR010000134.1:0-9471 GCA_047611725.1 Binatia bacterium | reverse complement strand
CAGTTCCTCACCCGATAGGCCTTCTTCACATACTTGCGCTGGCTGCGCTTAAAAACGCTCATGGGCAACCTCGAATCCGGGAGCAAAGGGCAATTAAGACCCAATATCCCGAGTTGTGCACCAAGGCGCCGCGTCGCCTCTGGTCCGATGAAACTTCGGCTGAAAACACACGATTCATGCACCAACGCCCTTGAGGGGCCGAAAGTCTAATACAGTCAGGATTGCCGGATTGGGCATTGGCATGGCGCCGCATCGGTTGTAACAACCGGGGATGTCGGGAATGCGTTCGCTTGTCTCACTACGCCGCGGTGGCGTAGTCGCGATTGTCGTTTTGATCGCCGCCCATGCCCTCATGCTTGTCGCCGATTACGTGGCACGCACTCCCCTGAGCCCCTTGTTGATTCCCATCGGCTTCGCCCGGCTGGGGATACTCGGCGCCGCATTGTTTATTTGCGCGCGCTGGCAAGACGAGACGCGGATCAGCAAAGTCCTACTGGCAGCGGGTTCGATGTCCGTGGTCGTGGCTGTGTGGGTCGCCGCGTTACGAGGGCAATACCAGACCGGGCCTTTGGCCGCAGTGGCGATTTGCATGGGGGCTTCAGTGTTGATCCCTTGGCGCAAGCGTGAACAGTTTGCGTTGACGTGTGTCGCGTACGCTTCGATCTTTATCACGATCTTTGTTCGCGGATGGTCGGTATACACGCCACAGATGCTCACCGTTTCGGTGAGTGTGATCATCATCACCGTTTACATTTCACGCGAGAGCAGTGAAACGCGCCGCATTCTGCTCGCGCTTGAAGAAGAGGACCTCGTCGCTTCTCGGAAGCTTCGCCATTTAAACGGTAATCTGGAGGAACGAGCGCTGGAGCGCACCCGTGAATCAAAAAGAGCGGCTGCCGACATGTCTGCCTTGTGTCAGTCGGTATCTCACGATTTGCGCCCACCATTGCGTACGATTGACGGATTCTGTCAGCTGCTGATCGAGTCGGCGACTGCGCGTCACGATGACTCCTCAGCAAGCAGACTCGAGTCGATGCGATCGATTGCGCAGTCGATGGGGGAACGAATTGACAGCTTGCTTGTCGGGGTGCGTGAAGTCGGATCGTCTCTTCAAAAGACTGAGAGTTTGATTGTCGCGGATGCATCGAGCGGCGCTTTAACGCCCCAATATTTGCTGTCCGGCTTCAGGCCCAGCGACGCAACCATGGTGTTGCTGCGCAGACGTTCGACCTCGGGGGTGGTTCTCTTGCTGGCGCTGGCCCTGATGGCCAGCTGTGTAGACGCATTGACCATGTCGAAAAACCTTACGCTTTTGGTGGGCATCGGCGTGGCACGGGCCGCCTTGCTCATTATTTGCCTAGTTGCGATTCGAAGAGCCAGCGAAGCGATTCCTGTGATTGTGGCCGCGGCAGGAGGCGTGACGGGGCTGGTGCTGTGTTCGATGGTCATTGCGGATCTCCGCGGCACCCATGAGTCCCTCCTGGTGGTTACCGCAGGGCTTTGCGTGGCCGTCGGTGCTTTCTTGCCTTGGGGGTGGCGTGTGCAGCTGGTCCCGGTGTTGACTTCCGCGATCGTGATCGCGCGCATGTATGTCATGCCCTCAGGTAGCGCCTATCCGGCTGAGGCGCTTGTCCTTGCGTTCGGTTGCTTCGCGGGGAGTGTTGTTCTTGCCGCCGACAATCAATCGGTTCGGCAACAGATTGATCGCCACATCAACGCTACTCTACATTCGAACAACGCGTTGGATGACCTCAACGTACAACTCGACGAGGCCGTGGCATCGCGTACGGTAAACCTGAGATCGGCAAGGCTAACCTTGGAAAATTTCTGTTCCCAGTTAGCGCGCGATTTGAACCCTGGGTTGAGCGAACTACATCGCTTGCATGTCAGTTTGATGATGGGTTCGATCGAAGACCAAACGACAATTGAGCGTCAGTTGTTGTGCGATCGGGTCGAATCCGCCATCTCGAACATGGACCGTATTTTGCGCTTGCTGCTCGATTACGTGGAGTTGCTCGATGTCCCGCTTGGCGATGAGATCGTTGATCTATCTTCGGTCGCCGAGCAGACCATCGCGGCATTGCGTACAGCAGATGCCGCGCGCTCGGTCGAAGTTTCGATTACGCCGTCTCTAGTCGTTCGTGGTGATCGGGCGCTTCTCTCGGAAGCGGTCTCGCATTTGATCCACAACGCATGGAAGTTTACGTCCGAGCAGTCGACCGCCCAGATCGAATTTGGTTTGGACGTTGATGAGTCTGGACAAGCCGGGTGTTTTATTCGAGACGATGGTGTCGGGTTCGATATGGCGCATTCGGACAAGCTTTTTCGGCCGTTTATGCGCTTGGAAGCTAGAGAGGCGTATCCCGGTCAAGGGATGGGATTGGCTCGTGTGCATCGCATTTTCGAGCGACACGGCGGCTGGATTTCCACGCAGGCAACACCTGGCGCTGGTACAATTTTCCGTTTCCGACCGACCGCCCAAGGACCAATATGAAGACTGTCGAACCAAGCCCGGAGCGCCTCCAAGCATTTGCCAACGCGGCCCTACAGGGACCGATCGTAATGTTGAACCTGCTTCGCTACCGCGAACAGGCCGAGTACCCGCAAGGCTATGGAGCCGAGCCGTGTAGCGGAAGGGAAGCTTACCACCGTTACGGGGAAGTTGTCGTGGCGCGGATCGCGACGGTGGGTGGGGAACTCGTATGGATGGGCTCGGCGCAGTTCAGTGTCATCGCGCCTGCCGGAGAAGAATGGGATGACGTGGTTCTCGTGCGTTACCCGTCGCGCGAAGCGTTTCTCGAAATGGTCGCTCAGCCCGAGTATATAGCCGCCACACCTCACCGAACCGCCGCGCTCGAGGACTCTCGGCTTGTCGTGACCACCGAATAGAAATCGGGGACGGGTACCTATTCTCGCTCTGCGAGAATAGGTACCCGTCCCCGATTAATTGCAGGAATATCTTCTGGTTCTTCTACTCTTCGCCGTCGAGGTAGTAGTTGATCTGTAACGCGACCGAGTCTTCGTACATCGCATTGGAAACTCTGGCTCCCGGTGCCGAAACGCTGAAGAACGACAGCTCGTCCGGGATCGGCGAGCTGTTGTAGTTGTAGCCAGCGCGGAGCAACCAAGTGTCGCACACGCGCTGCTGCACACCGAGGCCAGCCAAGGCGTTGGTGCATGAATCGTACTCCTTCAGTCGAAGTTTCGTCGATCTCAAGGGCATGCGAGACACCAGGGTGACATGATCAGGTCATGAACTCGCGCGTGCACCCCAACTACAAGACCAACTATCGTGTCACCAACTGGGCTCAGTACGACCGTGCCCTCGTTCGAAGGGGCGACGTCACGCTCTGGATCTCAGAGGACGCCATCGCAGCTTGGAAGCCTACGCCGACCGGGCGGCGCGGCGCACAGCAGAAGTTTTCGGATCTAGCGATCGAGACTGCGTTGACGCTTCGACAAGTCTTCAAACTGCCGCTTCGTGACGCGGAGGATTTCTTGAAGTCGGCTCTCCTTGATGAGCGTTGATCTGGGAGCTCCTGACCACACTACGTTGTCTCGCCGAGGCCAACGGCTCGACATCCAACTCGATGTCGCCAGGTCGGACATGCCCATCCATCTCATCGTCGATAGCAGCGGTCTCTCGATCATTGGCGAAGGCGAATGGGCGGCGGCAAAGCATGGGGAGCGCGGCAGCGTGGTTGGAAGAAGCGGCACCTCGGCGTCGACGGGAGCGGTGTCATTGTCGCGCAAGTGCTGACCGACGCAGCTGTCGACGATGCGAAGACCGGCGTCGGCTTGATTGAGGATACCGCCGGCAACATCGCAAGCGTGACGGCTGATGCAGCCTACGACACGATCGCGATCTACAAAGCGGCGCGCGCTCGCGGTGCGAAAGTAGTAGTTCCGCCAATCAGGACGGCCAAAGTCACGCGGCGAGTATCACGATCTGCAGCTCGTGATTGGACCATTAGGGAGGTGGGTAGAATCGGCCGGCGACAGTGGAGGAAAGAGTCCGGCTACCATCGGCAGGGCCGTGTCGAGAACACGTTCTTTCGGTACAAAGGAATCATCGGCGACCGGCTGCGCACTCGTCATGCCGACGCGCAGCAGACCGAGACCATGATGGCCTGCAACATCCTGAACCGAATGGTCCGTATTGGGATGCCTGTTTCCAGGGCGGTAAAGATCCGAGTTTCTTACGGGTGGGGGATTTCTCGACTCATCGTTGATTCATGCACCAACGCCGCCCTCATCCTGCATTGATCTCTTCTCCGAAATCGACCACGCTCCCCCAGTGATGGACGCCTCAGATAAAATCCCTCGGGAACGTGAAGAATCCTTCTGCCCCTGCAAGAGCGGGGTGAGCTACGCGACCTGCTGCATGCTTTTCCACTACGGGCGAGCCAAGCCGGAGTCGGCCGAGCAACTCATGCGCTCCCGATACAGTGCCTACTTTTTTCGCCTGATTGACTATCTCGTCGACACCACCCATCCGGACAGCCGGGAGCCGGATCTCAAAGCTCATCTCGAGAGCACTGTCCACGAAATCAACTGGTCCTTCCTGAACATTCTCGCGACCTCCAAGGGAGGAAAGGGCGACAAAGTCGGCAAAGTCGAGTTTGTCGCCGACTATTTCGTGGCGAACCAAGCTCAGGAACTCCACGAATGCTCCCGCTTCAAGCGCTTCAAAGGAACGTGGAAGTACCTGGACCATAAAGGGTAATTCCACACTCCCCAGGCCAAACACCGCGAAGCATTCGACGGATAGTACCCGTGCTGGCCGGTCGGGCCATCCGCGCGCTGAGGCCGGTTCAACCAACCAGGAAACGTGATCAGTGGGAATTGTAGGTGGGGTCTAATCTTCGCCGATCGCACCGCTTGCGGTCCTGCGGCCGCGTCATGTCGAGACGATCCGAGGTCGGCTTAGTTTTGGTGCGCCAACGCCCTAGTTCTTGGCTACTCGCGCGAGCCGCGCTTCGTCTGCAAGGTACTCTTCGTAACTCATCGCTAGGTCGAAGTGCGTGGCGCCCTGCAGCTCGAGCACCCGGGTGACTAGGGAGTCGACGAACTGTACGTCGTGCGAGTTGACGATCATGCTGCCTTCGAACTTGAGTAGGCCGTTGTTCAGAGCCGTGATGGACTCGAGATCCAGGTGGTTCGTCGGGCCGTCGAGCAGCAACACATTCGGGTCCTGCAGCATCATGCGAGACAGCATGCAGCGCACCTTCTCGCCTCCCGAAAGCACGCTTACCTGCTTGGAGGTCTCGTCGCCGGAAAACAGCATGCGGCCGAGGAAGCTGCGCACGAAGCTCTCCTCTGCGCTTTCGGTGAACTGCTTCATCCAGTCGATCAGTTTCAGTTTCGACTGAAAGAAGACGGCGTTGTCCTTGGGGAAGTAGCCCAGATTGACCGTGCGTCCCCAGCTGATTTCGCCCTCGTCGGGCTCGACCTCACCTGCCAGGATCTGCATCAGCGTCGTCGTCGCCGTGTCACTGCCGGTCAGTGCAATCTTCTCGCCGCGCGCCAGGGTGAAGCTCAATTTCTTGAAGAGCACCTCGCCCTCGACCGTCTTGCTGATCCCGTTGGCGAACAGAACTTCCTTGCCCAGAGCCCGCTCGCTCTTGAACGCGATGTACGGGTACTTGCGCGAAGACGGCTTGATGTCATCGAGCGTGATCTTGTCCAAAAGGGACTTGCGCGACGAGGCTTGTTTCGACTTCGAGGCGTTGGCGCTGAAACGCTGAATGAACGCCTTGAGCTCCTTCATCTTCTCGTCTTTGCGGAGGTTGGAATCCTGCCGTTGCTTCAGGGCGAGTTGGCTCGTGTGGTACCAGAAGGAGTAGTTGCCGGTGAACATGCTCACTTTCTGGAAGTCCACATCCGCGATGTGCGTGCAGACGCGGTCCAAAAAGTGCCTGTCGTGGGAAACGACCACGACCGTGCGCTTGAAGCTCAGCAGGAAGTTCTCGAGCCACAGGATCGTGTCCACATCTAGATGGTTGGTCGGCTCATCGAGCAACAGGATGTCCGGTTCGCCAAACAGCGCCTGTGCGAGCAAGACGCGCACCTTGTCGCCGTCCTCCAGGTCCTTGACCAGGCTCTCGTGCTTGGCTTCGGCAACCCCGAGCGCGCTGAGCAGTGCGGCGGCATTCGACTCGGCATTCCAGCCGTCCAGGTCGCCAAACTCGCTCTCCAGCTCGCCGCTGCGCATGCCGTCTTCGTCGCTGAAGTCCGGCTTGGCGTAGATGGCCTCCTTCTCAACCATCACCTCGTGCAGACGCTTGTGTCCCATCAGCACCGTCACGAGCGCCGTCGTCTCGTCGAACTCGAAGTGATTCTGCCGGAGCATGCTCAGACGCAAGCCCTTGGGAATGATCACGTTGCCCGAGGCCATGCTCTCTTCCTGGGCGAGGCAGCGCAGGAAGGTCGACTTGCCAGCACCGTTCGCGCCGATCAGCCCGTAGCAGTTACCCGGGGTGAACTTGATATCGACGCCCTCAAAGAGCGGGCGAGCGCCGAAGGCGAGTGAAAGTTTTTCAGTGGAGATCATGAACGGTTCAGGGGGAGAGGGTGGACGGGCGGTTTACTAAGCGTAAGACCCGGAGGCAAACAGCGGGCCGCGTGATGTCGCCCCGTCGGACGAGAGCACGGTCGTTAGGCCACTCGCTCGATGCCCTCGATCTCGTTCGCCATCGGTGAATGCATGGCATGCCACAGATCCCAGTTCCGCTGACCGTTGAGCCAAAACTCGGGCGTTGTCCCCAACAGCCTTGCCAACCGAAGGGCGGTATCCGGCGTAACACCGCGCTTGCCGTTCACGATCTCATTGACGCGCGGGTACGACACGTGAATTCGCACCGCAAGCTCAGTTTGAGTAAGGCCAAGCGGCTCGAGGAACTCCGTGAGGAGCATCGCGCCAGGATGCGTGGGCGGTCGGCGGGTTGGAAGCGTTGTCATTGGATCTGATTTCCTTAGCCGTGATAGTCGACGACTTTCACGTCGCTCGGGCCCTGCGCGGTCCAACAGAAACAGACCCGGTATTGGTCATTAATACGAATGCTGTGAACCTTACGAAGATCACCTTTCAACTTCTCAAGCCGATTGCCGAGCGGCGCTCGGAGATCGTGAAGTTCATGGGCCTGGTTGAGCTGGTCCAGCTTCCTTTGGGCGATCGACCAAAGGTTCTTCGGACACGCTTTGCGCGCCGCCTTAGAGGCCACACCATCAAAAACATCCCTGCTCGCCTGGTCCGCAAAAGAGTTAATCACCCGGAGTCATCTATAACGGGTATCGTTATACGTGGCAAGCAGATACCCGCCGTTCTTCGGTGAGAAAAGTCCGGAGACCGTTGGTGACAGCCCTCCCCTTGATCTCGGTTCTCGAGAATCCAGGGTACGGGCAAACCATGTATCTTCCCGAATAACAGAAAACCACGAACAGAGACGAGTTCGCCCTATGCCTCCCTTCACCACCACGTCACGTCCAGACGATCCGAGTTCGGCCCAGGTCTGGTACACTGCGAGGTAGGCCGCTTGAATGTCTTATCCTCTTGGATCTAATTCAGACGATCTGATTCGCAAAAACGTAGAAACTTGAGACCACAAAGGTGACACCAAAAATATTTGGCAACCAAGATAAGGTATATTGAGCACCGGTACGGCTGCTGCGTCCTCGTTTTTGCCGACCACTGCTTTTACCCGCCGTTCGGCCCGCGCCGTCAGGCGGCCGAGCAACGGAGTCGGGGAGTCGGGGAGTCGGGGAGTATTCATGCGAGCTGCAGTGATCGATCGATACGGCACCGTAGAAGAGTTTCGATTTGTCGATGACTTCCCTTCTCCGGTCCCGGCTGAGGGCCAGGTTCTGGTTCGGGTGTTCAACGCAGGCATCAACCCGCTGGATGCGATGATTCGAAACGGCGATCTGCGCCGTCTCCTCAGGTGGCCATTACCAATAATCCTTGGAAACGACGTAGCGGGAGAAATCGTGTCATGCGGGCCGGGCGTAGCGTCGTTTAGCCCTGGCGACCGAGTGTTCGGGATGATGGACGCCGGGAAGCGCCCCTCGTGGACTGGCTTCGCTCGCAGTGGCGCCTATGCGGAGTACGCGGTCACGCGAGCAGACACGCTTGCTGTGATTCCGCCGGACCTGACCTACGAACAAGCCTCCATCGTACCGCTCGCTGCTCTGACGGCCTATCAGGCACTTTCCGCGGTCGGCATCGAAGAAGGGGCCAAGATTCTCGTGAACGGGGCCGCGGGCGGCGTTGGAAGATTCGCGGTTCAGATCGCCAAGGCTTTAGGCGCCACAGTGGTTGCAACCTGTAGCGCGTCCAAGAAATCAGAAGTCGATGCGCTTGGAGCGGATCGCGTGGTTGATTACGCGGCAGCACCGATTGGAGATCTGAAGCAGCGATTCGATGTTGTTTATGACGTTGCTGCAGTCCTGTCTTACCGAAAACACCGCCACCTCCTTCGTGCCGGGGGCAGCTTTGTATCAAACGTTCCCGGAGTGGGCAGTGCGGTCGGCACCGCGCTTGGGCCCATTCTCAGCGCTGCAGGCCTTCCTCGACTGATGCACGCATGGGTTCGTCCGTCTGGAACCGACCTTGAGGTCGTTGTGGATTGGATCTCACGCGGTTTTATATCTGCACGAGTGGACCACTGTTTTCCGCTAACGGAAGTCGCAAGCGCTCACCGCCTCCTTGAGTCCAAACCATCCCCCGGCAAGCTCACACTCGAAATCGCTGCCTGACTCAGTGCTAGGCGACAACTCACGCGTAGCGACGTCCCCGGTTCGGTCTCTAAGAAGGTTCGAAATTCGCTAGTTCAGTGAATATGCGCGGCGTGTATTGCGAAACTTGGCCGCCGATTGCGGTCAACCGGTCGGCTCAACCGGTCGGCTCAAGAGTGCGGCTCAATAATGCGGCGGTGGAGGCTCTTCGCCCTCTTCGACGGCGTCTCCACCGTGCTCCCTGAACGACGCCTCCAGTTCCCGGATCTGCCCGATCAGTAGATCGATTTGATCTTGTTGGCGCGTGACAACGCTGTTGAGGTCATCGATTGTCCGCTCCTGATAGACCACCTTGGTCTCCAGAACTTGGAAGCGCTCTTCGATTTTTTCAGATGGGTCTTGGTCGGTGATGGCGGTCATGGCGGTCGGCTAGGCAGTCTGCGTGACGTCCCACGATACCGCAAGCCACGATTTCAGTCTTGTTCGCAGTGACCGCTGTGGAAGCGCCGGGGCCGTTCGCGTTGGGGTCGCGCCAATCGAGATCGAGAACCACGGTCTTCCCGAACAGAATCGCCAGATCGGGGTCGTAGGATTGATCGGGACTCAGACTAGGTCTCCGCGCCAGTCTTGATGTTGTGGCCGATCATTAGATCGCTGACTTCGGCGACATCAACCAGCAGTGTCGACGCGACGACGGTGTAATGGCGACGCTGTCGGCCGGACGCCTTATTTGCGGGA
>JBLFWR010000133.1:0-9557 GCA_047611725.1 Binatia bacterium | reverse complement strand
GTGAAGCTGAAGAAGTTCGGCATCTTGGTGCCTATCTGCAGCTTTTGCGGATCGATGAGCCAGTCCAGAATCCACTCCGGGCGAAGTCGTTCTTTAGACAGGATCAGATTGGGAGCGACGATGTCGTCGTTCAGTGGCTGGCCCTCAACCGTGGCGTGGCACTTGGCACACTGGTAGGCCGTGAACATTTGGTGCCCAAACTCAGCACTGGCACGGAACTGGGGCGTGTCAGTGCGAAAGTACGTCGGAGTGCTTTCGGCAAGGGCAGGGGTAGCAACTGCCAGCAAAAGGGCAGCTACGGGAAAAATTAGTGTGCGGACAAGCGTCGTGCGGCGCAAAGCAAGGACCTCCGGTGCGCCATCACGGGCGCCAGCAAGGTGAGGTAGCAAGGCTTTGAGACCCCAGCAAACGATGATGGGTGCGCGGCCGACCTTGCCCGGTCCCCGGGCGGCCTTTAGTGTGCCCCCGTGAGCACCCGAAAGACCATAGAAGATAGTGTAGCGGGCTTTGTTTCTGAGGCTGGCAAGGTCTTTGGCGAAGACGCTGTGGCAGGCGCCCTGACGGGAGTTGCCCGCTCTTTGGCGCGCACAAAGGCAAGTGTCGACTCCAATGTTGAGTCGGTGCTTGGCCTGGCCAATTTGCCGGCGAAAACCGATATTGACCGCCTGAGCGCCAAAATCGACGCTCTCCAGCGGTCGGTGACCAACCTGTCGCGGAAGCTCGATCGAATGGAAAAGGCCGCTGTCGCGCCGGATCGGGCGCCCGAACTGGCGCCCGATCCGGCAGCCGAAGTGCTCGCGGCCACTGGCCCAAAAACGACAAGGAAGTCGCCGACCGGCTAGGCCGCACACGGTTGCGTGACGGTTGCGTGACGGCCCGCGCCTGACTCTCAGGCAGCCGGTTTGGCCAGCGCTCGCGCCGCAATTCCTCGGATGTCGTGGAGGGTCGAGACATCCGAATCCAGCGCGGCGATCGGTAGAACCTGCGCTCCCCCAGCCCTTTGCCGCAGATGAGTGACGGCTTCAGCCTCCAGCGACCGCAGGGCATCCATCTCTCTCTCCATGACCGTAATCGCGTCCAGGGCCCCCTCGGGAGCGCCGCTTAGTCGCTTACTGCGTGCCTGCGCACGGTCGGTCGGGCGTCGTGGAGTCATGCGGTTGATCACCAGTGCATCAGCCTGGATGCCGGCTTCGGCCAGTGCGTTTCTGAATTCAATGGTCGTGGTGACCGAATCGGGCCGTGGCCTTGCGACCAAAACGAAGGCCGTCGTATCAGCGCGCAGCAAAGCTTCGATCGCCTTCGCGCGGTCGGCAAGTCCGGCCAGCAAGTCGTCGAACAGAGCAACAAATTCCGAAACCTGCTGCTGCAGCGAGCTTCCGGCCACACGCTTGAGCACTGCCAGGATCAGCGAGAACGACGCGCGCACGATCGCCGAGCCCGCGCGGGCTAGAATTCGTGCTGGTTCGGCCAGAATCGACATCGCGCCCGAGTCTAAAAGGTCGGTTAGGCGTGAAGGCGCCGAGAGCAGATCGCGGGCGTTCGCGGCTGGCGGGGTATCGACTACCAGCAGGTCGTACTGGTCGGATTCGGCCAACTCGTACAGACGCTGGAATGCCATGTAGTGCTCCGATCCGCCCAGCGAACCGGAAAGGGTGTGGTAGATCGGGTTGGCCAGTAACTCTTGCGCGCGTTCTGGGTCAGCTGCGAATTTCTCGACCATACGGTCGAATGTCCCCTTGCCATCCAGACGCATCGCAACCAGCGAGCCTTTTGCGCCGGAGGCCAAAGGAACCATCTGGGGATGTCCGCCGATCGGACCCAAGCCCAAGGCGTCGCCAAGTCGAGGTGCGGGATCAACCGTGAGTACCGCCGTGCGGCGTCCGCTTTCCGCAGCGGCCAACGCCAACGACGCTGCGACCGAAGTCTTTCCGACGCCCCCTTCGCCAACCAGGACGATGAGGCGCCGATCCCGAATGAATTCATCAAGCAGGTTCATTTTGCGGCCCGCGCGTTTGTACTGGTGACTGCGTCGTAGATGGCCGCGATTTCGCCGCGCTCGCCGCGCTCGCCGCGCTCGCCGCGCTCGCCGGAGCCAAGCGTATGCCCAAAGTCCTGGGCGACACTTAGTGTCGGTCCGACGTTCGTCTCCAGGAGTGCAATCATTTCCTGTTGGCGCTCGCGGCGCCTCAGATGCACGAGGGCATCGCGAGATCCTTGCGTTTCGCGCAGCCATTCGGCGCCCGCGCGATCCAGGTGAGCCGGCCATACGGCATTGACCACAACCTGCGCGTGGGGGGTGCCGATCGTCGCCAACTCGTTGACCAACTCGATCGTTTCAACCACCGCCAACTCTTCGGCGGTGGTCGCGACTAGAATCGAAAAGTGCTCGGGGTCGCGCACGAGTTTTTCCAGGCGGCGTACCAAAGGTGCCATGGGGCCAACTGCGACCAGGTCTCCCACACGAGCGGGGGAGGTGATCAGCGGCACCGAGTGTCCCGAAGCCGGCGCGTCGACGATCACGAGATTGTATGGCTTTCGGCCTCTGCACAGGTTGGCCATGCGAGACAGCGCCACAAGATCGCGAACTCCGGGAGTCGCCGCTGCGACGGCAGAAAAGGTGCGGCTGTCCATGAGCCGCCGAGCGAGGAAGCCGAGCGGGACAAGGGCCTGCAAGAACTCACCGAGGGCCTCTCGCTCGTCGATCACCAGGTCGTCGTATTGGTCGTGGTAGCGATCTTCGTTGCGCTCTTCATTGCCACCTGCGCCGCGAGGGGCTCCGCCGAACGGTTGCCGGTGGGATTGCTCGGCAGGGGCAGACAGCTGAACGCGTACGGTTTTGACGCCACGCCGGGCCGCTTCCTGTGCCAAGGCCACGGACAGCCAGGATTTGCCGGTGCCGCCTTTGCCGGTCACGAAAACGATGCGTTGCTTGGGTCCGGTCACCGCGGGTACTTACGACGCGGTGCTTTCACCGGCAATAGCCACAGCCACACTTTGCCTCACGACCGTCTTCCCCTCAGACTGTGGATCGTGTCCAGCTTCGAAACTTCCGAACGCAAATTTGCCACTCCCGACTACGGTGCCGCAAGGCGGTCGAACGCCCGCTCACCCGGCCTTATTGACCTGTTCCTGCGTCGCATGTCGGCCCTGGAAGGCTCGGTTGCAGGTGAACTCGCTCGTCCAGCCGAGGCGTCGAGCGCCCTTGGCGCCGCGTTTTTGGATGTTGCTCGCGAGGCTTGGCTGTTGGGCTCGGCGTCGGTGTCTGGTGTTGCCTCCCAACTTGGATTTCTCGCGCCGCCAGCTTTGCATGCTGGCCAAACCGACGAATTCGGTGTGGATCACGAGGCCGCGGAGAGAATGCGTGAGTGGGTGCGCCCGATCGCTCGCGGCTGGCTCGGACTGCGCGACAGCGCCGATAAGCGTCCTCCCGAGCGCGGCGGAGTCCTGGTGGTCTGTTCGCGAAGTGCCTGGCCATTGGCGACCGAGGCGTTGGTGGTGCATGCCGCCCTGGCCGATCGCTATGCGGCCGGCCGCCCTGCCTACGTGTTGTGGGACGGCGGTGCGCCAGAGCTACCGTGGGTTTCGGATACTGCGCGACGGCTTGGAATTCTGGCGGCTACGGCTGAAAACGCCCGTCACTTGTTGGAGCGAGGCGCGTTCGTGTTGGCCTTCCCGGAAGGCCGCGCGGCCTGTGAAAAGACCTACGAGAAGCGCTACCGCGTGACTCGATTTGCGGGCGGCGATCTGATTGGTGCCGCGATGAATGCGGGGGCCGCGATCATTCCCGCCGCTGTGGTGGGCAACGAAGAAAGCTACCCCCTGTTGGCCTGTCCCGGAGGGTTCCCGCTGACACTGCAGTTTCCGGCCACAGGTTTGCTTGGGCTTGCGCCGCTGCCCTTGGCCTGGTCGGTACGGTTGGGTGCCCAAGTTTCGTATGCGCGTGACGAACAAGACGACATGCAGGATTCCGATGCGGTCGTCGATGCTGTGCGCGAACGCATACAGGCGATGCTCGCCGAGATGCTGGCTGCCCGGCGAAGTCTCGTATACGGCTGATCGCTTCGAGGCCTGCAACTGTACATGCCGAGTCTGCAGACTCGGCATCCCAAATATTACCGCCAGACCGCGCCTCGGGCGCCCAACGGGAGACCCCGCATGAAACCCCGCTACTTGCTTGCCATTGACCAAGGAACGACCGGCTCCACGGTCATGGTTTTCGATGATGCAGGCCGCGTGTGCTCGCGCGCCTACTCCGAGTTCAAACAGTACTATCCCAAGCCTGCCTGGGTAGAACACGACCCCGCCGAGATCTGGACAGTGACGCGGGGCTTGCTCGCCAAAGCCGTTCGCGGTGCTGGCATCACCGCGACACAACTGGCGGGCATCGGCATCACCAACCAGCGCGAAACAGTCGTGGTGTGGGATCGCAAGACGGGCAACCCGGTTTACCACGCACTGGTCTGGCAGGACCGTCGAACGGCTGACTACTGTGCGCAGCTACGCGCAGCGGGCCACGAGAAAATGATTCGCCGCAAAACGGGCTTGGTCATTGACCCCTATTTTTCAGCCACCAAGATTCGCTGGCTGTTGAACAACGTACGAGGTCTGCGCAAGCGCGCCGAACGTGGAGAGTTGGCCTTCGGCACCATCGATTCGTGGCTAATTTACAAGCTGACTGGCGGTACCGTGCACGCCACCGATCATACCAACGCGTCGCGGACCTTGCTCTACGACATTCGCAAACAAGGTTGGGACGACGATCTTTGTAAGCTGTTTGAAGTGCCTCGCGAGATGCTTCCTGAAGTACGCAACTCAGCCGGAGACTTTGGCGAGACCGCCCGTGGAATTTTTGGAAACGCCGCCGTGCCGATCGCCGGGGTCGCGGGTGACCAACAAGCCGCCTTGTTTGGGCAGGCCTGTTTCAAACCGGGGCTGGTCAAAAACACCTACGGCACCGGGTGCTTCTTGCTCATGTACCTCGGCGACAAGCCGGTGGCTTCAAAGAACCAGTTGCTCACCACCTTGGCGTGCGCAGCCGATGGGTCACCGGCTTACGCGTTAGAAGGTTCGGTGTTTATTGCCGGCGCCGCGGTGCAGTGGCTGCGCGACGGTTTGCGAGTGATCAAGAAGGCGGGCGAAACCGATGCGGTTGCGCGTTCGGTAGATTCAACACTGGGCACCTATGTGGTTCCTGCATTTGCCGGTTTGGGGGCGCCGTACTGGGACGCCGATGCGCGCGGTGCGGTGATAGGGCTGACCCAAGGCGTGAAAGCCGAACACCTGGTTCGTGCCACGCTTGAGTCGTTGGCCTACCAGACTCGCGATTTGGTTGAGGCCATGGTGGCCGATTCAGGGAAGAAGCTGCGGATGTTGCGCGTTGATGGCGGTGCGTCAGCCAACGATTTCCTCATGCAGTTCCAGGCCGACATTCTCGGCACTCGTGTTGAGCGGCCCGAAGTCATCGAGACGACCGCGGCCGGAGCCGCGTTCCTAGCTGGCGTCGGAACCGGGGTGTTCAAGAGCGGCCGCGACGTTGAAAGCGCCTTCCGGCTCAACAAGGAATTCAAACCCAAGATGCGCCCCGCCGAGCGAAAAACCCTCTACGCCGGCTGGACCGAAGCCGTAGCCCGAGTCCGCACCAAATAAATCGGGGACGGGTACCGTTTTTTTTCAAAAACGGTACCCGTCCCCGATTTACCGGGGCGTGGCGCTGAGTGTGGATGGACTGTAGGATTGGAAGTTGGAGACCGCTGCCAGGGCGGTTCTAAAAGGGTGTTGTCATGAAATTCGTTTTCGCTGCCGTCTTCGCCACGGTCTTACTCGCATCTCCGGCCGTGTCTGCATCGGCCGAGTGGAATCCTGAGGCCTGGGGGGACACCAAGACCCTTGAGTACCTCACCGATTGCCCGGGTGAGGGCGAACACTGGTCGCCCGTGTGGCTCGTGGTGGAACAGGGACAGCTCTACATCTCCCTGGGGAGCAAAGCGGCGGATCGCGTGGCCTGTAGCACTCTTGCCCCCTACACATCGATTAAGATTGAAGGGGAGCGCTACGACCGCATCGAGCTAGTGCCAGAAACCCAGTTGGCCGCGACCATCGAGCAGGCGCGCTGGGACAAGTACTGGACGAACATTTTCGCTGGCTATTTCGACCACGACCACTATCTGCTGCGGGCCGTCTCCGAGGCCGTCTCCGAGTAGAAAATCTCCCGTTTCCCGGAAGGGGGAGACGCAAAGACCGCTCGTTCAAACGGTGCGACGCTTGCCCTCGACGCATGGCGTTGCTACATCAGGTCGCTTCGCAGGAGCGGAATAAGACCATGAAAGCCGAAATTCACCCAGATCTTCATGAAATCGACGTTGCCTGTGCCTGTGGGCACACCTTCAAGACGCGATCGACCGCGACTGCAGTCCATACGGAAATCTGCTCCGCCTGCCATCCCTTCTACACGGGACAGCAAAAGGTCCTCGATACCGAAGGACGCATTGAGCGATTCCGCAACAAGTACAAGAACTACGGTGCTAAAGAGGACGGTGTTAAAGAGGCCTGACCTATCGGGCCGGATCGCACCCTGCTGATCCCTGGGTCTCCTGGATACACTGACAAGTTCGAGACTAAAGGGGCGGAAGCATAGCTTTCGCCCCTTTTTCTTTTGGATCGCACCCAACCGCCACGTCGGTGCCTGGCCACGTCACCGTCTGAACACGCCGGTGTCAGCAGACGACTAGGTTGGGACTGGTTCGGGGCCGGTGTAAGAGACCCGCGTACTCATCATGTTGGATAAACTCGACCAGGTCGCAGCGCGCTTTCGCGAGGTTGAATCGGAGCTCGCCAGCCCCGACATTGCCAGTGATCGCGCTCGCTACACCAAGCTCATGCGCGAGCACGCCGAGTTGGTTGACGTTGTGACGGCCTACGCCGAGCGCACCGATGTCGCAGCGCAGTGTGAAGACGCGCGGGCGATGCGTGAAGACGCCGATGCCGATGTCCGCGAGATGGCTGTGGCAGAAACCCGCGAACTCGAAGAGCAACTCGAAGAGATCGATGCCCGCCTGAAGGTTCTGCTCGTCCCCAAAGATCCCTTGGATCAACGCAACGCAATCCTTGAGATCCGTGCCGGGACCGGCGGAGACGAGGCTGCGCTGTTCGGGGGTGATCTGTTGCGCATGTACACGCGTTTCGCCGAACTGCGCGGCTACAAGATCGAAACCCTGTCGATGAGCGGAAGCGCCAAGGGTGGGGTCAAGGAAGTAGTTGCTCTGGTCAGCGGTCGCGACGCGTTTGGAAAGTTCAAGCGCGAGTCGGGAGTACACCGCGTACAGCGTGTCCCGGAAACCGAATCGCAGGGTCGCATCCACACTTCAGCAGTTACCGTGGCTGTTCTGCCCGAAGCAGAAGAGGTCGACTTGGTGATCGCGGACAACGAGCTGCGCATTGATGTCTACCGTTCTTCAGGACCTGGTGGCCAGTCGGTCAACACCACCGATTCGGCTGTGCGCGTAACCCACATTCCTTCGGGACTCGTCGTGATCTGCCAGGACGAAAAATCGCAACACAAGAACAAGGCCAAGGCTCTAAAGATCCTTCGTTCGCGATTGCTCGATATGGAAGAACAAAAGCATCACGACGCCCGTGCGGCTGATCGCAAAGCGATGGTCGGCAGCGGCGATCGTTCCGAGCGCGTGCGCACCTATAACTTTCCGCAAGGTCGCGTCACCGATCATCGTATCGGCCTGACGTTGTACTCGCTGGATTCCTTCATGGTCGGCGAGATCGACGCGGTCGTCGATGCGCTGATCGCCCACGCCCAGGCCGAGGCCTTGCGCTCCGAGAAAATTTAGTGAGTGGCGACGACAAGAAACCAAGTACTCTGCTCGACTATCTGCAGCTCGCCACCGGCTTTCTCGAAGGTAAGGGGGTTGTGGGTGCGCGATTGGACGCAGAGGTGCTGCTGGCCCACGCCCTAGGCCTGACGCGCATGGAACTGTACACCAATTTCGATCGGCTGCTGGCTCCCGATGAAGTCGATCGGTTTCGCGAATTGCTGCGTCGCCGGGGCGCCCACGAACCTGCCGCCTACATCACCGGTGAGCGTGAGTTTTGGTCGCTCGCCTTCACCGTAGATCGCCGCGTGCTGGTTCCGCGTCCCGAGACCGAGCACCTTGTCGAGTGGGCCCTAGACGCGGCCCGCGAACGTAGCGACGACTCGGCAGGGACTGATTTGAGGATTCTAGATCTGGGTACTGGGTCGGGCGCGATTGCCGTGGCACTGGCGTCAGAGCTACCGGGCGCCCGTTTCGTGGCCAGCGATCGTTCCGAAGCGGCCCTTGAAATTGCGCCCGCCAACGCCAAACGCCACGGGGTCGCCGAGCGCATCGAATTCGTTTGTGCGCAGACCCTGGACGGCATGGCTGAGCGTGGGCCGTTCGACTTGATCGTCTCAAACCCTCCGTACATCACGGAGGACGAGTATCGAGAGTTGTCCGCTGATGTTCGCGAATTCGAACCGAAGCCGGCGTTGCTCGCAGGGGTGGCGGGCCTGGATGTCATCGAACCGCTTGTCGCGTCTGCAGCCGTCTTGTTGCGCAGTGGTGGGCTTCTCTTGATTGAAGTTGGCACCCAGGCCGACGCGGTACGCGATCTGTTCAAAGCGGCTGGGTATCACGATGTCAGTGTTCGCCAGGATCTAGCGGGGCATGATCGCATCGTCGGAGGTCGCGCCTCGTAGCGGCGGCGACTGGAGAACGTCGTGGACAAGATTGTTGTTGAAGGCGGGGCGACCCTGCGCGGGTCGGTTGAAGCGGGTGGTGCAAAAAACGCCGCGCTGCCGCTGGTGTTCGCCTCGTTGTTGACCGACGAGCGCTGTTACCTCTCCAACGTCCCCGATGTTGCCGACATCCATACGGCTGTCGGCCTTCTCGAAAGCATGGGCGCGACAGTGGAACGCCCCAAGCCCGGCGAACTCGTATTGGACACCTCAGGGGTTAACCACTGGGCGGCTCCCTACGAGTTGGTGCGCCGCATGCGTGCTTCCTTCGTAACGCTCGGGCCTTTGCTTGCGCGCTTTGGCCGCGCCGAGGTTTCGACTCCTGGTGGGTGCGCGATTGGCAGTCGTCCTGTGGATCTCCACATGGAGGCGCTGCGTCGCCTGGGCGCAAAAATAGAACTCGAGCACGGCAACGTTGAGGCCCACGCTGAACGCGGTCTGCGCGGCGGACATGTCATCTTGGCCATGCCTTCGGTAGGAGCCACTGAGAACGTGATGATGGCGGCCTCGCGTGCCGTGGGCACCACCCGCATTGAGAACGCTGCGCGGGAACCCGAGATTGTCGATCTGGCCGAAGCTCTGATCAAGATGGGGGCGCAGATCGAAGGTGCTGGATCGTCGATCATCGAGATTCAGGGCGTGGATCGACTTGGCGGCTTTACCCACTCGGTTCTGCCAGACCGCATTGTGGCCGGAACTTTCGCGATCGCTGCCGCCATGACCGGTGGCGACGTAACGATTACCGATGCGCGCGCGACCGATCTCGAAGCGTTAATCGAGAAGCTTGAGG
>JBLFWR010000132.1:0-9691 GCA_047611725.1 Binatia bacterium | reverse complement strand
GGATTCGCCACGTGGGCGAGAACGGCGCCCGGCTTCTGGCCCAGGCCTTCGGAAGTGTAGAGAACCTCCTCGAAGTCGAAGAAGAGGACCTCAAAAACCTGGACGGAATCGGCCCGCAGATGGCCTCATCGATTCGCCTGTTTTTCAGCGACGACGCCAACCGCCGCCTTTTGGCCGAGCTCGCCGCAGCCGGGCTAGCGCCCGTTCCGCCAACCGCAGCCAGCTCCGACCAGTTCGCGGGGAAGACTTTCGTCCTCACAGGGACACTCTCGATTCCGCGAAAACGCGCCAAAGAGCTGATTCAAGCAGCCGGTGGAAATGTAGGGTCGTCGATCAGCGCCAAAACCGACTTTCTAGTGGCCGGCGAAGCGGCCGGCAGCAAGTTGAAGAAGGCCGAAGCACTTGGAGTCACGGTTCTCAACGAAGCTGCCTGGCTCAGCCTCATGGGGGACGCGGGGAGTTGAGCGACCGGGTCTGCGTGCGCTTACGGATCAAAGGGCACGTGCAAGGGGTCTGGTTCCGCGGCGCTACACAGGAACAGGCACGGGCTCTGGGCGTGAATGGGTGGGTCCGCAACCGGGGCGACGGCAGCGTTGAAGCGCTACTGGAAGGGCCCCCCGCTGCCGTCGCTCGGCTAAGAAAATGGTGCCAAAAGGGCCCGTCTTCCGCTCGGGTTATCGACGTAGACGAGATAGAAGAACCGGTCAGTGGCCTCGTAGAATTCGCGATTCGCCGCTGAATTGGCCAGATAAGGGGTAGGTGCAGCGGCCGACGCGGCACCCGAGACGGGAACTATGGCCGAAACGATTCCGACGAGTACATTCCGCGATCTGGGAAACGATATCGACAACGCGTTGTCGGTGTTGGCGGACTATGGCTTGGAGTACTCGGCAGGTCGCTTCAATCAGGCTCGCCGCGACCTCGACGAACTCGCGCGCCTTCACGAAGCGGGAGCGCTGGCCGAAGCAGCCCGTGACCGTACCTCGAGCCGGCTGCTGGCCTCGTTGTTCGATATGAACGACGTTTCCCACATTTGCCGCAGCCTTCAGTTCCTGAAAGGGCATGGCCTGGACAGCGAGGTTCGCAGCTTCGTCGCCCACCCGGGCGACACAATCATCAACGAGCGCGGTGATGGTGAAGATGGGCATGACCTAGCCTTTGAACTGAGCATGCTTTCGCGCTTTGTCGCGTCGGGGTTCCCCGTCAAAATTGAAGAGAGCGGCGACCTGCGAATCGAGATCGCGGGACGTACTGTTTTCGTACGCTGCCTACGCCTTCGTACTCCGAGCCAGACTGGAACGCGCATTCGCGACGCCTCACGGGCACTTGAGTCTTGCTGCAGCGACGTCGAGGGAAGTCGCAGTGTCCTTGCCCTTTCTGTATCGAAATTGGCCGGTCTTGAGTTGAACGTACTGTCGGCGCCGGACGAGACCCGTCTCTACAGGATGCTCAACGCGCCGGTCCAGACCTTCATTCAGCGAAACCAGCACATGTGGCGCCACGCCCCGACCCCAGCCATGGCCGGCGTGTTCGTGTTCTTCGCGCGCCCGGTTCTCATCAGTCTGATTGAGCGCCTTGTCTACGCCCAGGAATTGACGTTCTCCACAGCCCACGGTCATAGTGAACGCGACCCTGCGGTTCTTGACGTCATGCTCGACCGCTTCGACTTCCTCAACGCTCTGACCTCGTTCACCTAAGAACTCCACCAATCAGGTTTGCCCCGGGCCGAGTGCTCGGCTACCCGCAGCGCATGCAAGTTGGAATGAATCTGCCCGTGATGGCCCCTGGTCTAGATCGCGACACCGTGCGCCAATGGTGCCGAAGCGTTGACGAGGGACCGTTCTCAAGCATCGCAGCAGGCGAGCGCATCACGTTCCCGAATCCCGAAATCATGGTGACCCTCAGTGCGGCTGCCGCCTGGACTGAGCGCGTGAAGATCGCGTTTCACGTGCTCGTCGTCCCGATGCACGACCCGATTTGGGCCGCCAAACAAGTCGCGACCCTCGACGTCTTGTCAGGCGGGCGTGTCAGCCTCGGAGTTGGCGTCGGCGCGCGCGACGAAGATTATCGCGCTGTCGGTGCGGTGTGGGACGAGCGCCTGCTGTCTCGCATGGAAGATGGGGTTAGTCGGATGCGCCAAGCCTGGGCGGGAGAAATGGTGGTCGAAGGGGCCGCGCGACCGGTCGAGCCAGCCCCCTTACAAGCTGGAGGCCCCGAGATTCTCGCCGGCGTCCTCATGCCGAAAGCCATTCGCCGGGCGGCGAAGTGGGCAGATGGGATCTCCGGGTTTAGCTTCGGCCCCACCAGCGAAGACGTCGCGATGCGCTTCGACGCTGCTCGCGAAGCCTGGCGCGAAGCCGGCCGCGAACGGGCACCGCGACTCGTAACAGGGTTCTGGTACGCACTGGGCGACAACCCAAAACAGCAGCTGGGCAGCTACCTCGAACGCTATTTGGCGTTCATGGGCCAGGGAACGGGTACAGCATTGGCTCCCAGTGTTTCTGCGACGTCGAAACAGGCACTTCGCGATGCTCTCCTGATGGTCCGCGACCTCGGAGCGGATGAAGTTATGCTGGTTCCTACCTCAACCGACCCCAACGAAGTTGACCGAGCGGCCGAAATTGTGGGCTCCCTCTAAGAATCGAGCGTGCAGCTGACAATTTTGTACAGCCGGTTCGCTTCCCAATATCGAAGAACCCAGCGTAAGATCCCCCAGTTCTTCGCAGGCCATTAGTGATCGCTCTAGCCACAATCTTAATCCTACTCGGCGGAGCCACTTTCGGCTGGTACCGCTACTTCACTGTGCGCGAACTCAGAAGCGGTGCCGACACTCCGCCGTTAGCCTTCATCGGGCCGGAACGAATTCCGCTGCTCGGTGTTTTCTTTCGCCTCAAGAACATCATCTCCAGACCCAACGAGCTTGCCGGCGACTGCAACGAAGCCTACGGCAACGCGTTCACCATCCGCATCCCCTTCAACTTCGACCTGACGTACCTTGTCAGTGACGACGCCTATCGCTGGCTGGTTCGCCAAGACCCAAACCAGGTGACCATGGGCGGTGTGATGAGCAATGTTCCGACCGTCGGATACTGGTACCCACGGGCGGCGAAGGACCCGGCTTCCCTTCAAAAACTTCTGCTCGCTACGCGAACGTTTTTGGCTTCCACCTCGCTCGGCCGCGAGAAACTGGCTGAAGTACCGGCGATCATCGCGACTGAACTGGACCGACAGGCGCACACCCTGGAATCAGGCCCTGTAGATTTGTCGACCACACTTTGGCCGATCGTTTTTAATGCGTCGGGACGCGCCATCGTCGGCGACGACCTTTGGCAAAGGATCGGAAGCGAAGTTGCCCCGCTGTACCGCAACATTGCCGACGGCATCGACATTACGC
Organism: Binatia bacterium; assembly: GCA_047611725.1. Classification (GTDB taxonomy): domain Bacteria; phylum Desulfobacterota; class Binatia; order UBA1149; family CAITLU01; genus JBLFWR01. Next base: position 6,297 of record JBLFWR010000132.1, on the reverse strand, counting down.
GCACGACGCTTTCGGTGACCCCGTTGGCACCATTTACGAAAGAATATCGGTCAACTCGCAAGCTGCGCCACATCATCGATCGCGTGATCAACGAGCACCGCAACGGGAAGCCCAACGATTTCATTGCGGCTATTGAACGCATCCAAATTGATGGAGCTCCGATCCTCGAAGCTGATGTAGGCTGGATGTTGATGTATGTGTTGTGGAACGCGCTGGTCTATCCAGGCAGCTACGCTTTTTGGAGCCTGGTGGATGTTGTCAGTCATCCCGAAGTCCACAAGCGCGTGGCCGAAGCGTCACCCGCCCGGACCGGCGACATTGCTACGCAGCCAGAAGCCAACGCGGCACCATCTCGCCAAGAAATTCTTCGCGACTGCTTCGTGGAAACGCTGCGTCTGCATCCGATCGGATCGCTTGTGCGCGCCCCGATGGAGGCCCTTGAATACCGGGACGGCGAAAAGATTTGGCATTTACCCCCGGGCGGGTATGTCGGCGTGCTGCCGTATCGCCTGATGCGGGATCCCGCCGCCTTCGGCAATCCCAACGGATACGATCCGCTGCGCTACAGTGAGGGACGCGAGGATGCGCCCGGGTTGTTCGGTCACGGCGCATTCGGCTGTGTGGCCGAACGCTATTCGAAGCTATTGTTGGTGGCGTTCATGGACGAGATGTTAGCCAGGTACGACATAGAACTCGCGGGTCCACTCCCGGATCGGCACAATCGCGTTCACCTGACCTATCCGTACTCTGAGCTGCCCGCGCGTCTGACCCGGACCGACGAGCTTGTACCTCGCGCCGCTTAGAAGCGGCTTCTTCGCTTCAACACATAAAACCGCCGCGGTTCATTCGCCGCTGGGTTCAGCCAGCGCCTGCACCAAAGCGTAGACCTCGCGGCGCGGCACGCCGTATTCCTTCAAAGCAACGACGATATCGCGCGTGGTTTCTCCAGCCCTAACACGCTTCGCCACTTCAATTTTCAAAGCTTCGCCAGTCAGTTCGGCTTCGGCGGCCGGGATTTCCACGGCAACGGTAACCTCGCCTTTCGGCGGGGCTGCTCGCCAACGCTCGGCGACCTCGCTGGCGCGTCCCCTCACCACTTCTTCATAAAGCTTGGTAAGTTCGCGGCCCACAGCCACACGCGGATCACCGAACACAGCGGCGACCTCGTCAAGGAATGCAACGAGGCGACGTGGTGATTCCAAAAACACAGCCGTCCCGCCTGAACCAATAAGCCTGGTCAGTACCTTGCGACGCGCAACCGTTTTGGTTGGAGCGAAGCCCTCAAATGAAAAGCGATCGGTCGGCAGCCCGGCTATAGACAGCAAGGCGATGACGGACGACGGCCCGGGAACCGACACGATCTCGAGCCCCGCTTCGGCTGCGGCCGCAACAAGTCGATAACCCGGATCGGAGATGCACGGTGTGCCGGCATCGCTGACCAACGCGATCGATTCACCGCCTTGGATGCGCTCAACCAGCGTTACAGACAGGCGCCGTTCATTCTCTTCGCGATAGCTGACCGTTGGGGTTTTCACGACAGCACGTGCCAGCAACTTGCCGGTCACACGAGTGTCTTCAGCCGCAATCAAATCGACCTCGGCCAAAATACGAGCAGCGCGCGGAGAAAGGTCTTCGAGATTGCCGATCGGCGTCGCGACAACGTAAAGGCACCCTGCCCCGTCCTGCCGACGACCTTCGGTCATTTCAGTGTCCCCAGTCGCGGGAGTACCGGAAATCCGAATCCAACGTGCGTTGCGAAATTTTCGCGATCACGGGTAAGCGACGCTTGAACTGGGAATGTTGTACTGTCCCTGCAATTCGCTCGACGAACGCAGCCTCAAATCCCATCGACACGAGTTCCTCGTGCGAGCAGCGTTCATCAATCAACCAGTACAACAGGCGATCAACTTCTCGGTAACCGAACCCCAGTTCTTCCTCGTCGGTCTGGCCTTCCCACAAATCGGCAGTGGGCGGCTTCGTCACAACCGACTCCGGCAAGTTCAACTGCGCGGCAAGCCCCCATACTTGGGTCTTGTAAAGATCACCGATTGGATTCAGTGCCGACGCCATATCGCCGTGAAGGGTGCCGTACCCCAGGAGAAGTTCTGTCTTATTTGAAGTACCGACGACCAAGCCGCTGCGTTCGGCCGAGTAGTCGTAGAGGATGGTCATGCGTTCGCGTGCCATCTTGTTGCCGCGACGAAGGCGTGAGGCATCGGAGTGCTTTTCGAAATACGCATCGATCTGATCGCTGATTTCGACGGTGGTCGTCTCGATTCCGGTACTGGCAGCCACGGCCAACGCATCGGAAAGACTCGCGTCACTTGAAGTCCGGTACGGCATCATCACGCCAAGAACGTTTTCGGAACCTAGTGCCTTGACAGCCAGCGCCGCCGACACCGCCGAATCGACACCGCCGGATAACCCCAACACCGCCTTTTTCAGCCCGACCTTGTGAACCTCGCGGGCTAAGAACCCGACGAGAATCTTCTCGACCAAAGCATAGTCGGTTGCGGGAAAGTCCGGCACTTCGAGTTCTACCGGTTCGGCGATCTCACCGATGCTCATCGCTAGCTAGTCCTTCTTCGGGCGGCCCGGCTTACCGCTTGTCACGTCGTCTGCCGACAATCGACGGGGGCGTCGTTCGTCGCCAGCCGCAGGTCGCTTGCGTGGCGGAGTATTATCGACTGCACCGAAATAGCCGCCCTGGCCACCGCGACCTCGGTCGTCGCGGCTTCCGCCCCGATCGTCGCGAGGCGCACCATAGCCACCTCGACCCCGCTCCTCACGAGGAGCACCGTAGCCACCGCCACGATCTTCTCGCGGCGCACCGTAGCCACCGCCGCCTCGATCATCGCGTGGAGCGCCAAAACCACCGCCCCCGCCGCCACGGTCGTCACGGTTTCCACCGTATCCACCGCGACTTCCACCGCGATCATCGCGACCGCCACCTGGTGGGCCGCCGCGCGGACGATCATCACGAGCACCGCCGAAGCCGCCGCCACGATCATCACGGCCGCCACTTGGTGGGCCGCCGCGGGGACGGTCATCGCGAGATCCACCGTAGCCGCCACGGCCTCTGTCCTCACGACCACCACCAAAACTACCGCGAGGACGATCATCACGCCCGCCACCAAATCCACCGCCGCGAGCACGATCGTCACGCCCGCCACCGAATCCACCGCCGCGATCATCGCGACCGCCGCCGAAACCACCGCGCGGACGGTCGTCACGACCACCGCCGAAGCCACCGCCACGATCATCACGCCCGCCACTTGGTGGGCCGCCGCGAGGTCGATCATCGCGCCCGCCACCGAAACCACCACGTTGCTCAGAGCGACCCGAGTCGGAATCGCGACGCTGGGGGCGGTCGCCCTGACGTGCGCCAGCACTTTCGGTTTGCGGGGGACGCCGCTCGCGAATGCGGCACAGCTCGTTGATGACCAGATCTACGTCTTCATCTGCCAAGGCAGGATGTTTGATACGGCGGCGGCGCAACGTGTCGTCAGCCAGTACCGCGGTAACTATCCCGTCTTCATAATAGGGTCCCTTGCTTAGGGTTTCTCCGGAAGGGCCAATAATCTCCGACCCACCCCAGAACGTAACGCCGTCTTCACCGCCGTTACGATTGGCGTGAATGACGAACACTCCCAGTGAACGCGCAATCGTTCGATTGTAGCTTTCCCAATGGCGACCATTCGCATCGAGCTCGCCATCGGTGTCTTCGGTAACGCCGCGCGAAGGGCTGGCAGACGGAACGATCAACGTCGTCGCTCCATCCAAGCCGGCTACCACTGAAGTCGTGGGATGGAGCATGTCTTCACAGATCAGCATCGCCATCTGTCCGAACTTGGTCTTGAAGGAACGAATCAATCGACCGCGCGAAAAGTAACGCTGCTCTTCAAACATGCCGTAGGTCGGCAGGTAGACCTTACGATGAACCGAGACGATACGACCGCCTTCCAGGTATGCGGCAGCGTTGTAGAAGTTATGGTCCGAAGACTCTTCAACAAAGCCGACAACCAACGAAATCGATTTCGACAGGGCTGCAAGTTCCTGCATCTCGGGGCCCCCGCGCGTCAGCGCGACATCGGGGACAGTATCCTTGAGGCCGTAACCAGTCAGGCTCAGCTCGGGGAACACCAACAGGTCAACACCTTCGCCGACCGCGTTCCAAATTGCCTCGCGGTGCTTGGCCAAATTTGCCTTCAAATCACCGAGTACGGGGGAAATCTGTGCGACGGCGACGCTCGGCCCCTTAGCGCTTCTTAGAACTGTGCTCATCAACCTTTACCTGCCTTTGCCCTATCTGCCTAAATGCTTTTCCCGCTCCGCGAATGCCGAACTGGGGAACCAGGGACCTTACGGCTTGCACCCAAGGTTTCCAATCTCCTCGGGCTTGTTTGAACCGGCGGGCCGAGCAAAATACCGCCCCATGCCCAATGTAAAAGTCTGTGTGAAAGACGGAGATGGTAAGGTCGCACTAGTCGACATGGATGTAGCCGACCCAGGCCCAGGCCAGGCCCTGATTCGCACCGAGGTCACCACGATCTGTGGCTCAGACATCCATATGCTCGACGATTTCCCGGAAATCCCCGCGGGGCTGCCTATGGGGCACGAGGCGATCGGCGTGGTTGAGGCCATCGGCGAGGGCGTCGTGCGCCTCAAAGTCGGCGATCGCATCGCCGCCGCCTGCCTAACCTCGTGCGGAACCTGCGCGCGATGCACCGGCGGCGATCCGCAGGTCTGCATCGATCACGGCGCTCCTTTGAATCTGCTGTTTGGGGCCCAAGCCGAGGCCTTCCTGCTAAACGGTGCCGACTACTCGAGCGCCGTAGTTCCTAAGACCGCCGATGCGCGCGCGGTGCTGTTCGCGACCGACGTCATGTCGACGGGTTTTGCGGCCATCGAAAGAGCGGGCGTAACACCAGGAGACAGCGTCGCGATTTTCGCCCAAGGCCCGGTCGGGTTATGCGCCACAGCAGGCGCCAAGTTTCACGGTGCGGAGCAGATTTTCGCAGTGGAAAGTATTCCCGAGCGCGTAGCCCTGGCGAAGTCACTAGGTGCAACCGAGGTCCTTGATCCTGCGACTGCGGTGGAAGAGATTCTTGCGCGAACCAACGGACTCGGTGTCGATGTCGCGGTCGAAGCGCTAGGCAAGCAACAAACCCTGACCAATTGCTTCGCAGTCGCGCGCATGGGCGGCACCGTTTCCTCGGTCGGTGTTTATGGATCGCAAGAGTCGGTCACGGTACCGACCAGCGGTGGGTTTTATCACCGCAATTTCATTACAACGCTTTGCCCCGTGGGAACCGAACGCCTGACATACCTGATAGACTTGTGCGACTCGGGAAAAGTCGATCTGACTGGACTGCTGTCCCACAAGATGCCGCTGGCCGATATTGCGAAGGCCTACGACATGTTCCGGGGTCGCAAAGACGGCATGATCAAGCCCGCGCTTTCGTAGCTCGGCGGCTCTGCTTGACGAACACATCCTAGAGGAGCAATACCGATGACCAGATCTCTGACACTTATCGCACTACTGCTTTCATTCCTGATCGTTGGAACCCCCGACAACGCGCTTGCCAAAATGCTATCGGTGGGCGACCCCTTCCCTGCCTGGGAACTTCGCGACCACACCGGTCACCCGTTCGCTAGCTCCGAGCTGGCCGGGAAGCGCTATCTACTTTGGTACTACCCCAAGGCGATGACACCTGGCTGCACCAAAGAAGGGCGCGCGCTGGCGGCCGAAGAGAAAGCGTTCGCGGCGGCAGGCATCGAAATTCTTGGCGTGTCTTTCGATGATCCCATCGACAACGCCGAGTTCGTACGCAGCGAGCTGTTCCCCTTCCGTCTACTCTCGGATACCGAGCGCAGCCTGGCCATGGCCGTCGGCGCCGCCGATACCACCGACGCCAAGTACGCTCGGCGAATTTCGTACGTGGTCGGGGTCGATGGAAAAGTCGAGAAAGTCTACGACGCGGTGAACCCGGCGAAGCATGCGAAAGACGTCCTCGGGAATCAGTGAGGCCCCTGATTGGTGGAGGCAGAGTTCTCTGGCTGCGCCCTACAGGACCGCAACTCCAATCATTGATTCGCGCGTCACGATTTCGCGAAGTCGTTCTTCGCTCCATCCTTCGGTTCCCGCGGGACGAAGCGGCAAAACGAAATAACGGGTTTCGGCCGTCGTGTCCCATACGCGAATTTTAACCGACTCGGGCAACTCCAACCCGAGTTCACGCAACACTGGGCGCGGCTGGCGGGCTACGCGTGCACGATACTCAGGAGACTTGTACC
>JBLFWR010000131.1:0-9765 GCA_047611725.1 Binatia bacterium | reverse complement strand
CATCATGCTTGTTCCTTGTTTCTTTCGGGGTGCGTCACAGCGGTGTCGCGTCTTGCTCCGCCCTGGCAGCGACCGGACTGGCGACCGTGGCGATGCCGTAGGGCCGCATAAACCGTGACCACAGTGCGCGACCGATTCTGTCGTAGGCGACCATCGCGTCGACCATCGCAGTGCGAGCGTGTACATCGACTAGCGGGGCGGGCAACGTTGGGTCGAAGAGTATTTCACGCAGGATCTCTCCGCCCAGCGAGTAGCTTTCTACGAGGGCTTCTTCGAGCGTGGCATTTTGTAGTCGGGCGGTACTCGCAGCTAGGCGAAGGCACGCATCTCGATAACCGTCTTCCAACTTTGAGGTGTCCCACAAAGCCCGCGCGCGCGTGTCAGAAGCGACATCGAACTGATCGGCACGGCACACCAGTGATGACGGAGGTAGGCCAAGCCCGCGCAATGTTTCGCGGGCCGCGTCAGCTCCGCCGGCAAGGTTGTCAGGTCTGACGTGCAGTCCGGGCCCAAACCGAGCGAACCCTAAAAAGGCCAGTGCGCGCGTTGCCCGCTGTGATTCGGATCGCCGGGCATTCGGGACCGACGGTGAAACAGCCAGCCAAGAACCACTCCATTCTTTGGAATGGTTCGGTGCGCGACGCCAGGATCCAACCCGTTGTCCAACAGGGCGTGCAGCGGCCCCAAGCCGATAGCGTCCACGTCCGTCGGCTTCGATGAGTTCGCGGTGACAAAGTCGGGCCAACGCCACACGCAGACTTCCTTCTTCTATGGAAAACAGGTCCGCCGCGGCCACCAAGGCGCGCACGGGCATTGAGCCCTCACGGGCCGTAGCGACGAGGTCGAGAATCAATCGTTTGGGGGTTGGGGACAACGTTGCGAACATTACACAAAAAGTCACTGTCCGTCAATTTTTGTAATATTTTGCGTCACTTTGGAAGGGGCGATCCGGTCGGAGCTTCTACCGGTTTTGACAGTGGAGCATTTGCGTCATTCGGCGAGACAGCGGCGCCAGATGTGCACGACGGGGAGGTGTTCTCGTTCTGGCAGCCGATGACTGCTATGTCCGGCCGTCGCACGCGGTGGTCGACGCAACCGAGCGCTTTTGCTCTGTTGCTTGCTCGTGACAACCGCTAGGTAGGACACCTTGTTTGGAGGACCACCCATGCTCGCACGTTTGCCCTTTACCATCGCGTCCTTTCTTGCCGTTTTGGCTGTTGGCTTTCTGCGCCCAGTTGCCGCCGAAGCCGATCTGTCGCCATTCGCCACACTGACCGGAGACCTGTCGATATCGGTCGATGCGACCGGTGGGGTTGCCAACCCGCTCGAGATTGATGTTGGCAAGCCCAATGAAGCTTCTACGGTGGCTGCGGCCTGGCTGTTATCCGCTTCCACTCCGTTGGCCAGCGAGGATGACGTGACCGACGGCTCGGTCACTCTGGATGGCAACTCGATCACGTGGGGCAACGCGTTTGATCTCACTGCGCCGTTCGGGACGTTTTTCAATCGGATGGCAGACGTGACGGCGATTGTGGCGCCTAAAGTCGATGCTGCCCCGAGCGGGACTGTGACGTTTGAGATCACGGAGCGCACCAACTCGGGCGCAACCACAGACAAAATAGACGGCGAAGTCCTGGTTGTTGTCTTCGACGATCCTGAAGCCGACGAAGAGACGACTATTATCTTGTTGTTCGGCGGTCAGGAGGTCAACGGCGACCGGTTTTCGATCATGACTACCGAGCCATTGGATCCTGGCCGCGTCGGGGCGATCGCTGCGATGGGCCTGGGGATTGGTTTCGGGGAGCAGGGCAACGAGCAGGCGAGTCTGATCGATGTCAACGGTGTTCGCATGACCTCGTCTGCCGGAGGCTCCGATGATGGCAGCCCCGTAAACGGGGCACTGATCACCGCTGGAGGACTCGGCGACACGATCGGCAACCCAGCGTCGGCCGACGCAGCTCCCGTCGGCTCACGAAGCGACGATGAACTTTACGACCTACTGCCGTTTGTTACCTTCGGTGAAAACACAATCGTCGTGGATACGATCAACCCGTCTTTTGATGACAACATTTTCTTTGGCTATTTTGTTCTTTCCGGCGTCGCCGTACTCAGCGAAGGCCTCGTGCTCGGTCCGGAAACGGCGATCAACCCTATCTTCACCTCGCACACAGTCACTGCGTTGGCCACCGATTCCCGGGGGCGTGCGATCAACGGGCGCCTGGTAGGCTTCCGCGTTACATCTGGTCCCAACCGCGGAAGCGCAGGGGTATGTGATCCCGGAGATTGCCGCACAGGTGACAACGGACGCGTTACGTTTACGTATGTAAGCGAAGGGGTCGAAGGCGAGGACAGCATCGCGGCCTTTGCCGATATCAACGAAAATGGTGCAGTCGATGTCGGGGATTCCTTACAAATCGTTTCGAAAACGTGGATCGACGACGGGTCGGGTGGCACGACTACGACTTTGCCGATCGACGGCTGCTTCGGCGACTGTGGCGATCCGACCGGAAATGGGCGTATCTCCGCGCCGGACGCGCAGGTTACACTGAATACGGCAGTCGGACTTTTCGAATGCGGCCTATGCCTCTGCGATGTCGATGACGATGGCGAGGTTGATGCGATCGACGCAATGTTGATCTTGCAGCGAGGTGTCGGGCTCCCCGTGCGCCTCAACTGTCCGCCGGAAGGCTGATGTTCGAAAGAACGCGCGGGCGGGCACGGCCATGAGTGCTGGCCCGATCGACCCTCACGAGTATCTACAGAGGATTCTTGTTGCGCCCGTATACGATGTCGCGATCGAAAGTCCGCTAGACGAGGCAGTTCGTCTTTCTTCCAGGATCGGCAATCACCTGTTTCTCAAACGAGAAGACATGCAGCCGATTTTCTCGTTCAAACTGCGTGGGGCCTACACGAAAATGGCATTGCTTTCGCCGGAGCTGAGAGCTCGGGGGGTCGCAGCCGCGTCGGCGGGAAACCACGCGCAGGGCGTGGCGTTGGCGGCAGCGCGCTTGGGTACCCACGCGGTAATCGTCATGCCCGAGACGACGCCGGTGATAAAGGTTTCTGCTGTCCGCGGATTGGGCGCCGAGGTCATACTTCACGGAGACTCGTACTCAGACGCGGAAGTGTTCGCGAAGAAGCTCGCCGATGAACGCGGCCTGACGATTGTTCATCCTTACGACGATCCCGATGTTATCGCGGGTCAGGGTACGGTGGGCATGGAGATCGTACGTCAAGCCGGAAGACGCCTGGATGCGATTTTCGTTCCAGTCGGTGGCGGGGGCCTCGCTGCGGGTGTTGCGTCGTTTACCCGTCGCGTGCGGCCCGACGTCGCGGTGATCGGAGTTGAGCCCGTGGATTCGGATGCCATGCGGCAGTCGATCGATGCGGGGCACCGTGTGGTGCTAGAGCATGTCGGTTTGTTCGCCGACGGCGTGGCGGTGCGACAAGTTGGCGAGGAAACCTTTCGTCTCTGCCGAACGCTCTTGGACGAAGTCATCACTGTCGACAACGACGAAATCTGTGCCGCGATCAAGGACGTCTTTGAGGATACGAGATCAATCCTCGAACCGGCTGGCGCGTTGGCGATTGCCGGGGCCAAGGCATGGGTAGCAAGAGAGGGCGTTGAAGGGCGAACGTTGGTCGCCATAGCCTCTGGCGCGAACATGAATTTTGATCGCCTGCGCCATGTTTCCGAGCGGGCCGAGATCGGAGAGCATCGCGAGGCGCTTTTCGCCGTCGGCATTCCGGAACATCCGGGCAGTTTTAAGGCTTTTTGCACGCTACTCGGGCCGCGCGCGGTAACTGAGTTTAACTATCGCTTTGCCGACCCCGAACGCGCCTGGGTCTTTCTCGGCGTTCAAGTTGATGGTCCTCGTGAGGCCGAAGGTCTCTTGCTGGCATTCCGTCGGGCAGGGCTGGAGGCATACGATCTAACCAACGACGAACTCAGCAAGTTACACATCCGGCACATGGTCGGAGGACGAGCGACGGTCGATGATGAGCTGCTATTGCGGTTTGAGTTTCCGGAGCGCCCCGGTGCACTCATGAAATTTCTCGAAGCGCTTAGCCGGGGCTGGAACATCAGCTTGTTTCATTATCGCAATCACGGAGCCGATTACGGCCGTGTGTTGGTCGGCGTCCAGGTGCCCGTCGATCAGCGCAGCGCATTTTGGGAAACCCTGGAGGGGCTTGGTTACTCTTGGGTGGATGAGACGGAACAGTCTGCGTATCGTCTGTTCGTACGCTGAAATTGGGGAGATGGGACAATGAGCGAATCATTTCAAGGGCTGCCCCCCGATTTCATGAAATTCTTTCGTGAACTCGCTAAGAATAATGAGCGGGAATGGTTCCAAGCTAACAAACCTCGTTTCGAGCAGAGTGTGAAGGCGCCACTGTTGGCTTTCATCGAAGCAATGGATGTCCCGTTGGCGAAAATTTCGGATTGTTTTGTCGCCGATGCCCGAGGCCAGGGCGGTTCGATGTTTCGAATCTATCGCGACGTGCGGTTCGCGAAGGACAAACGCCCCTACAAAGAGCATGCAGCTTGTCACTTTCGACACATGGCGGGTAAGGACGCGCACGCACCCGGATTTTATGTTCACTTCGAACCGGGCGATGTTTTCTTTGGCGGTGGAATTTGGCGTCCCCCAAATCCTGTCCTGCGCCAGATTAGACAGGCGATTGTTGATGACTCTGATCATTGGCGTGCCATTACGACGGCGCCGACGTTTCGCAAACGTTTTGGCCAGATCTCGGGAGATCAGCTCGTGCGGGCACCTCAAGGCTTTGATCCGGATCATCCTTGTATCGAGGATCTGCGCCGCAAGGGATTCTTCGCCGTACAACGAGTCGATCCGAAAATCGTGACATCCAAAGACCTGGTTCGTAACGTGATCGCGACGTTGAAAGCGCTGAGCCCGGTTATGGAATTTCTAACGACCGCCGTCGGGCATTCGTACTCGCTCGACGAATAGCTGCACGCTTCGCCGTGTGTTGACGCTAGGCCGGTCTACCTGACTAGGACTGGGCCCCTGTGTTGACCTAGCAAAACGCCAATCGACTTTGGTTGCCCCCGCTGGTTTCGCTGCTAGGTTGGCTCGCTGCCCAGCCAACCGGTTGGTTCAGGCGCGAACATTACTGCGGTATCGCTGCCGCCCGTTGAGGAGCAAAGAGTTATGGAGAAGGTTCAAGCTACGAACGTCCGGCCGGGCATGGTTGTGGTGTTCAACGGGGAGCCCCATCGAGTATTGAGCTTCACGCACCGCACCCCAGGTAAGGGCAACGCCGTTGTTCGAGCGAAGATGCGGAACTTGCGGACCGGGGTACAGACAGAGAATCGCTGGATGTCGACCGAGAGCATGGAGAAGCTGCAGGTTACCGGCCGTTCGATGCAATACCTGTATAAAGACAGCGATAGCTACGTTTTTATGGACAACGAAAATTACGAGCAGACTAGTTTGTCTGCCGAGTTGCTCGAGAACGAAGCTCCTTGGTTGACTGAAGGGGTGGAAGTCACGGTTCAATTCATCGGTGAAGAGATCTCCGGGATCGAGTTGCCGAGCATCGTCGAAATCGAAGTCGTCGAGACGGTGCCCGCTATGAAGGGCGCGACGGCGACGGCATCGCCAAAGCCGGCTACGTTGGCCAACGGCGTGGCGATCAAGATTCCGCAGTTCGTTGAGCAGGGTGAAGTTGTTCGCGTTGATCCCAATGAAGGGCGGTATTTGGAGAGAGCTTCCAAGTAAGATTGGTGTTGCACCGTTTCACGGCTGCTATCGCTAAACGTAGAAAGGGCGCGGTGATCATAGATCGCCGCGCCCTTTTTATTCTTACGGGCTTGAAGCCGTGCGTGACTTAAAAGTCGACTTCAACCCCTTCGGTGTAGAACTGTTGGAACCACTTCCGAAAGCGCGAAATATCTCCGTCACCTTCGGCTAGGACCGGCTTTTCACGGAACAGCTTGTTGTTCCAAAGCGGCATGTCGAGCTCCCAGTCCTTCGCATAGTAATCAAAGAAGCCACTAACGATCGCGGGGTCAGAATCCTTGTGCACGTAGTAGTTGTGCGTGAGGATCATTCGCTCAGGGTCGATCGGGGTGAGCGACTGAACCGACACCCCTTCGATGAGGCCACTGACCCTGGTCATGGACAAGCCAGGGCCGTACATGGAGGAGCGAATCGTCGCCATCCCCTCGGCTCCCGACTGCTCGGCGTTACCACGCTCGAAATCTAAGTGAAGGCTACAGATAGGACCATCCGTGTTCCATACGACACCCTTTACCTCCATGCCGTGTAGCGTTCCGAAGTGAGCGACGTCGAACCCGTTTTCATACAACTCTTGCGGGTGCGTGGTTAAGTCCCACTGCTTTCGCAAATGAACATAGTAGTCGGGGTTAGCCGTCTCTTGAATGACGTCGGGCGTCCATTCCGGCTCGAGTCCTTCGCTGTGGTGGTAGACGATGATGAACCCGTTCTGTTCGCGTACCGTGTAAGACCCGACCTTTGCTTTGGCCGGGACTCGCTTCGCATACGGGACTTCGACGCAATGGCCGTCGCTACCGTCATAGAGCCAAGCGTGAAACGGGCAGCGAATGCAGTCACCTTCGACTTTGCCTCCAACGCCGAGATGAGCGCCAAGATGCGGGCAATACGCGTCCAGCACGTGTGCCGTGCCCTCTTCCCCTCGAAAGACGACGAAGTCGCGCCCAATGGCGTGCACGGCCTTGACGTCGCCAGGCTCCAGATCATGTGAATAACAGACGCTATACCAACCGTTGGGGAAGGGAGGAAGGGAGATGCGGGTCATCGTCGGAGGGCTCCTAAGGTTTGCGCGGTGCGCGGTCCAGAACTAGAACATGTTTCAGTCCGCGCCATTATAGGCGCGACCCCCTGCTTGTCTAGTCTTAAGGGCTGCCTTTATTCACGTTTAGAGTCGGCTCATTCTATGCGTAAGGGGCGACTAAGCTCCTGTATTTATTACCTCGGCTCGGTTTAGGCCAGCATCTGACGGCAGTAAGGAAGGGGTGTGCAGTGTGCGCACTAGAGTGCGGCTATACAAAGCGACGTCTTTTTTGATAGTTAAGCGATTGTAAGTGTCTCCGATCTGGCTCTGGGCTTCGTGCTTGGGGTCGAGAAAGCGGTCTTCCCGACCGTTTTCTGTTTGTTTGGCACAAAATGACAAAAGGCGGCTACTTCTAAGGTGTCGCGGGGGGATTTGATGAGCTTCAGCTGCTCTTTTGGACGGCTGGTGGTGGGGTTTCTCGTCGCTAGCATTGCAATTTCGGACCTCGGGCTCTCCACCAGTGAGGCGCAGGCAAAGCTTCAGAACAGAGAGCAGCGAAAGTGCATCTTGGCGTTGAGCAAGGCTGCAAACTATGTTGCCTCCACCTACGCCAAACAAACAAGTGACTGCGTTAGGAGCGCGGCTTTTGGGCAGCTGGGAGCTGGGGTCGACGTCGATACCTGCGTCGCAGAGCCGGGCAGCAAGCTTGTTGCCGCACTTGGCAAAACGCTCGGTGCCGAAGCGAAGTCCTGTGACGAAGAAGATCTGCCTGACTTCGGCTACACCCCCGCCGAAGACGCCAACACAGCGATTCTTGAGCAAGTGCTTCTAATGACGGTCGAGCTGTTCGGCAATCAGATGGGCGACACTGTCGTTCTCGCATCTGAAAACCGTAGCGCCTCTCTTTGTCAGCAGAAAATCGCCAAAGCTCATGGCCGGTTGGCGGGCGAGCGGCTTAAAACCTTTGTAGAATGCAAAAAAGACGGCCTGCGCGACGGCTCAATCCGCTCGGCCGAAGATCTCCAGGGTTGTTTCGACGCAATCACCGCGGATGAGCGAGGCCGAATCGTCAAAGCGTTTGCCAAACTGGCTCGCGATCTCATCACCCGCTGCGGCGCAGAAGACTTAGCAGCGCTTTTTCCCGGCGACTGCCTTGAACATCCCGACCTCTTGGCTTGCATCGAGGAACGTGCGGCCTGCCGAACCTGCATTATGATCAACTCAGTGGACGGCACCGAGGCCGTCTGCGATCTAATGGACAACGGCGAAATCGATCGCACCTGTGTCGACCCCAACGCCGATGAATGCGCGGGCGAAGGTGGCGACAACGATTGTCACGCCGATGCCACCTGCACGGACGAGCGCTTGGGCTTTACATGCGAGTGTAACGAAGGCTTCACCGGCGACGGCGTCGAATGTCGCGACTTTAACGAGTGTATCGACGAGGGCGAGGGCAACAATTGCCACGCCGATGCCATCTGCACCAATGTTCCGAGTAGCTTCGAGTGCGCCTGTCAAAATGGTTTCTCTGGCGATGGTGTGACCTGTGTCGATTACGACGAGTGCAACGGCGAGGGCGGCGGCAACAACTGCGACACCAACGCCAGTTGCAGTAACAACCCGGGCTCCTTCTCTTGCTCCTGCAATGCTGGCTACGCTGGCGACGGAGTCACCTGTAACGACGAGAATGAGTGCGCTGGAGAAGGCACCGGCAACAACTGCTCCTCAAATGGCAGTTGCCAGAACACTGCGGGATCCTTCGGTTGCACCTGCAACGCGGGCTTCTCCGGTGACGGTGTAACCTGCAACGATCTCAACGAATGCGCAGGTGAGAACGGCGGCAACAACTGCTCAAACGACGGTACGTGTTCGAACGAACCGGGTACGTTCTCTTGCGCTTGTAACGCTGGATATGACGGTGACGGCGTGACGTGCACCGATTTTAACGAATGTGCCGGACAGAATGGCGGCGACAACTGCTCAGCGAACGGAAGCTGTCAGAATACACCAGGGAGCTTCAGCTGTAGCTGCAACTCCGGTTACGGTGGCGATGGTGTCACCTGCACCGACTTCAATGAGTGCATCGGCGAGAACGGGGGCGACAACTGCTCAACCGACGCCGATTGCACGAATCTCCCGGCTACCTTCTCATGTGCCTGTCGTGACGGATTCTTCGGGAATCCGGTAGATAGCGCCTGTCAGCCGGTCGAAGTCACCCTGACCAGTCCGACCCACGGGTCGTTCACGACGGCGAGCACCACAAACGTTACGGGTGTGGTGACGTCCGATCCTATTTCGGATGCTACACTCACCATTAACGGCCAAGCGGTTACGATCGCTGCCAACGGAACGTTCTCGAAAACGCTGACCTTGACCCCGGCCGACATTTTCAACGGTATCCGTGCTGAGGTGACTCAGGTCTCTACGGGCTTCACGGTTCGCGACCGTCGGGTCGTGATCTGGGGCAACTCGGTGACGAAGGCTCAAGGTTCGAGCCAGTCGGTTGGGTTGCGAATCGGAGACTCGGGCTTCAATGCTCTTGAGCCGGTTCTTACGAGCTTGGTTGATCTCGACATCGGCACTCTGCTGCCGAATGGTACGCAGGTCTTCAGCCAGTGCTTCACCGACAGTATCTTTGGCTGTATCGCGAGCGGCACAGGCAGGGTCAAGAGTACTAGTCTGGGCAGCTTCGGTGTGGATATCGACTCGAGGACCAACTTCGTGTTCGGCGATGTTCAGCTGAACAACCTAGTGGTCGATCTTACCGTTGATACGACGATTACTGGGATCGAAAGCACCTGCGATCTGTTCCGCGTAGAGGCTTCAACGACCAATATCACGGCGAATTACACCCTGGAGCCACAGTCGCCCGACAACATTTCTATTGATGTTAACCAGGTGACGAATCCGCCGAACGTGTCGTTCTCGAATTTCTCTGACACAGTTGACTGTGGTGGAACGGGGTTCCTCACAACGCTCTTG
>JBLFWR010000130.1:0-9791 GCA_047611725.1 Binatia bacterium | reverse complement strand
GTTGTGCTGCGCGCGAACGCGTTGATTGCAGCAACCGCCGTGCGTGCTCGGGCTTCATCGCTAATAAGAAAATCGGTGCCCAACCGCCACGGGTCTCTTGCCGCGTTGTAAGAATAGAACCCGTCGTTGTTGCCTTCGAGAAAACCGGGGCCGGCCGGAACGGGGCTACCTAACGGGTCTAAGACGAAATCCGGTAGAAGTCCTGTTGCTGGCGCTGCGGTAGACTGCATGGTGGCGACGATGTCGTAGGTCGTGTCGATCAAACCAAGCCACGCGGCATCGGCTGTTGCGTCGGCAAAGCTTCGATAGTGCCCGGTCAGGAAGTCCGAAGTGCGTGTGGAAGGGTAGTAGGTTGTGTCGTCGGGGGTGACCCAGTCGCCGAGCAAAACATAGTTCGCAGTTGTGTCGAGATCGCCGTCCTTGATGTCGGAGATCACCGCGGTGGCTTTCGAAGCGTAGTCGACGGACGCGCAGCTTCCCCACTGCTTAGCAGCCAGAAGCAGGGCGTAAGCAATGTCGAGATCACCATCGGATGCGCTGTCGGCGCCCTGGGAGTCGGCACACGACTTTGTCTGGTTCCATGCCATGAGGTTGTCGTGGGTCACCGTGGGATGGTCGCCGAAGTACGCCACCATGCCGTCGAACAAGGTTTGGGCGTCTGGGTCGTGGCCGGCCATCAGCGCCAGGATCATCATTCCGTAGCCATGGGCTTCGGAAACAGTGAGGTTTGAGCCGTCGATGGCGGACCGTACGTAGACCCGTCCAAGGCCGCAGCCCTGCTCTAGATATTCGGCCTTCCAATCGTCGTAGAAATCGCGGACGGCCTGGTCGAGCGCCGCTTGCGAAACATGGTTCGGGACAACAGAGCCGGCCGCGTATGCCATCGGGTGCGAGGCGAACGGCTGATTGGTCGTGGCGGCAGCGGGCACCGCGGCACCTGATGTCAGAGCCGCGACGCACAGCGCCAGAGCTGCTCGTCCAACAGCAGCATTGCGAATCCCCGTCACGGCTTTGAACCGTATTTCGACAAGGCGAGGGCGGGTTGCGACGGACAGCTTGCGTGCATCTGGGCAACATACTGCAGGTGCCTTGGCTACGCCAGGACGTGCTGTGAGCCCGCACGGCATTTCATCGAAACCGGGCCCTCGACTGGCCTTGGAGCGAGATCCGTTCCACATTCCCGCCCCGATGGAGATTGCACGCCCTTACTTGATGTTTCTCGGTGACGTCGGCGACCAGCTCGCCGCCAAGACTGCCCACGGAGTCGTGGACTGGCGTCCCGGGTGGTGCGCTGGCCAACAGCGGTTGGCCGGTTGCGTGGCCGATTGCGGGTTGCCGGAAATGACGTTGGCCGAAGCTGTGGGCGCCGGTGTGCGGACCATGGTGATCGGGGTTGTGAACCCGGGTGGCCATCTGCCCAAGCATTGGGTCGAGCGAATTGTCGAGGCACTGAACGCAGGGCTGGATGTCGCGGCCGGTCTGCATACTCGTCTGGGCTCGGTTCCAGAGATTGCGGCGGCGGCTGCGCGTTGTGGGCGCACGCTGCACGATGTTCGGCACTGCGAAGAAATCTTCGCGGTTGGAAAGGGGAGCAAACGACCCGGCCTGCGTTTGCTTACCGTTGGCACCGATTGCTCCGTTGGGAAGAAGTATACGGCGTTGGCGATCGCGCGAGAGCTCGAGGACCGCGGTGTGGATGCTGACTTTCGCGCGACAGGGCAAACGGGCGTCTTGATCGCCGGGCGCGGCGTCGCCATTGACGCGGTCGTTTCTGACTTTCTCTCTGGTGCCGTGGAATGGCTCACCCCTGCTGCGGCTCCTGGCCATTGGGATATCATCGAAGGACAAGGCTCCCTTTTTCATCCCTCGTTCGCGGCTGTGACTCTCGGGCTTCTGCACGGTGCCCAGCCCGATGCGTTTGTCGTTTGCCACGAACCGACCCGCGCCAACATGCGTGGTGTAAGCAATTCGTTGCCAACTATTGAGTCGGTGATCGAACAGACGATTCGAATGGGGCGACTGACCAACGAGGCCATCGCGTGTGTCGGAATTGCGGTAAACACAGGCTCACTCGATGAAGGGGCAAGCCTCGCGTTGTTGGAAGAGCTGCAACATGAGCACGGCGTCCCGACCGTCGACCCGATGCGCGGTGGCGTCGCAACCCTCGTCGACCATCTACAGCAGCGATTCCCGTAGGGCTGTTTTGTTGTTGCGCGTGGAGCACGAGTGTTGGCCGATCGCCGGTGGATTCACCATCTCGCGTGGAACCAAGAACGCGGCCGATGTCGTCGTCGCCACGATCGAGCTGGCGGGATTACGAGGTCGTGGCGAGTGTGTCCCCTACGGCCGCTACGACGAAACAATTGAAAACGTGATCGCCACAATCGAGTCCCAGCGCGATTGGTTGCATGGCGCGTTGTTGGATGCGGGTCGGGTAGCCGCTGTTCGTGACGAGCTTGGCTTGCGTGTTCGCGCGGGCGCCGCTCGCAACGCACTGGACTGCGCACTTTGGGATCTCGAATCAAAACTCACAGCAACTCCGGTCTGGAGTCTTGCCGGTCTTGGCGAACCGCATTCACTAACGACAGCATTCACGCTCAGCTTGGGGACACCCGAATCGATGGCTGCTGTCGCTTGTGCCGCTGCTGGGCGCCCGTTGTTGAAACTCAAACTCGGAGGCACTCAGGACGTCGAGTCGGCTAACGGAGACATTGCGCGTTTGGTTGCTGTGCGACGGGTGGCGCCAAACTCACGTCTGGTTGTCGATGCCAACGAAGGTTGGAACGTAAAGGATCTTCCTCGTTTGTTATCGGCGTGTTGCGATCAAGGAGTGGAGTTAGTCGAACAGCCTCTACGTGAAGACGACGATTCTGCTTTGATAGGCATGCCACGCGATGTGCCGTTGTGTGCCGACGAGTCCGCGCATGACCTGTCCTGTCTCAAGGACGGCGGCTTGGCCGATCGGTATGACGCGATCAACATAAAGTTAGACAAAACCGGTGGACTGACCGAGGCCCTCGCGATGGCAAGGGCTGCGCAGTCCAGTGGGTTGTCGGTTATGGTGGGTTGTATGGTTGCGACGTCGTTGGCAATGGCACCTGCTATGCTGGTTGCGCAGCATGCCGCCATCGTCGACCTTGATGGGCCCCTGCTACTTTCCGAAGATCGCGAAGCCGGTTTGCGCTTTGAAGGGAGCGAGGTTTTTCCTCCCTCTTCTTCGCTTTGGGGGTAGTTTGCGGCCTCGTTCCTTGGCTGGCCCCCCACCGTCTGGGGGCGGGCACGACGCCGTTGACCGGACAGGATCGCACGCTTTGCGGTCGCCGCGCCGGTCCCGGTTTGCCAAACTCTCGTCCAGTCAGAACCTCGCCAAGTCCGCCACCGGAGTGGGTTTGCGGGAGTTTCGTCCATGTTTTGGACTGCGACGACGCCCGCCGCGCGCTTGCTGGACGGCCAAATCGTTCGGGCGGCATGCATTTTCCGTTTGGCAATAGGGGTGCGTTTATGTTCCAAAGTTCACTGGCTCGGCGCTCGGTGCCGTTGCAGTAGTCGATTCTCCCTCCGAAGGGGTCCCCCCCTTCCTAAAGACAGTCGTTCGTTTCTGCTCACGTAACACGCTTCCGCCGACCTTTTTAAACCACACGGATAAACCGTACTGATTGATAGATAAGGGTGGCCCACCGATTTCGGTTGGCGGGCCCGAAATGAAGGAAATAGACAGATGGCCAAGAAGATTTATGTCGGCAACCTGCCGTTCAGCACCACCGAGAATGACCTCCGCGATATGTTTGCAGCCCACGGCGACGTCGAGTCCGTTTCGATCGTCACCGATCGCGACACCGGTCGTTCACGCGGATTCGCTTTCGTCGAAATGGATGCCTCGGGTGCCGACGCTGCCATTGAGGCGCTCAATGATACGGACATGGGCGGACGCCCATTGACCGTTAACGAGGCTCGTCCTCGTCCTGAGCGTGCTCCCCGTCGCGACCGCTGGTAGTAGCGGCCGATAGGTGACCGCAGCGGTTTTGAGCCTTCGGCTCGGGACCGGCGCGACATGCCAGGCAAAAGTAAACGGCGCGAGTACTTTTAGTACTCGCGCCGTTTTTTTATTGGGGGCGCTCGGTTTGGTGACTTTGCGTCGCCGATTGTTACAACGCGAAGGTTCCGTTCCTTACACCGCGTAGGTCTCTTCGAGGTAGTCGCAGATCTCGGCCGACTCGAACATTTCAACTCCCGAGTTAGGGTCGACGAGCCACGGCACCATCACCTTCTTTGATCGTTCCAGAAAGCGCCGTCGGCCGGGGCTTCCCTTGGCGACGTTGTGTAGCAGGTAGGGAATTTCCAACTCGCACAACGTTTCGCGCACCAACCTAGAATAAGGTGAAGCCTCAAAACTGTAGAGCTCCAATGGTGTTTCCGGTTCGCGCGACTGCCGATAGCTACGGCCCCTGGTGATCCGGGGCAGCGATGCGAGCGTGGAGTTGAGGTCAGTGAGCAGCGGGGTTGCCAATGCCCATGGAGCATCGGTCTCGCCGTACGTTAGGAACAAGTAGCGGACGATGGCGTCGGATTCGTACATCTCCGTTGCGGTGTTTGGGTCACGCAGAAACGGAAACTGCGCCTTACCACCGTGGCTCACGACATAGGGCCGATAGCGGGGGCCGGCCTGAGGGCAGGGGTAGATGTTCGCCTCAAGGTCGAGGATCGAAAGGGCCTCACGAACCTTGCGACAAAAGGGGCAGCCCTCGAACTCGAACAGTTCTAGCGGTCGAGCGGGTCGTCGCCCAAGGACGCCGACTTGCATGCCTGTGCCGGCCCGAGTGATCGAGGCGATTAGCGAGGTTGTGACGTCGAAAGCTCTCATCGCGGTTCCTTGGCGGCCACGCCCAATGCGACCACAGCAACTCTCCTTATATGCGGTGCGATGAGCTGAGCGTAGCCGCGGCACCGGCCGGACCCGGTCCTGGACCGGGTAATCGAGAAAAAATCCCCCATAGTCAGAAAAAGGGTTGTTGTGGGAAAATTTCCCGTTTATTGTCCAGACTGAACGAGGGAAAATTTCCCACTTAGCGAAACCCCGGCACTTCTAGGAAATGAGCCGCTGTCGGGGGTTGAAAGAATCGGACCGAGTCCGCCCCGACGCCGGTCCCCAGACGAGAATCGTACCGGAGGTAGAAAGCATGCACGCAGATCGACCAATCCGCAGTCGCGTCCCCCGCGTGGGCTCCAACCCGCTCCAACCCATGGGCCGTCCTGGCATACGCGCTGTCCGCACGCGGCGCGCTGTCGCCATCAGCGACGGAAATCCGCACCAGTCGTTTCCCATTTCACTACCCCTGGCGATCACGGCGATGTTGCTGTGGGCGCTGGTGGCACCGGCGCTTGCGCAAACGGGTGCTGGCGACGGCGGGCGGCCGCCAGCACCCGACAACGGTTCTGATTGGCGTTCCATCGACGGCAGCGACAACAACCAATCTGACTCATCGATTGGTTCCGCGGGAACCACACTGCGCCGGCTCGCGCCTGCGGACTATGCCGATGGAGTCTCGGAGTTGGCTGGGCAAGATCGAGCGAGCGCTCGCGCGGTGTCGAATCTCGTATGCGCTCAGGAAGAGGATCGTTCGAACCCTGTTGGCGCGAGCGACTTTGTTTGGCAGTGGGGCCAATTTGTTGACCACGACATCGATCTGACACAAGGAGCGGACCCCGCCGAAGCGGCCGATATTACAGTACCGCTCGGTGACTTCTGGTTTGACCCATTCGAAACCGGCGACATCACGATTTCCTTGAGCCGCTCGGCTTGGGATCCCACCACCGGCGGCGGGCCAGACAATCCCCGCGAGCAAATCAATCAGATCACCGCGTGGATCGACGGCTCGAACGTTTACGGCTCGGACGAAACTCGGGCAGCAGCGCTTCGCACCAATGACGGTACCGGCCGACTTCGAACGAGTGACGGAAATCTCCTGCCGTTCAATGAAGACGGTTTGTCGAACGCTGGTGGGACGTCAGCGTCGCTGTTCCTGGCTGGAGACATTCGGGCCAATGAACAGGTTGGCCTGCTCGCGATGCACACTCTGTTTGTCCGCGAGCACAATCGTCTGGCTCGTCGGTTCGGGCGCCGCAATCGCAACGCCAGCGGTGATCAAATCTACGAGATGGCAAGGCAGTTGGTGGGCGCTGAAATCCAGGCAATCACCTACAAAGAGTTTCTCCCTGCGCTGCTCGGGCCCGGTGCGATCGGTTCTTGGCGCGGCTACGATGAAAACATTGATGCGAGCATTCGCAACGAGTTTTCGACCGCAAGCTACCGCTTCGGCCACAGCCTGCTGAGCCCCACGTTGCTGCGTCTGGATCGACGCGGGAATGAGATCGAAGAAGGACACTTGTCTTTGTCGGATGCGTTCTTCTCGCCGCAGTTGATCACCGACGAGGGCGGCATTGAGCCATTGTTGCGGGGCTTGGCTGCGCAGCTTTGCCAGACCGTTGACCCGTACGTCGTAGACGACGTACGAAATTTTCTCTTCGGTGTTCCGGGGGCGGGAGGGTTCGATCTTGCAGCACTCAATATTCAACGAGGTCGTGACCACGGCTTGCCGTCATACAACGACTTGCGTGCTGCGTACGGGTTGCCCCGCATTCAAAGCTTCACCGAAATCACCAGTGATGAGACGACCCGCATGGCACTTTTTGCGGCCTACGGTGATGTCGATTCAATCGACGCGTGGGTCGGTGGCCTAGCCGAAGATGCAGTCCCGCAAAGTATGGTTGGTCCAACCATTGAAGCGGTGCTGGTAAATCAGTTTCGAGTTCTGCGCGACGGCGATCGGTTCTGGTATCAGGGCACGTTGTCGCGTCGCGATCTGCGTTATGTAGAGCGAATGACGTTGGCGAAGATCATTCGCAAAAACACCAACATCCGCGGGCGCCAGGTCCAACGTAACGTGTTCCGGGTCTCTGCACCGTAATGATTTCTGCATGCAAGAGCGCGATCGGGCGGGCCCCCTCTGGCCCCAGATCGCGCTCTAATAGGGTTCGTGTCGCCAGCTCACGGCGGTCAGTGAGTCCCCGCTCCGGATCGATTCGTGTACTCCTCATGCTGGCGGCGCGAACCATTGGCGGCTCTCCCTTCGGGGGAGGGCCGCTGTTTCTTGATTCTTGGGAACTTTTCCCACGGGCGTGGTTTTGCGTTACAGTGGCCAGATGAGCAAGGGTTCCGGAAAAACAGAGGCTGCCGCAGGCGCCCCAAATTCGCCGATCCGGCCGCTGGTTGAGGCTCTGCGCCGACTGTTGCGGCCGCTTGTTCGGCTACTGATCGCCAGAGGCATTACCTACCCGTATCTCACCGGTCTGCTCAAACGGCTCTACGTAGAAGTGGCGGAGGCCGACTTCGCATTGCCCGACAAGGCGCAAACTGTTTCGCGTGTCAGCCTGCTTTCCGGAGTTCATCGCAAAGACGTTGCCCGTTTACTCGAGGAAGGGGTCGAGGAAAGCGAAGTCCCGCGAGCAGTTTCTCTCGGCGCACAGTTGATCAACACGTGGATGACGGAGAGTCGTTTCCTCGACAAACAGGGACGTCCGAAGGTTCTGGTGCGTACAAGTTCCAGCGCGCGACGTGCCACGTTCGAAACCCTTGTCGAAGCGGTGCATCGCAAAGACGTTCGACCGCGTGCCGTCCTCGATGAATTGCGCCGCGTCGGAGCTGTTCGTGTTGATGAAGACGACAATGTCGTTTTGCTTACAGAAGCGTTGGTCCCCGAAGGAGCCTTTGAAGAGTTGGCTTGGTATTTCGGCGCCAACTTACGCGATCATATCGCTGCGGCAGCACGCAACATGGATGGAGCTGAGCCGGCGTTCCCTGAACGCGCCCTCCATCACGATGGTTTGTCTGCGGCGTCGGCCGAAGTCCTGCGCGAGTTGGCCAAGAACCGAGGCATGGAATTCTTGCGGGAACTCAACACTAAGGCTGCACGGCTAGCCAAACGTGACCTCGCGGCAGGTGATGCTCCACACCGAATCACCGTAGGTTTCTACTTCGACTCTGACGCCTATGGCTCCGACGCAGGCTCAGGGTCAGGGTCAGACAAGGACGAAACGAGCGAATGATGCTTTTGCACTCACAAGTGGGGACAAGTCGGGTTCTCCACGATTGTGCTCGCGGCGCGTACACTAGCGCGCGCCTGGGCAAGTTGTGCCTAGCAGGTATTCTCGTTGCGAGCCTGACACTTTCCGTTGCCATTCCTGCGTCGGCGGCTAACGACCCTTGTGGAATCGGCGGTACCGGGTGGCTCGACGGCTTGCCGTCTTTGATGCCTCTCGGTGAAGGAACGGGTATAGGCGGCACGGGACGCGCTGAAGGCATCGGCGGTAAGGGGCACAGTAGTGACGGCGAGGCGTCAAACGTTGGGATTGGCGGCACTGGTCGCAGTGCCGATCGCGAAGCCTCAAACGTTGGGGTTGGCGGTACTGGCGCAGGTGACGACGGCCTGCCTGCCGACATTGGTATTGGCGGTACGGGTCGCAGCGACGACGCTGAGGCCTCAACCGCAGGTATCGGCGGCACTGGCCGCGCCGATGGTATCGGTGGTACCGGACGTGACGCGATAGTTCCCGGCGGCGAAGGCAACGGCATCGGCGGAACTGGTTTTGTCGGAACGGTGACTGCGTTCGGCAGTATCTGTGTCAACGGCGCACGCATTACTTACGACGACTCAACACCGGTTCGTATCGACGGTCGCGCTGCGACGGTCGCAGATTTGGCGGTCGGGCAAGTTGTGGTCGTCGAAGCGGGCCGCGTTGCGAGCGATAGCGGCCCCGACAATTGGACTGCATCGGTGGTCGAGGTGCAGCACATCATTGCAGGACCGGTTGCGCGCTTCGATGCGGCGACGGGTCGCATCGATATTCTTGGCCAGCGCGTACAACTCGTGCGCGAGAGTCGCACCGCGCCACACGTCTTCGACGACAACGGTACGCTCGTACCCGGAATGTGGTTGGTCGTCGCGGGGATGCGGCGCGACGACGGAGTTATCGTAGCGTCGTTGCTTGGCGAGGGCGGCCAAGGTGGAGTTTCCGACGGTGAAACTTTGCTGCGCGGTCAGATCTCTAAAGATTCCGATGGCGGTCTGCTTGTCGCTGGAGTGTCAATTCGCAGCGATTTCGATTCGCAACTGGCCTCCGGAGCGGAAGTCTTAGTTCGTGGCGTTCTCAACGGTGGAGCCTCATCCGTCATCGATGCCCAGTCGATTGAGCTATCGGGTATTTCAACACTACAAGGTCGCGTGGCGACGGTGGCGCTAGAGGGCTTCGTTGACGCGAGCAGCGGCCGCGACAATCTTGCCGTGGGTTCAATGAACGTACGCGATGCCAGTGGCGGCAAGCGCTCGGTTGACGTTGACCGATCGTTGCTGGTTTCCGGTGAGCGCGTGCGCGTGTTCGGGCGTTTCGCCGATGACGGGTCGATTAACCTCGACGCTGTATCGCGTGCTCCGCGTTTGGCGACGCGCGCCACGATTACCGGTTTGGGCCTAGCACCACCCGTGCGACCGAAAAAAACTGATAGCGGTGGTAGCGCTGAGCGTGGGGCCGGCAATGACGGGTCTCGCGAAAAAAAGTCCCAAGGAAACCAAGAGGGGGCCGATCGCGGTGATCACGACCGTGCTGATCGCGACCGTGCTGATCACGACGGGGGTGATTCGCGACCCGACGCTCGACCAGGTGGTGGCGGACGCGAACAGGCAAACCGACCGGATCGACCCGAACGTCCGCAACGCCCCGACCGACCCGAACGTCCG
>JBLFWR010000129.1:0-9834 GCA_047611725.1 Binatia bacterium | reverse complement strand
CCCTTGGGCACCATCCACCATCCACCATCCACCATCCACCATCCACCAACGTACCAAGCTTAGCATCATTGCTGTCAACTCACGGACACCTCGATAGTAGATTCGATTCAGAAATTGTGCGGGCACTGTTCCAGAAATCTGGAATAAAATTTGGATAACCCGCAGGAGATTGCTTGTTTCCAAACAGGTTCGATTTCGTCTGCGACAACGGACGTCTATATTTCTCCCTACGCTTTGGACTATCGCTGAATAGCCCACCCGCCGCCGCATTCCGTGCGCAAACCAACTCTGAATTGAGGACACAATCTTGAAAAACCGCAGACTTTCCGCCCACACCGCTTCGCTGTTGACCTTGTCTTGTCTGTTGATGTCTTGTCTGTTGATCGTCGGCCTCGCACCGGTAGGTGTCCATGCATCCGGTGCAGCCGGTGCAACCGGTGCATCCGGTGCAGCCGAGCCCGGCGTGCTGGCCGTGGGAGAGAACTTCCCTGTCCGCCCCCTCACCGATCAGCACGAGAACCCGGTCAATCTCGGATCGGAGACTGAGTTGGTGTTGTTGTCGTTCGACATGGCGCTTTCCAAATCGATGCACGGGTTCCTGTCGGAGAAAGAGCCTGACTACTTGGCTACCCACAGCACGCAATACGTTTCGGATATCGCGAAGATGCCGAAGATTATCACCTTCCTTTTCGCCGGGCCGAAAATGCGAAAGTACCCGTTTCCGATCATTTTGAACGAAGCCGACGATTTCGGTCCCCTGTTTCCTCAACAGGAAGACAAGATCACCGCGATCAAGCTGGATGGCGAAGGGACCGTCTAGTCAGTGGCTTTTCATAGTTCGATGGAAGAGGTCGAGCAGGCCTATTTTGTCGCAACCCCTGACCCGGACGCGAAGCCCGACGAAAGCTCTAGCGCTGCTTCAGAACCGCAACTCTGAATCGCGACAAGAGACCGGGTAGGATGCTGACACTCAGGATCCACGCGACCGAAACACCAATCGCAACCGTAAGACCAAACGAGCCTAGGCCACGGTGACTCGTCAAGGCTAGCGCGCCAAAGGCGGCAATGGTCGTAAGGGAAGTTAGTGTGACACTGCGGCCCGTGCCGCGGACTGTTGCATCGAGCCCACCATCTTCGACCCGAAACCGGTGGGTCAGGTGCAGACTGTCATCGATCGCGATGCCGAGAATTACTGGCCAAGCCATGATGGCCAGCGGGTTCAACGAAAGGCCTGCTGCCGCCAATACGGCGCGTGTAACGACAACCGTCAGGATCACCGGCGTGGCAACCACCAACGTGGCCGCCATATTCCTAAAGCTCGCATAGACCAGAAGCAGCAAAAGCAGCGCACTTGCCGCCGCACACTGCAGCATGGCTCGTTTTGAAAGATCGGCCATGAATGCTGTGACAAACGGCATGCCCGTCACCTTCGGATCGACTGCGCGCATCTGCGTGATGAACTTTGTCTGCGCCTCGGCTTCCCAAACATTCTCGCGCGGATAGGCATACACCGCGTAGCGACCTGACCGCCCCTTGAAACGACTTAGAAGCGCGCGCGGTAACTCATCACCACCTCCAGTAACGGCTCGCATCGCATCGTGAATTGAGCGAACCGCCCCAACTCCGTCGATGGCTTGAAGCTGACTTGTCAGAGCTGCGACCTCGTCAACAGAATCCACCGTAAAGCCGGCGAATACCGGCGAGAACGACGATCGCTCAACCATCGCACGCTCTAACCGTACGGTTTCAGAATCACGTGGCTGCAGGTTGAGATAGTCGGAATCGAACTCAGGCCCCGGGGAGAATGCGGCGAGCACGGCAACGACCCCGATTGGGATCGCAAACGCCGGTCGCTGTAGCCAGTGCAGGCTACCCATAACGATCTTATCGAAGAGCCCAACTGTGCGGTTGTGATTCGAAGTTCCCCTGTCCCCCTTCAGAAAAAGCAAAGCTGGCAACACGGTGATCGTTGACAGCAAGCACAGAAGAACACCGACTCCAGCAATGGTTCCAAGTTCGGCGAACCCTGAAAAGTCGGTCAGGTTCATCGAAAAGAATGCGAACGAAGTTGTAAGCGCGCCAGTCCAAAGTGCCGGGGCCTGGCCGACCACCGCAGAAACGATGGCGGTTTCCAGTGGCTCGCCGTCATCGAGAAGGGGTTCCATTTGGTTGATGATGTGAATCGCCGCATCGATACC
This sequence comes from Binatia bacterium, assembly GCA_047611725.1. GTDB lineage: Bacteria > Desulfobacterota > Binatia > UBA1149 > CAITLU01 > JBLFWR01. Next base: position 7,636 of record JBLFWR010000129.1, on the reverse strand, counting down.
AAGGCCAAAAAGAATCGACGCGAAGAATGCCGATAGAAGTGTCAGATGACCGGGGTAGATTGCGGCAACGCCTAACGTCGCCGCTACGCCGAATAACAGCGAAATCAGTGCCAAAAACGGGCGCACCATCGAGCGAAACGCAACGGTGAATAGCGTAAGGATCGCCACAAACGCGACAGCTGAAAGTTTGGTGATATCGGATTCGATCGTCGTACGGTCATCCAATGCGTACTGCGGCAGTCCCGTAAACCCGACCCTAATTCCCTGGCGGTCAAGCTCTAGTGCGGCCACGGCCTCTCGAACACTTCTCACGAACGGTTCGATGGTGACTGCCCGCGATCGCGGATCGTCAGGTTGGATGAACAAGAAGTACATCTCGCCATCATCTGAAGTTAGGTAGCGCTCGTCTCGGTCAAAAACCAAAGAACTCTTTCCCGGATCACGACTGACAACAACGAGCACTCCCGATAGTTCGGCAATGGCTGGCGCCAATTGATCAACCGCGCTCGCGCGTTCTTGCGGCGTCGCGCCCTCCATGACGAGGATCAGGGTGTTCGGGGTCCCGAACTCGTGCGCGAATTCGTCAAATGCACCGATCACGGGAAGATCGGACGAAACAAGGTCCAAGTTTGAGGTACGAACTTCCATGAAGTTCACGGCCAAACCGAGTCCAAGCGCCGCGCAGGCTGCCGCGCATCCAAGAGTCCACAAGGGACGGCGGACGGCGAAGCGAACAGCGGCGGACATGAAGTTTGTACTTTTCATCGGGCTACGGTTCTCGGTGCGCCAAACATCTTCGGCAACATTGCGGGCATCATCCACGGCAGTTGGGCTGCGGCCGCCGCGACTGCAAAACGTGGCAGCGCGTCGTCGGGTCGATCCAAGCTCAGGGTGAAGGTCCCGAAGTGACAGGGAACCACGATTTCAACACCCATCTGCTTTCCGACCTCTACCGCTTGCTCGGGATTCAAGTGGACAACCCCGATCGGGAATCGCGGAGCATAGGCTCCAATCGGAAGAATCGCGACCCTTGGATGAAACTGCTGAGCGATCGCCTCAAAGGGATTCGCGAAACCAGTATCTCCAGCGAAGTAGATGGCTCCACCCTCACCTTCAACTACATAGCCAACGGCCTTTCGAACGCTCGGCAACGGATGGTGCCGAGAACCATGGTGGGCGGCAGCGACCGCGGTGATCGCAAGCGGGCCCACGCGCACTGTTTCCCCGACCAACACTGGCGACAGTTTCGTTCGAACACCGAGCACAGACTCCACATACGGTTCGTCTCCAGCTGGGAGAATGACCTGCTCTAAATCACCGAGCCCCGCCAACGTCGGTAGATCCATGTGGTCATAGTGTGCGTGGCTCAGGAGTACAGCGTCTATACGGCCTAGATCAGCAGCTTGGGCGGGCGCGGGAGTTGTGCGCCGCGCCAGACTGCAACGATCGTTCAAGTTTGGGTCTAGCAGTAGAGAAACCCCCTGCCACCGAAGCAGGAAGCCAGCGTGCCCGAGCCAATCCAGTTGCGGCGGAGTAGCTCCCGACGCGGTCGGCCACAACGGCCTAGACTCGGGCCGCAAGTGGGAAGGAATCGCGTCCCAGCCGCTGGCGCTTTGCCAGGTGCGATCGCCGGAAAACCACCCCAGGTGCCAGACCAGCAACGTGACAACAACGGCGGCTACAAACCCAAGGGGTCTCAATCTCATAGCGCCGGACTGGCCCGTAGATTCTGAATGTAAGTAACCAGATCGTGGAGTTGCTGATCGGTAAACGTTTCGTGACCCGGCATCGAGGTATTGATCATCCCAAACTTGATCAAACGAACCAGTGCGGTCGCCTCCGGTTCAGCATCGGGACCGCGCGCGATCAGCAGACCGAGTTTCCCTCTGGCCGAACAAGTGCGCCGCACAGAATAATCCGCGCTGCTGCTTGCTTTAGAAGCAACTGGAGACAGCAAGCGGGAAGCGGCGCGGGTTTTGGGGATCAGCGAGCGAACCCTTTGGTACAAATTGAAAAATTTCCGCTAACACGTTTCTCTACTACCTAGGTCCCGGGGCAGGTCGATCCAACGATGCCTTTCGCACAGGCGATCGGCGTGATCGATACACATCACGGCGATTCCAGAATCAGGTCGGACCGTGAGAAAAACCGACAAACATCCAAGCGCTGCACCCCGAACTGCCCTTGTGCTGGCCGGAGGCGGAGCACGCGGGGCCTACCAAGCTGGCGTCCTTTCGGGCTTGGCCGACCTGGGGTTGCTCGCGCCCGGGCGCTCGGGGCTCGACACCTTCGTCGGATCAAGTGCAGGCGCCATCAACAGCACCATGATGGCCGCCCATGCAGGCGATCTCGAAGCCGGCGCTCGTGAACTTCAAGCTTTATGGCAAGGCGTTAATGCCAGCGACGTCTTCCGTACCGATGTCCGCAGCGTCGGTGGCACAGGAATAAGATGGGCATGGGATCTTACGTTCGGAGGCGCCGTCGGCGGTGGTGCTGCGCAGTCGTTGCTAGACACAGCACCCCTGCGAGACTTTCTGAACGCGAGCATTTCCTTTGAACATATTGACGAACAGCTGCGAAGTGGCGCTCTACACGCACTCGCACTGTCCACTACCGACCTCCACACAGCGAACGGCGTGCTCTTTCTCCACGGGCAGCCGGAAATCAAGTTGTGGGAGCGCAGACGCTGGGAGGTGCGGCGAACCCACATCACCGCCGAACATGTCATGGCATCCAGTGCCATTCCGATTTTCTTCCCCGCAGTGGAGATCGGTGGCCGGTACTATGGCGACGGCTCCGTGCGCAACACCGCGCCCTTGAGTCCGGCCATCAACCTTGGGGCAGAACGCATTTTGGCCATCAGCGTTCGTGAGCCTACGGCACCGATTCACAGCCACGAGCCCGTGTCTGCTCCGAGTATTGCGCAGATCGCCGGTGTTCTCCTTGACGCCGTGATGCTCGATGCCATCGAAGTGGATATCGATCACAGCCTTAGAGTTAACAACAGTGTTCAATCGTTTCGGGTTGCGAACGGCACCGAAAATTTTCGCAAGGTCGAAGTTTTTTGGATTCAACCGACCGAGAATCTGACCGCGATCGCCGCTGAGTTTACGCACGAGATTCCGGCTGTGATTCGCTACATGATGCGCGGGCTCGGCAGTGAAGAATCGATCACAGAACTGGCGAGCTACCTATTGTTCGCATCTGGTTTCACCACGCGATTGGTCGAAGCTGGTCGAGCAGACGTCGCCGCGGCGAGCGACGCGTTCGAAGCGTTTTTCAATCAACCTTCCTAAGCTTTTACTGCGCGGCTGTCTGGAACGATGCGCATCTCGCACCCGCCCAATGTAACGCTTCGCTCGAGGCCGTTGCGGCTGGCGAACTCTATTCCGACAACCCCCTCGCCTCGCTCTTCAATCGCGGAAGGCACGGCAACCACCGGCAGAAAACGAATCTCGCCTTCGTCGAGCGTTATCGAGTTGGCCACGGCGGTTCGGCCCAAGACTCGGGCCCAGCGATCGGCCATACCTGCGGGATCCTGCGCCTGAATCTCGACAGCCCGGATATCGGTGAGCGGTCCGGCTGAAAGCTGTTTCCAATCCGGGCCTGCCCAAGGCCATTCGTCCCAGTCATCGGTTTGATCGACAGAGAGAATCGCACCCCCAACATCGCGAGGATGTACATGGAGGCCAGTGACTCCGCGGACCTTGGCCTCAAACACAATGCGAACCGTCTCATTGGCAAAGCGGATGCGCATCTCGTCCAGGTCGTCGACCTGCACAATGACCATGTAACCGCAGTCACCGCCGCGCTTGTCGAGCAGCCGGCCGGCGGTGGTGCCATCGATGTTCGGCGAAACCACTTCAAGCAATTTGTCGCCGACGGCGAACAGCGCGTTGGTCAGGCCAAAGGTCGCGACTCCCGGGTCGCGATAACACAACGAAAGACCGAAAGTTTCACCGATCGCGCGTTCAACGGCGCCGAGATCTCGGGCAACCAAGGCCACTTGTCGAAGTCTAATTCTCATAGCTAATTCAAAGCTGTACTTCGTCGCCTGGATTGAGCCAAGCCGAGCGAGGCGGCAGCGCCATCTCACACCCGTTTCACAAATTAAAAAGGGCCGGCGGAAATCTCCGCCGGCCCTTTTTCGCTTTTCGAAACGCCCCCGACGAGCGGGGGGCTACGAGCTATCGTGTCGTAACGATCGACTCCGTGCCTGCGGCTCCGACATCATCTGTGATGCTGGCGCCAATTGTCAGGATCGTGTTGGGATCGAGCGCTTCATCGACCAAGACCCGCACCTTTGCGCTGCCCGAAAGTCGGTTGAGGTTCGTCCAGGTAAAAATACTGCCTTCTATCAAGGTCGGCTCAGGGATCGACGAGACGTAGGTCAATCCGACGGGCAAGTTCATCTGCGCGTTACCCGTGCCCTGCAGGTTTCGGTACCGCAGACTGATACTCGTCTGCAGTCCGGCTCTGAGGAAACGAGGGGCATTGACGGAAACTGTAAGTTTCTTCTTTGAAACCGTGTTTCCAGCCGCCACAGCTGCCGGCCCATTGGTGATCGCCGTGTCAGATCCCGAATTGAACTGAAGCTGGCTCGGTGTCGTCGCCAAAACCTCGGCCGACAAGATCGCACCGACGGCGTTAGACTCGGTCAAAATGACCTCGCCCTTGACCCGCACGGTGCCGCTTGAACGGCGAATGTTCTCCCAAGTCACGACGTTGCCATCGATCTGATCGGCCGGTGGGAAGATAAACACCGGATTGATCTGTTCGGAAAGAACCATCGTAATCGTCGCGCCGACCTCGACGTGCTTATACTTCGCCTTGTAGGAAACCTTTCCGCCATCGGGAACACGCTTCGGCCCGGTTACCCTCAAGAATCCGTTCTCTCGGATGTCTTTTTTGCCCGCACGAACGATCAGCACGTCCGTTCCGCTTTGCTGCCGCAAGGCCGCATCGCTCATGGTGATCGTGTTTGTGATCGCCGTTCCGGGTACCACATCGTCATTGATGCGAACTCTGATGTGGGCCAGTCCCGCGCGTCCTGCGGGCAACTGCGCTATCGAGAATTCAACGTTACCGTCAGCGGTGCTTGTTGCATCAACATCTTTTGTGCTGAACGAAACCAACGTCGTCCCCTCCGGGATGAAATCCGAAATCAGGACAGTGCTCGCATCGGAGCAGGGATCGCACCACAGGCAGCGGTAAACGATATCTCCACCCGGCACCGGAACACCGACGCTGCGATTCTTCATGACCAGCGCGCAATCGGTACCAGGGCCACTGGAACTCGAAACCGCACAGCCTTCCGCGCTTAAGCCGGCATTGTCGATCGTGCCGGGGCCTGACGTGCCGTTGGCCACAGTACAGTTCTCGATCAGTGTCCCTGCGGGAAGTGTCGCATCAGTAAGCGCGTACACCGTAAAGGTCGCGCCGGCTCCCGGTGCTAAATCTCCCACCGCCCATTGCAACAGACTACCCGCAACCGAGTCCGGCTGAGGGTTAGCATTCGAGTAGGTCGTTCCAGCAGGAAGATCATCGGTTACGATCGTATCGTAGGACATCGCCTGCCCTTCGTTGAAGACCGTGAACGTGTAGGTCAGCAGGCCGGACGATGCGGCAATCAACGGATTAACCGATTTGGTCACCCGCAGCAGAGCCGTATCGGGGCCTGGTTCAGACACGGTCGTCTCTTCGTCATCGGTGGCAGGCGGAACACCGTCACCAGACATTGAAACGCTATTGACCAACACATCCCCATCGCTGGCAGCTCCATCAACCAGAACTGTAATGGTGATTGTGCCCGTCTGTCTTGGAAGTAGGGTTCCGATGTTCCACTGTGAGTTTCCGACGTCCGGGAACGGCACGGCAGTGACAAACGAAGTCGCCGCGTCGTAAGCCTCCTCGATGACAACGTCATCAATGGAAAGCAGCGAGATGTTCGAATAGTCCAGCGTGTACGTCAGCGTCCCGCCTGGCTCAACGGAGTCAGGAGAGTCACGTTTCACGATCTGTAGCGCCGGATCTCCACCAATCACCACATCGGTCGGTTCGTCAGCCGTTTTGTTACCCGGGGTCGGATCAATATCGATGGGCGGTTGGCCGGGAGGGAAGCTGCCTAGCGGGGGCTGCACAGCGAGGTAGGTGAGTCCTGGTGTCAAGCCCGACAAGACCTCGCCCGTATATGGAATTGGTCACCATTCCACTCGGCGGGACCGGAGCTACCGCGCAGTTGGCGATTGGCTGGGCTTCGGCTCGCCCTGCACTTGCCAGGGTCGTCAGAGCCAGGGCACAGACAGCCAGGCACCGATATCGCAAACTCAACGGAGTGCGGGACAAAAATAAATCGAACATTTGGTGCTCAGTCCTAGTGACCTCGCGAGAAGGGCTAGTCGGGAAATCCCACTCCTTCAGGATAGCTTCCAAAAATTAGCCCTGCAACCAAGGTTCTTACCCAAATCCTTGTTTTTATAGGGGATCTTTAGCCCCGAGCCTTGGTTGCCGTGAGGACCCAGCGCTATCGTGCCGGGTATGCCCCTTTCGCTCGAGATCGTTGAAGCCTGGAGAAAACGCGCAGTCTTATCCGAACAAGAAGATCTCGACTGTTTTCGGGTCTTTCACGGGTATTCCGAAGGAATATCGGGCGTGGTCGTGGATGCGTACGGCGAGGTGGCTGTCATCAGACACACCGAGGAACGCAGCCACCAAGCTGCCGAGATCGCCGCAATCCTGCACCAACAGTGCGGTTTCGCCTCCGTGGTCGCCAAAACTCGAAGGGGGATACCGCGCACGATCCTCGGCCCTGCGCCGGAACCGACGACGATGGTTGCGGAACACGGTATCTGCTTCGGTGTCGAGCTGGAGCAGCCTGGAAACCCGGGCCTGTATTTAGACGCACGCCCCGCCCGCCGGTGGCTCATCGATCACAGCGCCGGGCGGCACGTTCTTAATTTGTTCTCCTTTACAGGCAGCTTGGGACTTGCCGCGTCAGTGGGACACGCAAAACATGTCATCCACGTGGACCTACAACGCGGCGCGTTGCAGCGCTGCCGAGAGAACTATCAAGCCAACGGCATAGAGCTCGATTCCCGCGACACGGTTCGAGGCAACGCGTATCAGCACATGAAGCGAGCCGCGACGTCGGGCCAACGCTTCGGCGGGATCATTGTCGATGTACCCCCTGGGCTTCACCGTGGCAGCGCCTCAAGCTTCGAAGGACTGTGTGCTCTAGCTCCCCACATCGTATCCATGCTGGCCGAAGACGGTTGGGTGCTAGCTTTCTTCCATCACATGCCGGCATCGCACGATGAGATGGAGCTTGAGTTCGAACGTTCGTCGGGAGTGGGCTTGGCCTCGATCTGGCGCGGAACTTCGGGCGACGACTTCCCCGAAACCGATCCCACCAAAAAACTACGCTTGAGCGCGATGGTTCGATCGCTTTGAACGCACGCGCCACATCACCCACCAACCAGCGCTATGAGATCGCGCGACAGCTGTTTCGCTGGACGGCCTTTCCGGTAACTCTGGCATTGTCGCTATGGGTTGCATCGATCGTGTGGGCCCGAACCGGCGACCTCACACAAGCTTTTGTCATTCCCTCGACCGGAGCAGCACTGTTCATTTTGTTGTT
>JBLFWR010000128.1:0-9852 GCA_047611725.1 Binatia bacterium | reverse complement strand
TTGTCGCGCTCCAGGAACACCGTCTCTTGGTCAATTCCTTTGAGGCGCAGCAGCTTGTCGGCGTCATCGCCGCTCACGTTGACGCTACTTAGACGACGAAACCCAAGCAGCCCGCGGTAAAAAGCTACAGACGTCTCCATGTCGGAGACGCAAATCCCAATATGTCCAAAACGCAGAATCGACATGGCGCGCCCGCTACCAGCGGCTGGAGGCCCACTCCACGATCAACCGCATCGCTTCGGGGCGACCTTTGGCTGTGGGGTTGGCCTTCGGGGGCAATCCAAGGTGGTCGCCATCGACGAAGTGTAACTGCTTGTCGGAAGCGCCGGACGCCTCGTGAATCGCTTCAAGGTCAGGGATCCATACGACATTGTCGCCGGTGTAACTGATCACGATGGTTGGGATCTTGACGTCGGGCATGCAGTCCAATGTACAAGCGCGTGAGGAAAGACCTGACCAAGTTGAGAGCCAAGCCCGTGGCGTTTGGTATTTTCCGAATCCAGCTTCCAGATAGTTGAACACGTCGGGCCGCGGCGTGAAGAAGGAGCCGTAGTCACGCGGTGAAGCGTGCATGGATTGGTCGGTGTAGGCCGGATGGGCCTCGGTTCGGTTGACCGTCATGTAACGACCCACCATGGCGCGACGCAAAATATAGTTGCGGTCGCTCAACGACTGTTTCTCGAAATCCGGTGCGACCATCTCTGCTTGGAAACGGCGCTGGTTGGCGACCATGTCGCGGGCGACCGCATCCAGCCGGGCGACCCTGCCGCGTTGGGCTTCACGATATCGTTGCAGGAACTCGGGGTCGTAACTGCTGGATTCGTAGGGCTCGGCAAAGCCATTGGCCGGGTTGTACATGTCCAGGCTGGGGTCGCAGGATAGCGGGTCGGTTTCGTCGACGACGCTGGGGTCGATGATGCCGAGCATCAATGTTCCCTGTCCTAGGTGGGTGGCCATTTGCACGATGCCGTCGGCTTCTGGCAAATCGAAGGCGCCGAGGTCGTACGGGTCACCGGCCGCAGTCTGCTTGAGGCGATTCTCAGGAGTGGTCGATGCCTGCGCCTGGTAAAATGTATAAAGAGCTCCGCCACCGCTGTTCCCCAGCAGTACTACGTTCTCAAACCCTCTATCTTTGAGCGCTCTGATGCCCGCTGCGACGTCGCACAACAACATCTCGTGGATGAGGGAAATGTCGTTGTTCACCCACCGGCCTGCTTGGCCAAAGGCCGCGAAGCCAGCTTCTAGCAGGTAGGGAATCGCGTAGTGACGGGTCATGTCGCCACGTGGATGCATCATGCAGAAGACGGTCTTCTCGCCGCCCCGCGAGTAGAGAACCCCCGACGATTCGCCCCGATCTTGCGCTACCAGCGGAATGTTTTCGATGTTGGTGTCTGCGGGAATCTTGTCGAAAGACCATAGGCTTGGGCCTAGGTTCGGGTAGCGAAGGATTTCTAGTTTTGGGATAGCCACGTTCTTCCTCGGTCTCCTTAGCCGCCTTTGATCAGCTGCACGTCTTCGCGTGCGGCTGCACGCGCGACATCGGCGATTTCCAGAGGGCGTATGGTGTCAATGTTTACGGCTTCAAGATCGTATTCGGTCACGGCGTCCCAGAACTCGCCGGCCATCCTGCGCGCTTCTTCACCGGGGCCGTGGACCGATCCGCGGGGGTGAACCATGAAGGTCGCGCCCGCCATAGGGGCCCCCATCATGGTTCCGGCATGCAGGAAGCCGATCTCGTCGTAGTCCATATTGCGATGATAATACGGCAGGCGCGTCACGCCGTGTTCAGTTTCCGCCGGTCGCGGTACGAAATTGCAGACCACCCAACCTTCCGCCTGGAACAAGGCGAAAGCGGTCGGTGGGACATGGTTGCGATCGCTGAAAATTGGTCGGAAGTCCTTGTTGTGGAAACGGAAAGGAAACAAGTCTCCCTTCCAGCCAACGACGTCGAGAGGATGGTTCTCGTAGAAGAAGCTCGTGAACCGATCCGTCCTTTTGACCCGAACTTCATACTCTTCGCGTCCGTCGTTGTCGTAGGCCTTAGGTTCGGGGGGAGTGACAACAGTGGGATCGTACGGGCTGTGACGACCGAGCAGTGTGTGCTCGCACAACGAGATTTCTCCACGCGATTCCAAATGGAGAAAATAGTTGTCGGTCGTAGTTGGAACGATCCGGAAGGTGATCCCTTTTGGAAGGCAGATGTAATCGCCCGGGGCGAAATCTAATGGTCCAAACTCCGTTTCGCATACACCCTCGCCGCGGTGCACGAACCACAGTTCATCTCCGTCAGCGTTGCGCATCCAGTAAGGCATAGGCTTGCTGCGCCGGCTGATGGAGATGCGCAGGTCATCGTTGTGGAAGCAGCGCGTTACTGTGCCGTTCTCGTCGTCGGCATCGCTGGCACCGATCTGGGTGCCATCAACATCCATCGGGGCGAAGTCGCCTTCGACTCGCTTCCACGCGGTTGGTTCGTGAAGTCGATACACTTCAGCGACGCGGCCTTGAAATCCGCCACGGCCGATTTCTTCTTCTTTGAGCCCCTCGGGCACCGACACGTGGGCTTGTCGAGGGACGGTTCCTTTTGACAGATGAATCCAGGATTTCATGGCATTAAGAGAACAGGGTGCGCTGTGCGTAAAGGGTGTCGACGTACTCTTTGACGAGTTTGATTTGGCCTGAGACGATCCCGAACAGAAAATGATAGTGGTTGTGGTAGTCGCCGCCCTTCGCCGTCTTCGCGGTAATCTCAACTTCCGCAGCGACCTTGTCGTCGTCGGCCACCATGCCCTTGATTTCGATCTTCATCGGCTCCGGTGCGTAGAGATCAACGCCGCTGGCGAACATGCCGAACACGGCTTCCTTGCCCTCGTATGTTCCGGCCATCGGAGAGGCTGGCGGCACCCACCATACGATGTCATCAGCGAAGATCTCCGCGACGCGAGCATTGTCGCCGGTAGAGACGGCGCGGAAATAATCTTCGACCAGTTGCTTGTTGTCTTGGGCTCCCATGGAGACTCCTTAAGATTCTGGCTCGCGACCTCTAGCGGTGCGGCGGGCGAATGGTAACGGAGCGCACGCGTCTTGCGAAGCGCCACAGGATGTTCAGTGCACCGAAGTCGCGGCGGAGTCGAATCGGTTTGGTCGCGCAAGCAGGCCTCGATCGCTCCTGTCGCCCGTGTTACGGCGACCGACAGGGGGACGACGGCGTTGCTGCGTCGCCTCCCACAGGAGTGAAACGGCAATGAGTGAAACCCCGAAGGCTTTTAACCTAAGCCCCGAAATTCACAGCTACATTGTGGCTCACAGCGAGCCCCAGACCGAGGTTGAGCGCTCGCTGGTCGCCGCGACTGAGGCGCTCGGGGGCGTGGCAATCATGCAGGTCGCGCCGGAGCAGGGCGTATTCATGGCTTTGCTTGCTTCAGCGATCGGCGCTCGGCGAGTCATCGAGATAGGCACCTTTACGGGCTACTCCACCCTTTGCCTGGCGCGGGCTCTACCGGCCGACGGGTTAATTGTGGCTTGCGATTTGAGCAAGGAATGGACCGCGATCGGTAGTGACCACTGGCAGCGCGCGGGCGTGGCCGACAAGATCGATCTGCGTGTCGGGCCTGCGCTGGCGACGCTGAGGAGTCTTCCCGTCGACGAGCCGTTTGATCTCGCCTTTATCGACGCTGATAAGACCGGCTACGCAGACTACTACGAAGAGATCCTGGTACGCCTGCGACCGGGAGGGATTATTCTCGTGGACAACGTGCTTTGGATGGGAACAGTGGTTGATCAGTCGGTCCAGGATCCCGATACGATTGCTATCCGTGCCTTCAACGACAAGGTCGTCGCCGATGCGCGGGTTGAATGTTCGATGATCGCGGTTGGGGACGGTCTGAGCCTGCTGCGTAAACGATAATGGCGTTTTCGAAAAAGGCACCGCAGCCCCCTGCGAGTGACACACGCGAGTGCAATACTTTGAAAATTGATGCGGCTTTGCTCGCCTACGACTTCAAGGCCATCCCGCGCCTAGCCCGCGAGCTAGAGGACGCGGGTGTGGACGGCGTTTTCACATTCGAGGGCCCGACCGAGCCATTTACTCCGCTGTTTTTGGCTGCCGAGCACACGACTCGTTTGGAGCTGGCTACCGGGGTTGCCGTTGCGTTCGCTCGCAACCCAATGGTGTTGGCCCAGTTGGCGCAGGAACTTGCTGTGGCCAGTGACGGCCGCTTTCGTTTGGGACTGGGCTCTCAGGTTAAGGCGCACATAGAGCGTCGTTTTTCTGAAACGTGGTCGCATCCTCACGCGCGCATGCGAGAACTGATTTCCGCGGTGAGGGCCATCTGGCGTTCGTGGAACGAGGATGAACCGTTAGATTTTCGCGGACGATTCTACACTCACACCCTGATGACTCCGCTTTTTCGTCCCGGCGTTGCCCCGGGTGGTCCACCGCCTCTTGAGCTTGCAGGAGTGGGGGAGGCGATGACACGTGTCGCCGCTGAAACCGCCGATTCGCTGGTGGTGCATCCGTTCCACAGCGCAAAGTCTCTGGCTGCGGTCACGTTGCCGGCACTAACCAAGGGCGCCACTGAAGCGGCGCGCGCGCGTCCCGGCTTAGTTTGCCAGGTCATGGCGGCTGTTGCCGATGACGAGGCAGGGCTGGTCGAGGCACGCTCAATGGTGCGAACCCAGATCGCGTTCTACGCTTCGACCAAAGCGTACCGCAGCGTGCTGGAAGCCGAGGGCCTTGCAGAGCTTGGCCCTGAACTTGCGGCGTTGGTTCGCGCCGGACGTTGGGACGCGATGGCCGATGCCGTTCCAGCTTCGTTAGTAGACGCGGTGGCTCCAAGTGGCACCCCTGAAGAGGTTGGTCGCGAATTGGCTTTGCGCCACGTCGGGATGGCCGATCGGCTAGCGCTGGCCATGCCGTACCCGCTGCCCGCATCGCTGATTGGGCGCCTGGCTGATGCGGCACGCTCAAGCGTGAGTTCTTGATCACAAGGCGTTGCTTCTTGTTTGTTGGCTCGGCAGGCTGCGCCGAACTAGACCCGCCCGCGCAAAATTGGGCCCAGTAGAGAAGGAGATTTTGAATGAAACTCGGCCTGCAACTTGGCTATTGGGGGCAACTTCCTCCTGATTTTATTCCGCTTGCTACCGAAGCGGAAAAGCTTGGCTACGACTCGGTTTGGACGGCTGAAGCGTATGGATCCGATGCGTTTTCGCCGCTGGCTTGGATTGGCGCGCATACCAAACGAGTGAAGCTCGGCACGGCGGTTGTTCAGATGTCGGCGCGAACGCCGGCCTGTGTGGCGATGACGGCGATGACGCTGGATCACCTAACTGGTGGCCGCATCATTCTTGGGGTTGGTGTCTCTGGGCCGCAAGTCGTCGAGGGGTGGTACGGACAGCCGTTCAAGAAGCCCTTCACACGCACAAAAGAGTTTCTCGAGATTGTTCGTCTCTGCGTCGCTCGTGAGGCACCGGTGAGTTTTCAAGGAGACTTCTATCAGTTGCCCTACAACGGTCCCGGATCGATGGGGCTGGGTAAGCCACTGAAGTCGATTACGCACCCGCTGCGCAAAGAGATTCCGATTTTCCTCGGGGCCGAAGGGCCAAAGAATATTGCTTTGGCCACCCAAGTCGCCGATGGCTGGTTACCGCTGTTCTTCTCGCCCTATCGCATGCAGCCGTTCGAAGAGGCGTTGGCCAACCTGCGACCTGGTTTCGAAATCGCCGCGACGGTTAACGTCGTCGTCGGAGACGACGTCGCGCAAGCACTGATGCCCGTTAAATGGATGCTGGCTTTCTACATCGGCGGTATGGGCGCCAAAACGAAAAACTTCCACGTAAACATCATGTCGCGCATGGGGTTCGAGACAGAAGTGAATCGCGTGCAGCAACTCTTCTTGGAAGGAAAACAGGAAGAAGCGGTGAACGCCGTACCGGATGAACTCGCCGACGAAATCTCGTTGGTTGGGCCGCCAGAGCGCATTCGTCAGCGATTGGCAGCGTGGGAAGATAGCCCTGTCACAACGATTCTGGTTGCGACTCACGACCTTTCAGTGATCAGAACTCTGGCTGAAGCTGCAAGTTAGAGCTTCGGCTTTGCGCTCGAAGTAGGGCAGGGCGGTTTGGGGTCTGAGGCGTTTCGAGTTTGCGACGCCACGCCTGGCAGCAGTGAGACTGCCAGGCGTGGACTTCTACCAGTCGACTTCGAAGTCGTCACCGTCATCCGTTGTCGGTTCGTCTTCTTCGCTCTGAGTTGGAGTCACCAAGACCCCAGCCATGGGCGCGGCACTATTCACCAAAGAATAGTTGCTTGATTGATCCTGGGGTCCAGCGGTCCCTGCATGCGCCACCTCGATCAGGCGCGAGGAGCCCAACGCACCGACAATCAATGTGTAAAAGATAACTCGAAAGACAAATTGTTGCTTCATCGATTTTTCCTCGGTTCTTACGAAGCTGCCGCTACTCGTGACGAGCGCGGACAGTTTGCGAAAGCATTAGTTGGTTCGACCAATTCGGAATGAGTCGTCCTACGGTCGGTGTGAATGTGTGGTTGACGGTGACCACTGCCGTTTCGCCGGTATTGCCATTCCAACCCGCTTTCTCGATCACAATTCCATCGTTGGTAACAGTGACGCCGCCGCTGCTCAGGACTTGGTTCACGGCTGCGCGCACTTCGTCATTGGTTTTGCGTGGCAACGCCGCGACTCGAACCCCGGCGCGCGCCCCTTCAAGTAGCAGGTGATTCTCAAAAAAGGCTCTCCCGAAATCGACCCCGCCGAGAATGAGCATCGCCAACACCGGGACAAGGATTGCGAATTCGACACTTACTACACCGCGTTGTCGGCGGTTTCGGTTACTGGGTTGATTCTCATGTCTCATGATAGGCCTCCATAGTGCGTTCAAGTTCATGCCTAATCGGTGAGCTGGATCGGAATGCGGCTACGAATGCTTTCGAAAACGTCGTCCAGGTCGTCGCCGGATTCCGCGAAGAACTCTTCTCCGCCGGTGATCTCAGCCATGTATTGCATCAGGCCTCGGTCCGCCGAGTTGCCCAGGCTGATCGAAAAGATCGTGATGTGTTTGTCACGAGCGGTTCTGGCCTTCAACATGGCGTAGTTGATGCCGTTCCACCGTACCCAACTGGATCCGCCATTGCAGTAACCGCTCGACGTGCAGGTAGGCCGACCGTCCGAGAGCACGACCATAATCTTCTCAGTGCTGGCTCTAGCGCGGCTGCTCTCGAGTTCCGCAATTCCGCGACTCATGGCGTCGCCAATGTTCGTGTAACGCGTGCCGTAGCAGTAGTTAGGGGTGGGGAGGTCTTCGATTGCGTCTTCGACTTTCCAGAAATAATCGGTCAAATTTTGATCAATGGGGTAAACGGCAAGGTTGTAGTAACTGATGACGCTTAGTTGATCCCAGTCCTCGTCGAAATCGTCAACAAACGAGATCGCGGCTTCGCGCAGGGTGTCGATTGGCTCATATCCGTAGGGTGCGTAGCCGCAGCCGCACTGCCCGTTGCTTAGCCAGCGAGTGCAGTAGCGGTAGTAGGTGTCGTGGGTCATGGACGACGATGTGTCCAGGACCAGGGTCAAATCGACCGCAGCGAGTTTAGCCGTTGCGCTGACTTCTAGTTCGACTTCGTCTAAGCCCACACTGGGGCCGAAGAACAACGGCAATGGGCCGTCTGGAGAGCCGGTCGTGCGACGCATAGTGACCTTCACGGCGTTGGCGTTGTAAGGGTCGTCAATGAACCCGGTCTCGCTCCAGCGGCCGACCTCAACGGCGCCAGCGTCGATCGATACGCTTACTGTGCCACCAGCGATGGGGTTGGCGGCACCCACTGCGATTGCTTCGGCACGAGCCGACGCCGCGTTGTCTGCGGCTAATTCATAGACGCCAGCCAAAGCGGCAGCGTCGGCAGCTGTCTGCATGTCGGCTTTGACGAGGTAGCTGTACCCGAAATCGACCATCAACGATGCCGAGCCGAGAACGATAGGGAGAGCAAGGATGAAGATTAGGATCACCGAACCTTTTTGGCCGGTGTTGTTCGTTTTTGACGTATTGGTCATCATGTTCACCCTTTTCAATGCATCGTCGCCACTACTGGTGGCGCATCGTCACACTCGCCGAAAGCGGGACCGTGAATCCGCCCGACAAGCCGGGGATTTTCAGCCCGGTGAGGAGGGCGACTTGGTAGTCGACAGAAACGGTGACGCGGTCAGCCGGGGTGGCTGTCGGAGAAACGCCGGAGGTTGTAAGTTGATAGCCGTTGGCCACAGGGCTGCCAGCGAAGTACGTGGCTAGCGCGGCATCGACGTCACTGACGCTCGCACCGCGCACCACGGCTGTTCGCGCAGCCATCCGTGCTCCGGCAGCGAGGTCGCGCTCCACGAGGTAAAGACGGCTGAATTCGAACGCTCCTAGGACCGCTATCAAAAGCACCGGCAGCAAAATGGCGAGTTCTACGGCAACAATGCCGCGCTCGTTTCTGCGGTGGCCCCGAAGATTGCCGGCCGGTGCTGCGCATGGGGCGGTTTCGGGGACGGAATTCGTTCTCAGTACTTTCATGGTTTTCCTCAAAATTTACGACTTTATGGTCGTCACGGGGGGAGTCCATGCAATGGTGGTGCCAAAAAATCTCTTGTTATTTCGCACGACTGGGGGCTTTGGCGGGTGAACGTGAGAGCGACGGGGGGCATGGTTTCTTGCGTTTCTGCCCGTCGGGATTTGCAAACCCGCGAGACTGGCAAATTGAGAGGGTTGACTAGGCCGAACACTGCGGGATTGGTGACGCGCCAGCGCAGAAACCCCGCGCGCGGGAAAGTCCCCGCACTTTGCATTATGCGGGAGTCCGGCCGGGCTCCAAGTCACCGTATTAATTCGCGGTGTTCTTAACTGACCGTTTAGGGGCGGGTGTCGCTGCTAACGAATGTCGTGTTGCGCCATCAGTGGTTGCCTGGAGCGCTTACGAAGAACTCTCGGGGCGTTCGGCGCTGATCGTCGGGGGGAGGGCGAGCGTGAAGTTGGTGTCGGTTACCAATCCGTAACCGAAAATTGACGGACCGGGAAGTGGCAAGTTGTCGCTTCCCGGTCCGTGCTACCGTTGTTGAGTCGAGGAAATCCCCGCCTCAATCGCTCAACTGATGGTGCCCTGATCGATCCCGCCGCCCGTGGCTGTCTCAAACTCGCCGCGGTAGACGTGGGGGCCAGCGGCGGTCAATCCGCCATCTACGACAAGTTCGATCCCTGTTACGAATCTCGCGTCTTCACTAGCCAGGTATACAACGGCTGCCGCGATGTCGGTGCCGCGCCCTGCAGTTGGCATTGGTTGCGAATCGGCCATCGGCTTTTCCATGCCTGCTTCGTTTCCGCGATGAACAAGCGGTGTAAGAATTCCGCCCGGACAAACACTGTTGATACGAATCCCGGTTTTCGCCATCTGTACTGCCGCAGCGCGAGTCAGGTTCACGACCGCCGCTTTGCTGGCACTGTATGCCAACGGGCCACAGCCCCCGGACAGTCCTGCCACAGAGCCGGTGTTGATGATTGAACCGCCTTCGTTTTGCTCGAGCAAAACACGAGCTGCGTGCTTCATCCCGAGAAAGACGCCGCGCACAAGAACACCGAAGGTACGGTCCCAGTGCTCTGTTTCGATGTTCTGCAACTTTCCCAAAGCCCCGGGAAATCCCGCATTGTTGAAAACGATGTCCAGGCGACCGAATTCGGCCGGCGCTCGAGCGATCATCGTTTCGACGTCGGCTTCAACCGAGACGTCAACCGCCTGAAAGACAATACGCCCCTCGTGGCCAGCCTGTTTGGCGAGCTCAAGGGTCTCTGCTCCGGTGCGCTCATTGA
>JBLFWR010000127.1:0-10135 GCA_047611725.1 Binatia bacterium | reverse complement strand
GCTCGTCGGGTCCTTCGGTTGCGGTTGCGACTGCTACTGCAGCTTGGTCAGGCGGTGTCGCGGTGGGCTGAGCGTGGGCTGTCGTGGTCGCCGAGCTTGTCAGCGGGCTTGCCAGCAAGCTTGTCAGCAGAAGAAGCAGCGAAAGAGCGCCCGTTCCGGATTTTCGCGCATCGTTGGTTGCACCGGCTGTCGTTGCCGCGGCAAGCGCCAGACACACAAGTGCCAGCAAGGCGGCCCATTGGAACGCTTCGTTGCGTACTGCGCGCGCACGTCCGTCAAGGCGCCCACGCGTGAGGCCCGAAATGTGCCGTTGGTAGATTGATTCCAAATCGAGTTGAGCGGTTCCCGCCGGTACGTAAGCACCGTCGGTGATCGAGGCGAGTTGGCGAAGCATGTCGCCGTCGAGCCGACTTTGGACAAGCTTCCCATCGGCGTCGCGAAGCGGTTCGCGCAAGCCAGTTTTCGGGTCGGTGATCAGGATTTGGCTTCCCGCCTCGTCGCCGAAACCTATCGCGAGAATCTTGATACCGCGCTCGGCGGCTTCCTTGGCAGCCTCGGCGGGGAACGAATCGTGATCCTCACCGTCGGTGATCAGGATAATCGATCGTGATGCGCCGGTGTCGTCGCCAAAGCCGGCAACCGCGCGGCGAATGGGTTCTTCCAGGCGGGTTCCACCACGGGTAACGCTGTGGGGCCCCGCGCCGTCCAACACCAGGCGCAGGAAGCTGAAGTCGGGAGTCAACGGTGACAGCACGCTGGCACGCCCCGCAAACGCGATCAGACCAACCTGGTCGCCACGCAGATAAACCAGCAGGTCGCGCAGATCGGCTTTGGCTCTCTCCAAGCGATTCGGTGCGACATCTTCGGCCAGCATCGAACGCGAGACATCCAGAGCGATCATGATCTCGGCGCCAACCTGGGGTGTGGAAACGAACTGCAATCCCCACTGCGGACGCATCATGGCCAGCGTCATGAAGACACCGGCGGCAGCGAACAGCACAAGCCGCGCGCGACGGCGTCCGGGGGCGGGGCGAACGACTAAACGATCGGCAAGAGCAGGGCCAACCAGTCGGTCCAGAGCGTCGGACCCACGTCGGTCGAACCATGCCAGGGCAGCAACCATGGCGCCCACGACCCATAGAAGATGAACCCAAGACGGTTCGGCGAACACCAGCGCGTTCACGGTAGCCTCCGGAGCACTGTCGCGCTCGCCACCAGCGAGGTGCCCATGAGCGCGAGAGCGAGCAGAACGAAGATCGAAAAATGCTCGCGATAGTTTAGATAACGAAGCTCGGTGATTTCGCTTTTCTCTAGCCGGTCGATCTCAGAGTAGACCTCTTCAAGCGTCTCGGTGCTTTCGGCGCGGAAGAAGCGACCGCCCGTGCGTTCGGCGATTTTGCGCAGCATGTCTTCGTCCATTTCGACAAACACGCGGCGCAACTGTTTGCGCCCATCGCGTCCGGTGACCGGAATCGGGGCGAAGCCGCTTTGACCGACGCCGATCGTGTAAACACGAATTCCAGAGTTGGCCGCCAGTTCAGCAGCAGTCAGTGGGTCGATTTCGCCGGCGTTGTTGACGCCGTCGGTCAGCAGAATGACCACCTTGGAATTGGCTTCGATGTCGACCAGCCGTTCGATGGCTAGCCCTAAGCCTTCGCCGACTGCGGTGGCCTGTTCGCTGCGTTCGGTGGCCACTTCGAGTTGGTCGAGAATCGCCAGCAGGTTGGCGTGGTCAAGGGTCAACGGACACAAACCGTCGGCATAGGTTCCAAAGGCCACCAGCCCGACCAAATCGCTCGGTCGCCCGGCGCCGACATCGCCGCCTTCGACGAATTCGTGGAATACGTTTTTGACGGCGTCCAGGCGCGAGATGGCTTCGTCTTCGCCTTGGAAGTCCAGTGCGCTCATCGAGCCCGAGCGATCCACCGACATCACAATGGCGATACCGTCTCGTTTGATTACCGTTGTTGCGTCACCGGTTCGCGGTCGCGCCATCGCGATAGCCAAACAGGCTGCGGCTAGCGCCAGCAAAATTGCAGGCAACGAAGCCAGTCGGACACGAGTGCTTCGCGGTGCAGCGTTGGCGGCAGCCAAATCGGAATAGCGTACACGGCCTGGCGAGCGCGACGCCCAAAAGTAAACAAGCGGGGCAACCGCGAGCAGCAACAGGAGAAGAGGATCACGCAGTTCCACTTCAGGCTCCTTTCGACGAGGCTTCGGCGTCGTCGTCGCGTGTTTCTTCGACAAACCGGTTGGCGGCCAAGAGCAGCCGTTCGGCATCTGCTTCGCCGGGAACTAAACGCGCGAACTTCACTTGGTCGGCCAAGCTGAGAAAGTCTTGTAGGAAGCCTCGATGCGCGTCGGTTAGATCGGGCGACGCCGAGGCGATTTGCAGAAACTCTTCGGTGGTCAGTTCGGGCGCCCGCAATCGAAAGCGATCTTCGACGTAGCGCCGTACCAGCGCGGAAAGTTCAACAAAGAAGGCCTCCATGTCTTCGGGGGTGGCGCGTGCATAGCGTTGCAACGCGGCCAGCCGAGTGGTCGCGGCTTCGTAGGCGCTTTGCAGACGTGCCCGTTCGCGCCAGGCCGCCGTTCGCTTCCAGGCAAACATGCCACCCGCACCCAGTGCCAACACGGCCAGAACCCACATCCACCAGGCAGGCCCGTCGCTCGGAAGCGGGTCGAGCTTTGCGCGCGGCGGCGCGAGATCGGCGTCGGCGTCGTCGGGCAGCACCGAGGCAACTTCGAACGAAACGCGGTCAGTCAGGATTTCATAGGCGTCTTCGCCTTCGGGAGCCGGTTCGTGGTCGGGCCGGTGATCCACGAACTCGATCATCAATGGTGGAATGGCGAGCTGGCCCGAGCGCGGCGCTTCCAGCGTGTAGCGTTGCAACGTGACCGTACGTCCGTCATCGCCCGCGAAATCGCTGGGCGCGAAATCGATGATGGCGAAGCGGTCCATCGCTTGGCCAAATTCGGGCATGAAGACTTCGACCCCAGGTTCGCTGGAAACTTCGAACTCCAGCGTGATCGGATCGCCGATGCGGGGTTGGGCCGGGGTCACGCGAATGGTTGCCGTGACAGGCCCGCGTTCGACTTTTCGTTCGATCGATTCGTCTTCGGCAAACGCGACACCCGCCGAAAAGGCGATGGCAGCGGCGATAGCGAGCGCGGCAACGAACTGAGGCGAAACCCGCAGTCCAAGCTTCGCGCCCAGGCGTTGGAGCAGCGTCGTTATCCGCGTCGTCCGCTTCATCGGCGTCATCGGCGTCATCCGCATAGCGCGCATAGTGCGTATAGCCCGCATTATCGGGCTCGCCTTCGTTCGCGCATGTGGAAGAAGCGCACCAGCGGTTCGACGACCGAGCCTGCTGCGTCGATGTGAATGAAGTCGATGCCCGAAGAACGTAGGCGTTTTTCCAAGGCCCGAACCCGTTCGCCCGCCGTGGCGGCGACTGCGTCGCGAAACGCTTTTGATCCGGTGTCGTAGAGTCGGCTCTCGCCCGTTTCTGGGTCAGCCAGTGTGACCATACCCACCGAGGGCAGTTCCAGCTCGTTCGGATCGGTGATCAGAACGGCGATCACATCGTGTCGTCGGTTGGCGGTGAGTAGAGCGCGTTCGAAATTGTCGTCGAGAAAATCGCTGACTACGAAGCAAACGCTGCGCCGCCGTGTCACGCCCATCACGAACTCGATGGCTCGGGATATGTCGGTGGCTTGGCGCGGGCTTCGAAGGTGCGAGGCCGCCATCGGTGTCAGCCGAGAAAGCCACGCGGAAATTTTTGAGGCGATCGAAGGGGCTTCGTCGCGCGACCGGGCTGCGTCCACCATGCTGGCGACACGCGGTGCGCTGTGTGTGCCGCTGTGTGTGTCGCTGTCGGTGTCGCTGCGGGTATCGCTGTGGGTATCAGTCGCGTTTGGACCGGCAGCCTTGGCCGAACCTGTCTTTGCGTTTGGCGCGGTCGTTCGTCGTGCGCCTGGGGTTAGAAGTCGGCGCGGAGACCCTGTGCTGGTTTCTCCGTCGAGCTCTCCGTGGGCAAGAACCTCGCGTACGACGCGCAACGCATGTTTCTGCCCTTTTCGCGGCGGAATGTACTGCTCGATGTCGCCGTGAAACAGCGCCAGGCCCACGTTGTCGTCGTTACGGATAGCAGAGAACGCGAGCAGTGCGCATAGTTCAGCAGCAGCTTCGCGTTTGGAGCGGGCACCACTGCCGAAGTCCTGCGACGCCGAGATGTCACAGACTAACATCAAAGTGAGCTGACGCTCTTCGACGTACCGCTTTACGAACGGTTCGCCCATGCGTGCGGTGACGTTCCAGTCGATCGTGCGGACATCATCGCCGGGAACGTACGGACGTACTTCCTCGAATTCGATTCCTCCGCCCTTGAATACCGACACGTATTCGCCGGCCAACACGTCCGCCACATGGCGACCCGTGCGAACCTGAATCTCGCGAACGCGCCGAATGATCTCGCTTGCCAGCATCGCTTTCGAGCTCAGGGAACGAGGACGTTGTCGAGAATCCTCGTGATAATGTCGTCGCTGGTCTGCCCTTCGGCTTCCGCCTCGTAGGAGGGGCTGAGCCGGTGTCGCAGCACATCGGGCGCCAACGTTTTGACATCGTGTGGGGTCACATAGTTGCGACCCGCCAAGAACGCGGCGGCCTTCGCGCCTTGAACCAACCAGATGGACGCGCGCGGCGACGCACCGTGTTCGATCATCCCCTCGAGGTCTTTGATTCCAGCCAGTTGAGGCTCGCGCGTGGCACGCACTACATCGACGATGTAGTTGCGCACCTTCTCGTCAACGAACACTTCCTGTACGGCCTTGCGGGCGACAATAACGTCTTCAACGCTTGCGACCTTGGAAACCTCGGGCACGGGTCGTCCCGACGCCATGCGGTCGAGAACCTTGCGCTCCTCGTCCACAGTCGGGTAGCCGACTTTGATCTTCATCATGAAGCGATCGATTTGTGCTTCAGGCAGTGGGTAGGTGCCTTCCTGCTCAATCGGGTTCTGCGTGGCAAGAACCAAAAACGGATCGTCAATCTTCAGCGTCTTACCGCCGATCGTGACCTGGCCTTCCTGCATGACTTCGAGCAAAGCCGATTGAACCTTCGCGGGCGCCCGGTTGATTTCGTCAGCCAGAATCAGGTTCGAGAAGATCGGCCCACGCTTGATCGAGTAGGTGCCGTCTTTCGGGTTGAAGATCTCGGTCCCAATCACATCGGCCGGCAGCATGTCGGGGGTGAACTGGATGCGGGAAAAGCCCGTATCGATCGCACCGGCCAGCGACCGGACGGTCAGCGTCTTGGCCAATCCGGGCAACCCTTCCAGCAGCACATGGCCGCGAACCAGCAGGCCAACCAGCAGCCGGTTAACCATGGCTTCCTGGCCAACCAGGACCTTGCCTACCTCGGTGGTGAGTGTGTCCGCTAACCGGGACTGGGCCTCGGTGGCCTTCTCAGGTGCAAAATCGCTCGACATGACGCCTCCAACTATAAGTTTCGTTAAATTCGCCCGCCCGCGCCCGCCCAGAAGTGGTGCAGGAGTGGCCGGTCAACTTGCACTTATGCCGCGAGCAGACTGTGGGATCCAGATTTGGGGGGAGGTTCGGTGGGGGATGGGGGTGATTGGTCGCTGGGTTGGGGTCGCCACGGGCAGCAGCCCCGATACGAAGTAGACCTCGATTTGGGCGAAGTCTCGGGCTCGCGCGCGGCAGTTATCAACATTCCGCGCGGACTGTTGCGGGAGGGAGTCTTTCCCGGTGAGCGGTGAGGCCAGGCAATCACGGCCTTGCGAGGCCGCTTACACTAAAACTCTGACCGGCCCAGAGGCATCGAGTACTTCGTGTCTAGGCCGCGCTCATTCAACAGCTTCGTCATCTTCGTAAAAATGAGTAGAGGGGGGCATTCGCTATGTCGGCGATGTCATAAATCGCCACCCACCGTCGAAAATCCTTGACGCGGTTTTCGACGCTCTAGTTTTGCGTGTGCGGTCCGATCGTCACTGGCCGCGAACTTTTTGATCTGAAATTTTCGATCGACGAGCAGCGAGAGCGCAGCGCTTTGGTCGAACGTGTTTACACCTGACCCCAGGCTCGACGAAAAAGCCCGAGTAAAAACCCGTGTTAGTCTTTCTGCATGAACAACTCGCAGGAATCGCTCGTTAGTCTATCTGAACAAAAACTACTGGCGCACTTCGCACGCGTCATCGCGGACGGACGGCGCAACACTGTTCAATTGCTAGTCGCGATCAGTGAGATCGACCAGCGTAAGCTTTGGGCCAAGCATGCGTGTTCGTCGATGTTCGCGTTTTGTATGCAGCGCTACCACATGTCCGAATCGATGACGGCCAAGAGAATTTGGGCCGCCCGCGTGGCGCGACGATTTCCGATCGTTCTCGACATGATTGAGCGTGGCGAGCTGCACCTGACTGCCGTGCAGTTGCTTGCCAAACATCTGACCGAGGCCAACTGTTTTGAAGTTCTTTCTCGGGCCAAACACAAGAGTGCAAGGGAGATCGAATGCTTGATTGCCGAGATTGCGCCACGGCCCGATGTGCCGTCGCGGGTTCGGGCTTTGCCGATTCGGAAGGGCGCTGCACAAGAGGCGATTTGCGCGCGGGATGCGCGGGAATCGGCTTCATCGCTCGACAGCGCCGCAATCCCGGCCGGAGCGCGCGGTCGGGTTTCCGCCTTGGCCCCACGTCGCTACAAAGTCGAAATCACCGTCGATCAACAAACCCATGACAAGCTGCGTGCGCTTGAAGATCTATTGAGCCAGCAACTAGCGGGAGATCCCGCTGCAATCATCAGTCGCGCCATTGATCTGCTGCTAACTGAGACCTTGAAGAAAAAAGCGGCACTGACGGATCGGCCGCGAACGTCGCGAAGCGACGTTGAGAAAGCACCGCGAAGCGGCGTTACGAAAGAACCGCGAAGCGGCAGTTCTAAAGCACACCGAACCCGCGCGATCCCGGCTGCACTACGCCGCGCGGTTTGGCTGCGTGACGTTGGTCGTTGCAGGTTCGAAGACGATACCGGCCGTCGATGCCGGGCCACGCGCAACCTCGAATACCATCACAAAATTCCCTTCGCCCAAGGCGGGCAACACGAACTCTCAAACATCGAACTGCGTTGCCATGGGCACAACCAATATCAGGCGGACCTCGACTTCGGCCGGAGCTTCATGCGCGCCAAGCGGGGCGAAAGTTATCAACATTCCGCGCGGACTGTTGGCGGGTGATAAGCGAAGAAAGCGAGTGTGGTGCGCCGCGCTAAGAGGAAATAGGTAATGCTGATTGAGGGCCGAATTGTTCGTGACGGTCGGTGGTTCTTGGCTGAAATGCCGCTGCTAGAAGGGCTCACGCAGGGGCGTACTCGAAAAGAGGCTTTAGCGATGGCTGCTGATTGGGTGGCCAGTTTGGCGCCAGTGGATGGGGTCCAGGTATCGACGCGGATGCTGAAGGGTGATCGATTCGCGGTGGAGTGCGATCCTCCTGAGGCCCTTGTGGCCTTGGTATTGCGACGCCGGCGTGAGGCGGCTGGTTTGTCGTTAGCCGAGGTGGCTGCACGGATGGGGGCGAAGTCGCGCAATACGTATGCGCGCTATGAACAAGGCGTGAGTCTCCCAAGCGTCACCAAGTTGGCGGAACTGATTCGTGCGGTTGATCCTGGCCACGACCTAGCGCTGACCGTGGCTTAGCGCAGGTGTATGCCTCAGGTGGCATGCCTCAAGCGGGATGCCTCAAGTGGCATAGCTCAAGCGGCATGGCTCAAGCGGGATAGCTCAAGCGGGATAGCCCAAGTGGGATAGCTCAGAGAGCGAAACGCGAGAACCAGGCAGGGCTCTCGCCTATGGCCTTCAATTTTCTGTTCAACAGGCCCTTGACGGTAAAATCGATACGTGGGTATTATTCCCACAAGCGAGTTTTGTCTTTTCGCAAGCCCAGCCGCAGCACCCCTTTGGAGGTCGTCATGTCGAGTTTCGCAACCAAGCTTCATTTCCCCAAAATTCAGCTGCTGTTTCCTATCCTAGCGGCCGCTTTGCTGTTCGGTGCGATCTCGGCCGAGGCCCGCCCACCGGGGCCGCCGCCTTGTGAGTCTGAAGCAGAATGCCAGGCGAACTGTCCGCCGGAAGCTGTGGGGTGCGCGTGTACCGAGAGCCCTCGCGGCGACAGCATCTGCATTCCGGTTTGCGCGTCGGACGAAGATTGTCCGCGCCTGGAGCGGGGCCCAAATCTTGTGTGTGACGTGGATCGCGGGTTCTGCGCCCCCGAACACCGTCGAGGCGAGCGTGGGGACGGGCATGGCGGCGGGCGTGGCGGCGGCGAGCGTCGTGATGGCGACCACGGTGACTGTGACCACGGTCGCGGCGAAAGCGGTCGCGATAACCAGTGAGCTCGCAATTGCTTGGCTCGCGTCGGCGATCGGTGCGAACCAAGCGTCAACTCAGCCGAAGTTTTCTTCGAACTCTAAGATCCCGGGATACACGGTTACGTGGGGGAGTCGTCGTTTCGTCCACACGTGAGCTGTTGGCTCGACGGTGAAGGGCGCTTCTATTCGATCGGTGGTCACGCCGATCAGGGTTGGAAACGTTTCGGCTTTGTCGAAGATCAGCGTGCCGCAGGCAGCACAGGATTCCCGCCAAGCTCGGGCTCCGGAAGCGACGACGAAGTTCTGAGCAGCGACCGCCCCGGTCGTCGCGACGTGCTGTGCCTCAAAGAACGCCAACACCAGATAGTCTTTGCCCGAAGCCGAGCGGCAGTCTTCACAATGGCAAACCAACTGCACGACCGGCGCTTGTGACGATTCAAAAGTTACGGCACCGCAAGAGCAGCGTGCATTAATCGCGGTGGGCATGGTTGGTCTCCTGTAGCGCCGTCTACTCTTTACGGTCGAAGTAGTAATTCACCTGGCAACGCCGGTCATCGCCGCGCCCGGTTAGCCAGTGCCAATCACCGAAGTGTAGAAATCCAAGAGGTAGAAAACCATCATCGACGTGGCCAGGGCATCAATGCAGATCCGAGACAGCGGCCAGCACTCGTCGGGGTTTTCGTCGATGCGATAGGCCATCGGGAAACTCACCAGAAAATAACAGGCGTAGATCACAGCGCCGTGGCGCAGCATGACTGACAGGTCGCGAAAGTAGAAGCTCGGTTCGGCGACGGCGCCGATGATCATTTGATTCTCGGCCCAAGCGAAAACCCAAGCGGTACCAACAACGATGGCGACGGTCGGAAGTGTTGCGCGACCCCACGCTGTCGTGCGCGCCCTTCGCATGAGAACGATCGCGGCGTTGTGGTAGACGACGAAGAAGGCTGCCGCGTTGCAGTACATTCCCCAGGGAACGTTGTGTTCGCCGGAGCCGACAAGGGCGGAATCGAAGTACAGTGTGAGATACGAAAAATCGTAGACCATGCCGAGCACATCAAAGAAGTACTCAGTGAAGAAATACGCTCCGGCGAACGTGAACAGGAACATCCACACGTTGAACTTGAACCAATAAGTTTGGTACCAGGCGCGCCCAAGCGAAGTCTCATCCCTAAATAGGGACGGGTACAGATAAAGCGGTACCAGCATGCCGACGTTCTGCGCGAGGTGCGCAACGTTGCCAACATCAACCCACCCGGCAGCCTGCTTTACAGCGTTGATGAGAAAGAAGATCGGTAGATAGGCGAGAAAGAACTTTTCAGCCCATGCCTTACTCGGGTTCTTGGAAAACCAATGCCCCGTGTCTTCGTGCGTCGTGGTTTTCATGCGCGCCGAACGCCTATTCGTAGAGGACTACGCAGCGAACCTCGATGCTCAAGCGTTCCGGGGCATCGGCCGGGGTCGAAGGGTCGTCAAAGGCGCTGTGGAAGCTGAATGTGCAGGGCGAATCGGGGTCGTGGCTGTCCGAGCTATCTGCAAGCTGACCTTTTGAACGCGCCAACGCACCAGCCGAATCCCACTGTTTGATCAAGAGCGCCTCGTCGCGGGTCATCGCCGGGTAGTAGTACCAATTGTGGCGCGACGCATGCTTTGCAAAATAGTTTTCGCCGATTCGGTCTTGGTAGTGGAGTTCGAAGACCACGAGATCTTCTGGCTTCACGGTCTGTGCATCGCAAAGTGCGATCGGGTGAGTCGCGAC
>JBLFWR010000126.1:0-10204 GCA_047611725.1 Binatia bacterium | reverse complement strand
GGGTCTTCATTGGGGTCTTCATTGGGGTCTTCATTGGGGCCATCATTGAACGGGCTCCTTATTCCGAGCTGCCATTCCATCATTTGCACGCAACTATACCGCGACCGAACGTCTGGTATAGCGGGTTGTCCAACGCAATCTCCATGATAGCGTGACCGATTCGCGTGAGGTGGCATGCCCCCTTGTTGACCGCTGTCTTGTTCGCTGCAGCCCCACGCAAGTCTTAGCTTTGAAGAAGGCGATCAAAGTCCGCGGTGCCCGCACCCATAACCTGGCTGGTGTGGACTGCCGTTTCCCGGCCCGCAAACTGACTGTGGTCACGGGCGTCTCCGGATCGGGGAAGTCTTCCCTCGTCTTCGATACCCTGTACGCAGAAGGCCAACGGCGCTACGTCCAATCGCTGTCGACCTACGCAAGACTGTTCCTAGAACAAATGGAACGCCCGGACGTCGATTCGATCACCGACATTCCGCCCGCCATCGCGCTGGAGCAAAAGAACGCCATTAAGAATGCGCGTTCGACAGTCGGGACCATCACCGAGATCCAGGATTACCTGCGACTGTTGATGACCCACGCTGGTGCCGCGAGTTGCACCGATTGCAATGCCCCAGTTGCATCCGACGACGTCGAGAGTGCTGCCATAGCTCTGGGCGAGCTCCCCGAAGGCACACGTGCCATTTTCCACGCCCGCATTTCGTTCGCTGGGCTACCACCCGACGAAGTCGCGGAGACACTTGAAAAGCAGGGCTACCGTCGCGTCGTGATCAACGGTGATACGGTTGAACTCGCCGACGTCGAACCGTCGGTACTTGAGCAGGGCTTCATCGACGTCGTGATTGACCGTCTTGCGTTGCGACCCGACCGTGGCACCCGAATAAAAGAGGCCCTTGAACGGGGCTTTCATCTCGGCTCTGGGCGGGTTTCAGTGTTACTGGCCGAGCAGGGACGTACGCAAACCTTCGACCGTGCTTTCGCGTGTCGAAAGTGCGGAAAAGAAGCGCGGCGCCCAACCCCCCACCTTTTCAGCTTCAACAGTCCGCTTGGCGCCTGCCCGGAATGTGAGGGCTTCGGGCGCGTTACCGCGATTGACGACAACAAGGTTGTGCCCAACAAGAAGGTGTCGTTGGCCGACGGGGCGATTGCACCCTGGAGCACACCGGCTTTCGCCGATGTGCAGCAGGAATTTCTGCAGGCGGCCGAACGCCGCGGAATCTCGATTCAGATGCCATGGTCGCGTTTGGACAAAGACGCTCGGGATTGGGTTTACGAAGGCGACCGCGAGACGCCGGGCGTGCGCGGATTCTTCAAGTGGCTTGAGGGACGCCGCTACAAAACTCATATCCGTATTCTTCTGGCGCGCTACCGTACCTACCTAATTTGCCCGCAATGTTCCGGAGCTCGGCTCAGGCCTGAGGCGCTCGCCGTACGTATCGGCAAACGAAACATCGCCGACTTCAGCGCTTTGAGTATCGAAAATCTGGCCCGTGTAATCCCTCGGTTAGACCTGGACGCCACCCTCGTGGAGCGAACCAAATCGGTCATCCGCGAAATCCGAAACCGTCTTGGTTACCTGAACGATGTTGGGCTCGGTTACCTTACTTTGGATCGGCAGGCGCGGACCTTGTCCGGCGGCGAGGCGCAGCGCATTCACCTTTCTACGGCACTTGGTAGCGCGCTAACAGACACCCTGTACGCGCTAGATGAACCAACCGTTGGGCTGCATCCGCGTGACAGCAAGAGTCTGCTCGGAGTTCTGCGGCGCATGACCAAGATGGGCAACACAGTAGTTGTCGTAGAGCACGACCCGACGCTGATCGAAGGTTCGGATCACGTCATCGACCTCGGCCCGGCCGGCGGGACGGGCGGCGGGAAAATTCAGTTCGAGGGCAAGCCCGCCGATCTCAAGGCAGGCGCTAGTGCAACCGGTCGGTTACTGCTGATTCGAACGGTTCATCGACAGGAAAAGCGAGCCCAAGCACCTAGCCCCGGCCAGATCCGCATCCTCGGGGCACGAGAGAACAATCTCGACATCGACGAGATTTCCTTTCCGCTGAGGCGACTAGTTTGTGTTACGGGCGTTTCGGGATCTGGGAAATCGACCCTGGTTCAACAGGTTCTGTACGAGAACTGGCTTCGTAGCTCCGGCCAAGGTGGACACGATGCGGGCGCCTGCGACGGGATCGAAGGCTTTGAGCTTATCGACGAGATTATGATGATGAGCCAGGCCGCAATGGGTCGGTCAGCTCGTTCGAATCCGGCAACCTATCTGAAATTCTGGGATGACGTCCGCAAGTTATTCTCCCAAACCCCCGCCGCGCGGCGGGCTAAGGTCGCGCCCGGTGCCTTCTCTTTCAATACCGCTGGCGGCCGTTGTGAGCATTGCCAGGGGACAGGCACCGTCACGCTAGAAATGCACTTCATGGCCGATATCGAGGTTCGGTGCGACGACTGCGACGGCAAGCGATTCAAGAAAGAAGTTCTGGAAATCCTCTACAAGGATAAGAACATCACCGAAGTACTCGCGATGACCGTCGACGATGCAGCCAAGTTTTTCGCAGACCGCAGCGGCATAACCGCCAAACTCGCAGGTCTGCGTTCGGTAGGATTGGGATACCTCACGCTTGGACAAGCCACCTCCACGTTGTCGGGTGGTGAAGCACAGCGCCTTAAGCTCGCCGGTTTTCTCGCCGAACAAACTCCCGCCCGACGCGGCAAACTCTTCATTTTCGATGAGCCGACCACCGGGCTTCACCTGCAGGACGTGCACACGTTGATCGAAGTGATGGACGCACTCGTGACGCGTGGCCATTCGGTCCTAGTCGTCGAACACCACACCGACTTTCTGTCTCACGCCGATCACATCATCGACCTTGGACCGGAAGGCGGTAACAAAGGTGGGAAAGTAGTCGTGGCCGGACCACCACTGGCCATCGCAGAGTGCCCAGAATCCTACACGGGGATAGAACTGCGCGAATTGCTAGGCTTGTAGCGTCGTTTCGTCGATTGTTACTTTGATGGGTCAGGTTCACCGATCCCGATGAGATCGACGCCGCTGGATCGTCGCAGTTCCGAGATGGTCTCCAACTTGTATGGCTTCTCATAGAAAACCCGACCGATCCCGCTATTCACGATCACTTTGAAGCAGTGGATACACGGGGTGTGCGTGACATAAATGTCGGCCCCGTCGATTCCGGTACCGTTTCGCGCCGCTTGCGCGATAGCGTTGATCTCCGCGTGAATCGTGCGGAAGCAGTTCTGGACGATCTCTCCGTCTGGGTTTTTTGATTCGTAGATTTCGCAGCCAACGTCCAGGCAGTGAGGCATTCCTGCTGCGGCCCCGTTGTAGCCAGTAGCAAGGATGCTGCGGTTACGGACGATGATGGCCCCGACCTTGGCTCGGGTGCAGGTAGACCGCTCAGCCACCATTCGGGTGATCGTCAGGAAGTATTCGTCCCAGCTCGGCCGATTGTCCATGTACGCGGCTCTACCAGAGTAGCGAGGGCCTCGGAAGCCGACCGATGAAACGACCGCACAAGTGCCGACCCATTACCGCGAGGCGCTGGCGGTCAGCCCAGCAGCCAACGATAGCTGTCAGCAAGAACTCGCTGCCCATCGCTTTCTAGAATCTCGCCATGCGAAACAATGATGCGGTCGAAGTCCCAACCCAGGATGGTCTCCATACTTCTTCGCGCAGCCACCCGGTCACGGAATAGTAGGTGTTCCAAGATACTTGGCCCGAAGTGCCCGTAGGCACCCAGGAGACTAAACACGATACGAGTGGCCCTGGGCGCCTCTTGGCCGAAATTGAAGGCAAGATCGGTCAGTACCAGCGTCCGGCTTGGCCGGTGGCAGAACGCCACCTCGTTGGCGAATGAGTAACCTTCGAAAAGCAGGTAGTCGATTTCGTCTACCCACGCGGCCGGTGCCTCGCTGGTTCCGAATATCCCATCAATCGCCAGGTCAGGGCGCTTTTTTTCCAAACCTGGGGCAACCCACAGCTCGAGATCGGCGAACGCCTCGGCCCAACGATCAACAAAGAGGTGGTGGAAGCGATTTGGCGCCACTGCCCAACGAGGTTCCCCCAACAATTCGATTTCGGAGCGCAGGCTTTCGTCGCAAGCAATCGGGGAATGCAGGAGAAGCGAGCCATCGGCGACTCGCATGACTGTCATGCGGGCACCGATCCCGAGGCCCGCCACTTGCAGGTCTTGCTCGGCAACCCAGAGCCCATTGGCAACTTGGTGAATCATGCCTGCTTCGCCTTCCCTCGCAGCTTTGGGGTCGCTTGGTTGACGATCCGAACCGGCTGCCTCATATTCTGCGGACTGAGCGGGTGTAATTCAGTGGTAGAATGCCAGCTTCCCAAGCTGGACGTCGCCGGTTCGAGCCCGGTCGCCCGCTCCATACTTCGTTTGTTTGCGAACATCGCAAAACCCTCCGTCACGCTACGCATCGGCTAGGAAGCACGCCGCCCCAAACGGCACCGCTCCACTCTCCACAAGGAGATCAGCAAGCGTCGAAGCTAAAACTCAAGCATTTGGCTCCCTGTGGCCGCGACCATAACCTCGAACTAACACACGCGCGAGCGGGATTTATGGCCCAATACGGCACCACAGATGGCAGCAAAGTTGGAATTCTAGATGACAGAAACACTGAGAACAGAAACACGCAACGGGGTACGCCACATCGTTCTGTGCCGCGCCGCCGAGTACAACACCATTACCCCTGCGCTTCGAGACGAGTTGGCTGCGGCAATTGACGACGCCGATTTCGACGCAGACGTGCACGTGATTCTTCTGCGCGCCGAAGGACCGGCATTCTGCGCTGGCTACGGATTGGATTGGTCAACCGTTGGGCAAGCACGCGAAGACGACGAGTCTGCGAAAGGACAACGAAAAACCTGGGATTCCGTCGCTGACATGCGAATGATCGGACGCTTCGTCGAGACCTATATGAAGCTCTGGTACGCGCGAAAACCGGTGATCGCAGCTGTTCAAGGATGGTGCATCGGTGGTGGGACCGACATGGTGCTCTGTGCCGACATGATCATCGCTGCCGATGATGCGTCGTTCGGATATCCGCCGTCGCGGGTCTGGGGAACCCCAACAACCGCAATGTGGGTCTATCGTATGGGTTTGGAGCGTGCGAAACGGTACCTGCTTACCGGCGACGAAATCCCAGCTCGCGAAGCCGCAGCCATTGGCTTGATCTTAGAAGCCGTCGCACCTGATCAGCTGCTCGTCCACGCCACTGCGTTTGCCGAACGGATGGCCTTGGTACCGACCAACCAACTCGAAATGCTCAAACTGCTGTGCAACCAGACCGCCGAGAATATGGGACTGGCCTCCAGCCGGACACTGGGCGTCCTGTTTGACGGCATCGCGCGCCACACTCAGGAAGGCCTCGATTTCGTGGACAAGGCGCAGGAGACTGGTTTTCGCCAAGCGGTGCGAGAACGGGATGATCCGTTTGGCGACTACGGGAGCAAGAAAAAACCGTAGCCGCCCCCCACCCACCGAAATGGTATGGATGGCCCCCAGCGCGTAAGGCGGCAGCCTGCAGCGTTTCCGAGTTCAGGAATTCTTGGCGGCTAAGCCCAAACTGACAAGTCGTAGGTCAGCGAGATTTCAATTTGCGCGATACTGCCCCTACGATGATCGACTGCATGCGTTGCCCGACTTGTAAGGAAATTGTCCCATCTGGGTTGGTGAGCTGGCGGCCCTTCTGCTCACGGCGGTGCAGGCTAATTGACCTCGGTCGGTGGCTCGACGGCGAATTCAGCCTGCCCGGCGAGAACGCAGGAGCTGAAGAACTCGACGACGCGATCGAGGAAGCGCGCCGCAAAGAGCGCGGCGGACCTTCCGGTTCCGCTTGAGGCGGTTGTCCGTGCCCCCGGCGCGCGTTACTTATCTAGATTGTTCTCTGAGTTCCGAGGGCTCTTCGATATGAATCTCAAAATCAAATTTGTCATTGGTATCGGCATCATCATTTGTTCAGTCGGCGCCCTCGTTTGGACAGCCGTAGATCAGACCAAGATGTATATGATTACAGTTGCCGAGTATGTAGACGCCAAGGAGAGCTATGCGGGAACCACGGTGCGAATCGCCGGACGGGTTGCCGACGACTCCATGGAATGGGATGCGTCTAGCCGTGAATTGAGCTTCCAGCTCGCAGATCTCGCTGCCGACGGCTCAATTGAAGTTCGCTACTCCGGTCTTCTCCCTGACATGTTCGCCGAGGGGCGTGATGTTGTCGTCGAAGGACCTCCCGGCGACGGCCAAGTCTTTCACGCCACTGCCGTGCTAACGAGCTGCCCCTCGAAATATCAAGCCGAAGCCAGTGAAGCCTCCGAAGAATCGGAAGGCTGAAATAGGAGCCCAAATTCCATGATCGCAATTGGGAACCTAGCCCTTTTTCTCGCACTCGCTTGTTCTGCCTGGGCCGTGCTGGCCGGCGTGTTCGGCGGGGTCCAGCGTAGGCGCGATTTTATCGCCAGCGCCGAGAACGCTGCCTACGCCGCCTGGGGAATGATTAGCGTAGCCACTATCGTGATGTTGCACGCTCTGATTACGAGCGACTTCAGTATCAAGTACGTTGCAGGCTACAGCAGCACATCCCTTCCGTTTCGCTACAAACTCACCGCCCTTTGGGGTGGCATGGAAGGGTCGCTGCTTTTTTGGGCTTTGATACTAACCAGCTTTATCGCGCTGGTTCAGTGGCAGAATCGCGATCGGAATCGCGTGCTCATGCCCTTTGTCACCGCCACCTCCAGCGGTGTCGCGCTGTTTTTCATCGCGCTGCTTGTCTTCATCACACCGCCGTTCGCCACGCTCCCGTTCACACCCGCTGAGGGAACCGATCTCAACCCGTTGCTCCAAAATTATTGGATGCAGATCCACCCGCCCGCCTTATACCTAGGATACGTGAGCTGGACGATACCGTTCGCCTTCGCTATCGCCGCGTTGGCTACCGGCCGTCTCGACGATTTGTGGATTCGAACGTCCCGCCGCTGGTGCCTGACTGCCTGGTTCTTCCTGTCCCTGGGCAATCTGTTTGGTGCACGTTGGGCCTATGAAGTGCTCGGCTGGGGTGGTTACTGGGCCTGGGACCCGGTTGAGAACGCTGCGTTCATGCCATGGTTGACCGGCACCGCTTACCTGCATTCGGTGATGATTCAGGAACGCAAAGACATGCTGAAGGTTTGGAACCTGACGCTCATCATCATGACCTTTGCCTTGACGATTTTCGGAACGTTCCTGACACGGTCCGGCGTCATTTCCTCTGTTCACTCGTTCACCCAGTCCGGATTGGGCCCGTTCTTCCTGGCCTTTTTGGCGTTCGCGATCGCGTTGTCGATCGCGTTGTTAATCTACCGACTCCCCGAATTGCGGCCCCGCCATCAACTCGACAGCATCCTGTCGCGAGAGTCCGCCTTCCTTTTCAACAATCTACTTTTGGTTGGAATCGCGTTCGCGACTCTCTGGGGCACGTTATTTCCGGTTCTGTCCGAGTGGGTTCGGGGCGTAAAAATCACCGTAGGCCCTCCGTTTTTCAACAAGGTTAACGCGCCACTGGCCATCGCCTTGTTACTACTTATGGGGATCGGGCCGCTCATCGCCTGGCGCCGGGCGTCTTGGACTCAAATGCGCAGCGTGTTCCTGCTGCCGGTCACGAGCGGAGTCTTGGCCGGCATGATCGCGTTTTTTGCTGGCATGCATTCACTGTCGGCTTTGCTGGTCGTAACGTTCTCAACCTTTGTACTGCACACTGTTTTGGATGAGTTTCGTACCGGCATATCGGCGCGACGAAGGATGGTTGGAGGCAGTATCCCTTCCGCTCTTAGCGGCCTAATTCGTAAGAACCAACGACGATACGGCGGTTACGTCGTCCATGTTGGCATCGTGTTTATCTTTCTCGGTGTCACGATGTCCTCAGTGTATCGGGTCGAAGAGGCGTTCACGGTTCGCCAAGGCGAGAGCTTTACGATCGACCGATACCGTCTCGACTTCGTGGGCATTACCAATTCCGAAGACGATCATGTCGCCAAACTGGCCGCGACTTTGGAAGTCTATGAAGGCGACAAGCACATCACCACGCTGGCGCCTGAAAAGCGCTTCTACAAAAAGCCGGAACAACCGGCGACTGAAGTCGCGTTCCGTTCAACCATGCGTGACGACCTTTACGTGATTCTCGGCAGTCTCGATGACGCTGGAAACGTAACCTTCCAGGCCTACGTGAATCCCCTCGTGATGTGGATGTGGATTGGTGGCTTCGTTCTCTGCTTCGGCACTTTTATTTGTGTGGCTCCCACAGGCGGTTCTCGCAAAAGGGAGCGGGCGCGAGATGCGCTCGCAGAGCAGGTTCGCGCATGAAGCGAGCGTTCGCCGCCCTCGCGCTGGTCTTGGCTTTTTCCGTCCCTGCGTTCGCTCAGCTTGGACAGAGCGAGCTTGAAGAGCGCCTGACGTGTCAGTGCGGCTGCGGACTCACAGTCCACACCTGCAACCACCTCCAGTGCAGTTTCGGTGTTCCCGTCAAGGAAGATATCGCAGCCTCTTTGGCCAAAGGGGAAGACGGAGAGGAGATACTGGACAGATACGTTTCCGAGTACGGGGAGAAAGTTCTGTCGTCGCCTACAACCACCGGTTTTAACCTACTGGCTTGGACCACCCCTTACATGGCCTTGACCTTTGGTGGGTTCTTCCTCTTCGCCACCTTGCGACGACTGGCACGGGTCCGCGTCGCCGAGGTGCCGAGTGCCGGCGCCAATTCTTCGGAAGTCTCAAGCACGGAGCGCGACCGTCTTGCTCGCGCATTAGAGGAGCTCGATCAGTGACGGTTGCAGCCGCCATCCTCCTAGTTTTTTTGGTCGCCATTTACGTGGCACTGCCCCTGCTTCGCAGTTCCAACGCGATTGAGGCCGACACAGCACCGCCGGAACTATGGGCGCGCGAAAAGGGCGTAGCCCTGTTGGCGATTCGGGAAGCCGAATTTGACCACGCCACCGGTAAGTTAACCGAAGACGATTACGCGTCGTTGCGAGGCACATACGAAGAACGGGCCCTGCACGCAATGCAGGAACTCGATCGTGGTGAGGTCAACCAGGCACCGCCCTCATCGGTTGGGTCAACCTCCGACACGACGGCCCAGTTCTGCACCAGCTGTGGAAAAGCCTTCGCTTCCCCAGACCGTTTTTGTGGAAGTTGCGGAAAGCCCCGCGCCTAGATGGCCCGGTGTGACACCGACTGAAACCTGATCCTTCATCGCAGTTTCGGAAGGCCTCGGTTAGTGTCCGGCCGCGCTTGCGAGGTACCTGAGCCGTGGCGGACCAACAAGAAGAATCTCCCCAAATCCAGTCAATCGATCAGCTCGAAGAATGGTTTCACCAAGGTGCGCGGCCACGCGACGCTTGGAAGATTGGCGTCGAGTACGAAAAACCAGTCGTAGACGCGAGCACCGGCGAAGCGGTCCCCTATGAAGGGCCGCGCGGGATCGGCCAGTTATTGGCCGGCATGCTGGAACGTTCCGACTATTGGCGAGGTGTCTACGAAGGCGAAAACCTCATAGCGCTCGAAGACGGGCGCGCTTCGATCACGTTGGAACCCGGCGGCCAACTCGAAATGTCGGGAGAGCAATGCGATTCGATTCATTGCGCCGACCGAGAGCTCCAGCGTCACGTCAGTGAAATTCTCGCCGTCGGTGAAGATCTCGGGCTCTGGTTCCTAGGCCTTGGTGCAACTCCCAAAACTCCGCTCTCCGGACTGCCGTGGATGCCAAAGCAACGCTACCGCATCATGCGTGGTGTCATGCAACGGGTCGGCACCATGGGGCACCGTATGATGCAGCAAACTGCCACGGTACAGGCCAACTTCGATTTCGCAGATGAACAAGATGCGGCACGCAAGATGCGTGTGTCGATGGCGATGTCCCCACTTTTGGTAGGAATGAGCGCCAATTCGCCTGTACTCGATGGACGCCCAACCGGTTACAAAAGCTTCCGGGCCCATGTTTGGACCGATACTGATGACGATCGATGCGGGGTTCTACCGTTCGTTTTCGGCGAAGACTCGATATTCGCAGCTTACACGCAGTGGGCCCTCGACGTACCGATGTACTTCGTTGTTCGGGGCTCTACCCTCATCGAGCCGGAAACCCGGACAACTTTCCGCCAGTTCCTCGACAAAGGCCTGGCTGGCGAACGGGCAAC
>JBLFWR010000125.1:0-10211 GCA_047611725.1 Binatia bacterium | reverse complement strand
ACCGCGAAACCTGCGGTCAGCGTCATCGATGTCGCAACCACCGGCCGGCCAACGTCGTGCAGTGTGAGCAGCAAGGCATCGCGCTGCGAAGAGGTCGTTTTCACGACGTTATTCAGCCGCGCCATGTAGTGAATCGTATCGTCGACCGAGATGCCCAGGGCGACAGCGCCAATAATACTTGTTGCCAGATTTAGCTCGACGCCAAACCACCCCATGATCCCGAAGAACGCGAAGACTGGCAGTACGTTCGGAATCATCGCCGCGCCGCCAACACGAAGCGAAAGGAACATCAGCGAAAGCACGACAAAAATAACGCCAAACGCCAAGCCAAGACTCTCGACCTGGCCACTGATAATGCGGTTCGACGCTTGCGAAACCAGCATCAACGCGCCGGTGGTTCGCAGCTCCACATTTACGGGCAAGAAGGTTTTCGCGTACGCGGTTAGGCTACGGTCCAGTTCCGCTGTCTCTGCTGAGCCCGACAGCGAACTGCGAAGCGTTATATTGAGTCGGCGGAAATCTTCATCGACCAGCCCACTAAAAGTGTTGCGACTGGCACCGACTAAAGACCAGACCTGCGGCAACTGCGCTGCAGGTGCATCCCAAAACGAGGGTGCCATCTCAGATTCAATCAGGTTGCCCTCGTCATCAACAGTCATGCCTATTTCGGAGGCGGCCTGTAAACCGAGATCGATTTCCTCAAGATAGTCGATCATCGAGATGCTGGTTTCGACCCCGGGCAGCGACTCGGCGAACTCCTGAAACTCTCGAACCCGACGCAACGACTCGATACTCTTGAAGTAGTTTGGCTCCGACGCCGTAAGGATAACCGAGATCGGGTTGGGCCCAACAAGGTGGCTACTGACCGCGTCGTGTGACGCCCGCACGGTGTTACCCGGTCGAAACGCCTTCAGAAAATCGGTGTCCACACGAATATTGCGGGCGCCCGCAAGAGACACGAGTAGAAAAAACGACGCGATCGCGAACACCACGTAACGGTGATCGATCGACCAAGCGCCCGCGGTCTGAACCGCGTGATCCAAACGCGAGAACCACTCCGTTTCCCCTTCAGCATCTACAGCCGCCGGATCGCGGCGGCCGGCTGGCAGCGAAAGCATCACAAGAGGAACACCGAACAGACAGCCGATCGCAATGACCGCAATCCCGACAACAGCCCAAACCCCCAATCCAGCGATGGCAGGAATCGGATGGATAGCCAGGGAACCGAAGCCCACTGCGGTCGTCATAGCGGAAACCGATACCGGCAAACCCACTCGCGACAAGGTGCCCGCCAGAATCACCGCACCCTCAGAATCCGAAGCATGCTCACGACTTTCTTCAAGAAAAGCCGTGACTACGTGAACTGAATACGAGCCGCCAATAACCAGGAGCAACGAAGGCAAGACCAATGTCGGAAGCGCGATCGGCGCACCGACCCAGCCCATCATTCCCATTAACGATCCGACACCAAGCGCGACCGCCCCCAACGGAAGCACCGTCGCCCGCAGAGAGCGGAACACGCCGAACAGCACGACCATCATGAAGGCCAGACTGACCGGGAGAAACTGGAGCAGGTCGTGGCGCATCAGGCCGATGGCCTGCACCCGAACATGAGACATTCCTGTGTAGTAGAGTTCGCCGGGCCCCTGGTAGGCAGCCAGCACGGCAAGCACACGTTGGTCCACCGCAGCTTCGTCTTCAGTAGATGTCGCGTCGCGAAAGAAAACCGTGACTGCGGTTGCGGTTCCGTCCTCCGCAACCAGGTTCGGGATGTAGATAGGGTTGGCTTTGACCCTCATCCGCAGCCGCGCCGCCGACGCCTTGGTAACTTTGCCGGGCTCCAATAGCGGCGGCGCCGCGAGAACATCAGCCGTCGGGTCCGAGGCGTTGGTGATACTCAGCGTACGACTAACGCCCTCGATCGTGCCCAGATCTGCGGTCAAGCCACGCAGAGCAGCGACGCTTTCGGGCGTATAGACATCCTCGGTGACCAGCGCGACAACGCCGATTTCTTCGTCACCAAAGATTTCGCGAACTTTCTCGTTGAAGGCGCGGGCGGGGTCACCCGGAACGGTTAAAGAGTCGAGCGAGCTATCAAAAGCCAAGCGCGAAACCCCGGCCAACGCAGAAAGGGTGACGACCAGCATCACTGCCAGAATCAGACGCGGGTTATTGCCCGCCGCACGCACCAAGCCCTTCACGTTGAATGATCCTCTAGACACTCGCGAACGGCACAAGGCCAACGCGAGGTGCAACGGCCAGGATCGTTGGCCGCGGAAAGCCTAGAGCTTGCCCGCAACCTCGTCCAGAACTTCGAGCTCCGGGGCCGCAGCGACCTTGCCATCCAGCGCTTGAATCAATTGGGCGAAACGCTCGGAAGCACCGTGCGCGGCAAAAGCGGCCTCGTTTGTGTAGCGCTCGAAAAACACGAACGCGTCAGGATCGGCTACGGACCGATGACAGATGTAAGATAGGGTCTCGGGCTCGTTCTCGGCCACCCAGTTCACCATTGCCGTCAGCTCTGACGCCAACTCATCGGCGCTCCCGGGAATGGCCCGAATCCTTGCTATAACGGTATACATGGCAACCTCCTCGATGGGCCGCGTGGCGCGGCGCGTCGAAGACCGGAGCGTACTCAGAGACCTTTCACCATGCAAGGACACTGTCCTGCAATCGCCGAGCCTGGCTCGGCTCGGGTCAGCACGGTCAGCACAGTCAGCGCGGTTTTTGGCCACGCCTGCGCTTGTCCTCCAAGACCTCGCGCCCCCCATTGGCGAACCACCGGATCTGGCGCGCCAGACCGCGCAGAATCCGCACTTCTCTGGCATCGAGCACGGAACGGCCGAGCATAGAACGGACGACCCGCTGCACATGGGGACCGTCCTTTTCTCCCAGGAAACCAATCTGGTCCATCGCCTCGCCGAGGTCTTCGAACATCCCGTCAACTTGACGAGCATCGGCGACCTCTGCCGCCCCGTCATCCATCCCTTGCCCGGGCACTCCAAGTCCGGGCGAATCACTGGCCCGGACCTGCATCAACTCGTAGAGAACGATCAACGCGGCCTGCGCTAGATTCAAGGAAGGATAACGAGCGGAAGTCGGAATACGCGTAAGCCAGTGGCAGGCCGCGATCTCATC
Source organism: Binatia bacterium (assembly GCA_047611725.1). Lineage (GTDB taxonomy): Bacteria > Desulfobacterota > Binatia > UBA1149 > CAITLU01 > JBLFWR01. Next base: position 7,073 of record JBLFWR010000125.1, on the reverse strand, counting down.
GTTGGACAGGCCGCTATCTTCGCGGCCGAACACCAACGCGACGCGGGCTCCCGACCCCCGACTTGATTGCCACTGCCACACGTCACCCGCCAACTCACGAACTTCTCGGGCCCGCTCACGATACGGGCCATCACGAACCGTGGTACCGACGACCAAACCACAACCGGCAACAGCTTCGCCAAACGTCGCCGTGCGTATGGCGCCTTCAAGCAAACCGTTGGCGTGAACGGACATACGCCTGGCGTCTTCTTCTTCGAATGCCCCGGCGACGATTGCCAGCTCGCCACCGCCCGTGTTTTCGATGGCGCGGCATACCGAACCAACGTTGGCACCACCACGCGGCCCCACCAATACGACGCGAACCGCGGCCGGTGCTTGCGCCTCAGTTTCAGCCGTCACCGACGAGCTCTCGGATCCCGCGTTTGAGCCCCGACAGTTCGTCTCGAACCGTTTCGGTTTCGGAACGCGCAGCGGCAACTGCTTTGTCGGATTCTTCTCGAACCCGCGCCAGCTCCGCACTCAAGCGCACAATCTCGGCTTCAAGTTCAGCATGACGCGACGACTGGGCTTCGGATTCCAACAAGCGCACGCGCAACTGCTCGAAGAGATCTTGAGAATTTGCGGCGGTCGCGTCGCTGCCCGCTAGCCCACTTGCTGGCGCAGCGCTCGCAGCGGGAACAACAGGCGTGGACACGACTGGGGCCGGCGACACGGCAACTGTGGCACTTTGCACTGGCACAGCGGTTGGCGCGGGCTCACGTGCGGAAGCTGCAGGAGCTGCAGGAGCTGCAGGCTGTGTTGACGCGACTGCTTCGCTGACGGTTACTTTTGGCGCATCCTTCGAATCCTTGGCAGCGCCCAAAAACTCGCTGAGATCCGCCGGCTGCTGCCCCGAAGGTGTGGCCTCGGAAACCCAGCTCACTTCGAAGCAGCATTCCTTCGCACCCTGCAAACGACAGGGCGAGACATGCTTGACCTCGATCCCGCTGGCACCCGATGTCTGCAGGCGCTGGGTAAGTTCCCCCACAATCGCGATGCACGCATTGTTCATGCCTGGTAAGCCATCAAACGACACGGTGCCCTCGCGCACGCCGGACAGCTCGGAAGTAAACCCGCTTCCCGCGTCTCCTTTATAGGCGCTGGGCAAGTGGGCCAGGTTCCCGATCAAATCGCCGGGGGAAACGTATTTTCCATCGGGCAGCCCCTTTTGGGCGACGTAGGCGAAGCCCCGCGAAAACGCTGGATCACGCGGCGATCGTTTCATCAAATCGGCAAACTCGGCAGAAAGTTCCTCGGTCCAGGGATACCAGGACTCGGGTTGGAACTCGCCATAGCGTGCCCTCTCCTTTTTGGAGAGCGAGGGATGCATCGTCGAGAGGAAGCGAAAAACCTTCCCCGATACTTGGCCCGTTTCCACGGCAACCTCCTGGGTCATAACGTCGATACTCTACGCACCGACGCGACATCTTAGACGGCGAGCCGACCGAGCACCACGCGCGTGCGATTGGTTCGGTGCGCTAGCATGTGTCGATTCAAAATTAGGCAGGGGCGAGTCCGAGACTCAGCCGAGCCATACCGTTGAGAGTGCCGGTGACAAAGGCCAGATCGAGAATGGCACCATCCGACAACCCCACCCCTCTCAGTTCCTGAATGCGAGAGGCATCGATTGTATGCGAATGGAGTGTGAAATCGCGTGCGAAGCGAAGGGACACAGCTTCCACGTCGACATCAGCCAGGGAGACAGGTGCGCCTTCGCTGGCCGCGATCACGTCGGCCGGACGTTCGCCGCGTTGCACGAGCCAATCGGCGCAACAGGTGGCCAAATAGTCGCAGCCCGTCAGTCGGCCAACCACAAGACCAATACGCGTCCATCGATCGCGTGGCATCACGGCGACGGCACTGCGCATGGTTCGTAGTTGACCATCAAAGATTTCGGGGCAGGCCTCGAGCATCTCGAAGCCCGGAGGCGTCGAACCAAATCCGAGGCGATCGAGGAACAGCTCCGAAAGCCCCGCACGATTCGCTTCGGGGGTCCGCGCTACTACCGACTTCTCTTCCAGATCGATCGACAACGACGTCAACCTTGAAAGCAAAGCGATGGCGCTGCGTCGGCTGGTCTGAAAGCGGCGCACCAGAATCGGAATTTCGTTGGCAACCCCCAAGGCGTTAGCAACACGGGCCAGGCCGTTGAAGGCTGCGATGGTCGCGATCAATTCAACGCGTTCTTCCAGATCCGGCCAGGCCTTGGCGAAAAGAAGACTATCTGCCGTGGTCACCGAACGAGGATCGGCCGTCATGCGAGTCGCGTAGCGTAGCAGTGCCCGGTCTCGGTCGTCGAGGCCTTCGGCGTCGGGTATACCATCGGCAACGGCATAGCCCTGCTCCGGTCGCATACCGGTGGCTAGCAGAAAGACCATGTGAGCATCGACACAGTAATCAGAAGAGGCGGCCTTGGACACGGCCACCGCGACCAGTTCCTTGGTGCGGCGAGGGACGCGTCCCGTCCACATCATTGAGAGCCACGATTGGTGAACCCCCTCCATGGTCTCGGGCCGCAGGGAAAACACCTGCATAAGGTTGGGAACTCTCGGAACATCGCGACGGATGTCTCGATAGACCTCGGCCAAGTGCCCTCCCGCCATTGCCGGGGGAATATGCCTGATGAACGCCATGCGGGGGGCATGATCCTAAGGAGGCCGCTTCCAGTCAAGGAGTCCGCCAACGGCCGCCGGTCGCTGGCCCTCCTACTTACAAGCACGTCAGGCAGCTTGACACGCAGCGCGGCTCCGTACTAAACGTTCAGTATGCAACCTGAGGAGATTTCATCGCGGGGCGACAAGGCCCGGCAGGGGCTTTTGGCGATCGCCAGCGACTGCTTCAGCCGCCACGGCTTCGCGGGAACATCTATAGACCGCGTGGCCAAGGCTGCAGGCGTCACCAAAGGCGCGATCTACTACCATTTCCGCGACAAGGAAGACTTACTGGCCGCATCGGTCGCCGACCGTGTGCGGGCTTTCGAGGACAGCATCCAGCGCGCCGCCGATGAGATTCCGGCTGACGAGGCCCTGCGAGGCATCGCTGAGATCTGCGCTCGCAATACGCGTCGTGGCGATCACACCCGCTTCGCGATCAAGCTGATGGTTGAAGCCATCGATTCGATGCCGAAGGTCTCGGAACAACTGCGCGGCATGATGCGGCGCTTTCGCGCTTATCTGCGCAACACCATTCGTCGAGGCCAAGCCGAAGGTCTTTTTCGCAGCGATGCTGATGCCGCCGTTCTCGCCGGCACCTTCACCAGCGGGGTCATCGGCGCACAAATTCAGTTCTATCAGGACGAAGAACGTTTCGACTTAGAAGGCACGCTCGGGTTCGTGGTCGAGCAGCTGATCGCATCCGTGTCGATATCGGCGGCGGCCAACGGTGCCAGCCCGACACAAATCGAGAACGAAGAAACAGGAGAGTAAACAATGATCGATATTCGACTAGATGAAGAGCAACTGCTCATCCGCGAGACGGTGACGTCATTCGCGGCCGAGCGCATACGCCCCGCTGCACACGACGCGGACGAAACCGGTGCCATCCCCGAATCGCTCGCCACGCAGGCATGGGAGTTGGGTCTCGTGCAGGGTTCGATCCCGGAGGCCTACGGAGGCTACGGCGGAGAAGCAGCAGCGGTCACCGGAACCGTTGTCGCGGAGGGCCTAGCCGAAGGCGACCTAGCAATCGCGCTGCACATACTGTCACCGCGTCTGGTCATCGATCCGGTACTCCACCTCGGCAGTGAAGCACAAAAGAAAGAGGTTCTGCCCGTGTTTTGCGGCGAGAAATTCGTTGCAGGCTCGGCTGCCGTTTCTGAGCCGACCTGGAACTTCCACATCACGAAAATGGCGACGACCGCCAAGCGCGACGGCGAGAACTGGGTACTGAACGGCAAGAAGTGCAACGTTCCTTTGGCCAAAAGCGCCCCGTTCGTCGTTGTCTACGCCACCGACGAAGACGGACAGACTGGTGCATTCCTGGTTCGCCAGGGGACGCCAGGGATGAACATCGGCGAACGCGAAAAGAACCTGGGCCTGGATGCTTTGGAGCTCTATGAAGTCGAGTTCGCAGACTGTCGCATCGCGGCAGCCGATCGCCTCGGCGACGATGCGCTCCCGATGTTGCGACGCGCTCGTGTTGCCCAATCGGCGATGGCCGTCGGTGTTGCGAAAGCCTCCCTCGACTACGCGATTGTATACGCGAAAGACCGTGAGGCCTTCGGACAAAAGATCGCTCAAAAGCAGGCGATTGCTTTCATGCTCGCCAACATGGCGACCGAAACCGAGGCCGCGCGACTTCTAAACTGGGAAGCAGCCTGGCATCTGGACAGCGACCACGAAGCAGCTCGCGAGGTCGCTCTTGCTCACCGCTATGCCGCAGACATGGTCATGGAAGTAACCGACAACGGCCTACAAGTACTTGGTGGGCACGGTTTCGTACGCGATCACCCCGTAGAGCTTTGGCTCCGCAGTGGTCGTGGTTTCGCCATTTTTGAAGGCATCGCGTCAGTCTAGTTCGGAACGAAGAGGATTAAGCAATGGATTTCAGTCTTTCAGAAGCAGCAAAAAAACGTATCGACACCATGCACATGGCCGCCGAGTATCTCATGCGCCCGATCTCGCGGCAGTTCGACGAAGAAGAACACACCGACCCGTGGGATTTCTTCAACACCATGTGGGAGGAGAGCAAAAAGAACTCTGCCGTAACGTCACTAGGTGGCAGCAAAGAGAAAGGCGACAAGGGCCCGAACGAACGAACCCTGATCGCCTGCATGCAGATCGAGGAATTGGCTTGGGGCGACGCAGGCCTCTACCTTTGCATCCCCAACCCGGGCCTTGGCGGGGCAGCGGTTCAAGCCGTGGGCACGAAGGAACAAAAGCAACGCTTCCTCGGCAGTTTCTATGAAGGCAAACCGAAGTGGGGCGCGATGGCCATCACCGAGCCCCACTTTGGTTCTGACTCCAAGCAGGTTGCCACCACGGCCGCGCGCGACGGTGACGAGTGGGTGCTAAACGGCACCAAGATCTTCTGTACATCGGGAGAGCGAGCCTTGGAAAAGTCCGACGGCTTTGTCGTCGCGTGGGCCACGCTGGACAAGAGCAAGGGTCGCGCAGCGATTAAGAGCTTTATCGTTCCGGCTGGTACGCCTGGGGTCACCGTTGACAAGGTCGAAGATAAGCATGGCATCCGAGCCAGCGACACGGCCGTAATCACCTTCGAAGACGCACGCATTCCTGCGGACAACATCCTGGGCAGTGCCGACATCGTCGAGCGTGGGGTTGAAGGCTTCAAAGGCGTTATGGCGACGTTCGACAGCACGCGACCGATCGTCGCTGCGTCGGGCATTGGGGTCGCGCGCGCAGCGCTTGAAGCACTGATGGACAACCTGACTGAGCAGGGAATCAAGATTCGCTACGAAGTTGGGCCGGACGAGCAGACTGTGCTGGAGCGCGACGTGATGAACATGGAGGCACAGCTGCAAGCTGCGCGCCTCTTGACCTACCAGGCCTGCAACATGATGGATCGCGGCGAGCGCAACAGCCGCGAAGCGTCGATGTGCAAGGCTAAGGCGGGCATGGTTTGCACCAAGGTCACTCAAAAATGTGTCGAACTCATGGGCACGTTGGGTTACTCGCGCACGGCTCTTTTCGAGAAATGGATGCGTGACGCGAAAATCACGGACATTTACGAGGGAACCCAGCAGATCAATCTGCTGATTATCGCTCGTAATATTCTCGGTTACTCAAGCGCCGACTTGAACTAGAGTTCGCAAAAGGCATCACCGCGCCTTTTGTCGGCTTCAAGGGCCGGGTATCTTCCGCAACCGTACAGCACGGGCGCGGGAATCCCGGCCCTTTTTTTTGATACCGGCTCTGACAACTGACAACTCCCAACGCCGAGGACGGGTAAATCGATATGCTAGCTGCAGCACTGACAACGACGCGCAAAGTGGAACTTCGCGAAACCGCGACACCAACACCCGGCTCCGGCGAGGTGCTCGTTCGCGTGTCCTTATGCGGAATCTGCGGCAGCGATCTGCATGTATTTCGTCGTGGCGATGGCGCGGAATCACGCGGAGTCTGCCCCGGGCACGAAATCTCGGGCGAAATAGAAGCGGTTGGTGCCAACGTCAACTCGGTACGCGAGGGTGACCGGGTGGCGATCGAGCCGCTTCGTACCTGCGGAACTTGCGCGGCCTGCAAGCGCGGCGACTATCATCTTTGCCCGCGCTTGGAGCTGCTGGGAGTCAGCTTGCCCGGTGGAATGGCCGACTCGGTCATTGCGCCGGCGGGCTCTATCTATCAACTACCGCAATCAGTGGATCTTGAAATCGGAGCGTTAGCCGAGCCCACCGCAGTTGCCGTACACGCCGCAAGGTTGGGTGGTGTTGGCCCGGGCTCAAGCGTTCTCGTGCTGGGTTCGGGAACGATCGGTTTGTTGGCAGCCGCAGCAGCGCGACACCTGGGCGCCGAGTACGTGGCCGCAACCGCACGCCACGATCACCAACGTGCGCTGGCCGAAGCCATGGGATGCGACGATGTTCTGACAGCCGAAGATTTTCGCAAAACGCCGGTTCGACCCGATGTCGTGATTGAAACAGTCGGCGGTGGCGCAACCACAGTTGGCGACGCAGTCATGGCCGTCCAGCGCGGCGGCACGGTGGTCATCGTTGGCCTGTTCGATGAAACCCCTGCCTTCGATCCGATGGCGATGCTGATTAAGGAAGTGCGAATGATCGGCGCAATGGTCTACAACCGTCGCGACGGCCGCAGCGATTTTGATATAGCCCTCGAGCTGCTCTCAGAGCGAGGTGACGTACTGCGCCAACTCATCACCCATTCTTTTCCGCTCAGCGAAGCGCAAAAAGGATTTGAAACGGCCGAGGATAAGAAAAGCGGGGCAGTGAAAGTACTGCTGGCGCCCGGTGTTTGATCGAAGTGCACTTCTTGCACTGCGCACCCCTTCTCTCGTAGGTTCTGCTCATGCTTAAACGAATCCTCGCGGTCGTTTCGGTTCTCGTACTTTTGGCACTG
>JBLFWR010000124.1:0-10452 GCA_047611725.1 Binatia bacterium | reverse complement strand
GCGTGTCGTTTGCTTACGGCGAAACTGAAGTCCTCCACGACGTAAATCTGGAGATCGGTGCGGGTAAGGTTGTCGCACTTGTTGGGCCGAGCGGAGCTGGCAAGAGTACGATTGCTGATCTCATCCCGAGATTTTACGAGACGAGTTCCGGCGCAATTACGATTGACGGCGTAGACTTGAGCGAAATCAGCCTGCCGTCACTTCGTGCCAATATCGCGGTCGTCACCCAGCAAACTTTTCTCTTCAACGACACCGTGCGCGCCAACATTTCCTACGGTCGGCACGATCGCAGCGATGCCGAGTTGATCGCCGCTGCCAAGGCGGCCAACGCTCACGATTTTATTGAGAAGCTTTCCGACGGCTACGATACAGAGGTTGGTGAACTTGGCGTTCAGCTTTCTGGCGGCCAGCGCCAGAGGCTCGCGATTGCCCGCGCCCTTCTCAAAGACGCTCCGATCCTGATTCTCGACGAGGCGACCAGCGCCCTGGACACAGAGTCCGAAAGGCTCGTTCAATCGGCGATTGCTCGCTTGATGCAGGGGCGGACCTCGCTCGTGATTGCGCATCGCCTTTCAACGATTCAACGCGCAGATAGCATCGCGGTCGTTAACGGTGGGCGGGTGGTTGAGCAAGGCCGCCACGACGAACTGCTGGCCGCAGGGCTTCTTTATCGGCGTCTCTACGACATGCAGTTTCGGGATGACGGCCGGGATGACGGCCGGGATGAGGGTCGGGATGACGGCGAACAAGAAGCCGAAACTCAGTAAGCGGTTACGGCGCAACGCCGGCTTCGCGCGAGCAGAGATCGCGATCACGGCCCGGGTGATCTGGCTGGTGATGCTGTTCGTGCGCGCCACAACCCGCCAGGAAGTACACGGTATCGAAGGACTGCTTCCGCATTGGAAGGACGGACCGCCAGTGATCATGGCGTTCTGGCATGGTCGCTCGATTATGTTGCCGTTCTTCTACAAGGGCCCGGGCGTCACGATCATGAACAGCACCCACCGCGATGGGCAGAAGATCACGCGCGCGCTTGGCTACTTCGGTATCGATGCGGTTGGCGGATCCTCGCGACGTGGTGGAGTCGGGGGCTTGCTTGGTCTGGTTCGAGCAAACCGCAAAGGACGGGATCTAGCGCTGATTCCAGACGGCCCGCGAGGGCCCGCAGGCGAGGCGAAAGGTGGAGTCGCAGAGCTTGCGCGTGCCACCGGTGCACCGGTCTTTCCTGTCGCGTTCTCTGCCTCGCGCTGCGTTCGCGCGACCAGTTGGGATCGAATGATGATTCCCGTTCCCGGTGCGCGGGTGGTTGTTGTCATCGGTGAACCACTGCTGATTCGTGACGAAGGCGGGGGCCGTTCCCCCGAAGCCAGACAGCTGCGCGAAGACATGCGCTCGCGGTTAGAGGTAGAGCTAACGGTTGTGACACGCAGAGCTGACCAGCTTGCGGGTCGTCCTGCGGAGTCCACGTGAGCGCTGCCGTGGGCACTCCTGTTCTGGGGAAGGCCCGGTGAACCGTGAGATCCAACCTGCCTGGGCGCGCGTGATTTACGCCACAGCCGGGGCTGCGGCCAGTGCTTGGACTGTGGCGAGCGGATTCGCCGGTGATCATGAAACGAAGCTGCGCGCCCGCGAGCGAATGGGCCGGTGGTGGCCTACTGCAAATTCGGCCCCAAGTAGCGGTAGCTGGATCTGGATCCACGCCGCCTCGGTGGGCGAGGTCACTTTGGCGAACCGAGTTGGCCGTGAGCTTGCGGCGCTGGGTGGGGATTTCCGGCTTCTACTCTCGTGTAATACGGCAACTGGAAAGGCTGTCGCGTCGCATGAGGTTTTCGAAGAAGTTCATTACTTTCCAATAGATTGGAAGCCCGTCCTGAACCGTATTCTCGGGCTTACTAGACCTCGCTTGCTGCTCGTTGTCGAGACCGAGATCTGGCCAACACTACTGGCCGAAGCCCAGCTGGCGGGTGTCCCGGTGGCTTTTGCGAATGCACGAATCTCGGATCGCAGTTGGCCCCGCTACCAGCGTTTGGTTGACCTGATAGGCCCGCTGCTCGGCTCGGTAGCCGCGGTCTCGGCGAGGGACGCCGCTTCGGCTTCGCGCCTGCGTCGACTTGGGGCACCGCAGAGTGCAGTGCACGTGAATGGCGACATCAAGTTTGACGCAATTTCGATCGGTGATGTGACTGCCACGACCCCGGCGATCGCAACCGAAACCCCAACAGTTCTGGCCGCATCAACCCACGACGGAGAGGAAAGCGTTGCATTGGATGCCTTTGCCATTGAGCGCAAGGCTCGGCCGGAACTTCGCTTGGTCTTGGCCCCGCGACATCCCCAGCGTGCCACCGCGGTGGTCGATGAAGTCGCGCGTCGAGGTTGGAACGTTGCGACTTGGACGTTGACCGCGGGCAAAGGCGATTGGGATGTCCTTGTCGTTGACACCATCGGGGAGCTGCTCCGGTTTTTTCGAGCGGTTGATGCGGTGTTTTTGGGGGGCAGCCTCGTCCCGGTCGGAGGCCACAATCTTCTGGAGCCGGCGGCGTATGGGCACGCACCGATCTGTGGTCCGCACCTGGATGGCATCGCTGATCAAGTCGCCGTCCTGGAGGCTGCCGACGCTCTGGTTGTGGTCGGCAACGCGCGTGAATTGGCCACTGCCTGGCACCTCGCGTTGGATGAACCGGTGCGCGCCCAAGCAGCGGGTAAACGCGCTCAGGATGCGCTGGCAAGTCACGCTGGTGCCCTGGTGCGCACGATCAATTGTATTGCGCCATTGTTGACTGAGGATTCGGCGTGAGCAGCGGGAATGGGCGGGCTGCGCTGGCCGAGCAGGTCTGGAGCGGTGACGGACTGGGCGCGCGCCTTCTACGAACGGCATTGATCCCGGCGTCGTGGATTTTTGGTGCCGCGGTCGCCGTACGAACACGCGGCTACGACAGCGGGCGCAGCAAAATCGAACAAGCATCCGCGCCGGTTGTCAGCATTGGCAATTTGACCGTGGGCGGCAGTGGGAAGACGCCGTTGGTGTTGTGGCTCGTCGAGGAGCTTTTACGTCGCGGCCTGCGTCCGGTTGTGGTTTCACGTGGCTACGGCGGCACCCCCGGGACGACTTCAGTGCTGGTCCCACAGGCAGCTTTGGCGCCGCAGGCAGCAGCCGTGGCTGGCGATGAGGCGGTGCTGGTTGCGCGACGTGCGGGTGTTCCCGTGGCCACTGCGGCGCGCCGCATTGATGCCTGCCGGGCGGCCGCTGCCTTGGCCCCCGACCTGTTTATTCTCGATGACGGATTTCAGCACCGAAGTTTGGCGCGAGATCTGGATATTGTTGTGCTCACGGGCGAGGAGGCCGACGCTCATCTGCTTCCGGCTGGCCCGTTGCGTGAGCCGGTATCAGCCTTGCAGCGAGCCGATGTCGTGATTGATGCAGGTTCAAGTGCCATCGAGGTTCCGGGGCCGGAGGCGGCGTTACGCCTGAAGATGCGCCGGCGCCCGCTGGCACTGGTCGAGGCAGTAGCCCCGGATGCCCGCAAAACGCCGCTGGAAGACTTAGCGGGACGTCGGATCGTCGCAGCGGCGGGGATCGGACGCCCGGCCGGATTTTTTGCGATGCTGGAGGCGGCTGGCGCCGAGATCGTCGAGCGCCTCGTGTTTCCCGACCACGCGGATTACGACCTCCAGGATTGGAAGCGGATCCGAGCCGCAGCCCTGAAAGCCGACTGGGTCGTGGTCACGGAGAAGGATCTCGTGAAGCTGGCACGCTTTGGTTGCGAGCCCGGATTTCTTTACGCTCTGCGCTTGGGGGTCGAAGTGGAGCAGGGCGATATGTTGATTGAACAGGTTGTACGGCTAGTGCGGTTTGACCCCCGCGATGGGTGATCGCATCATCCCAGGTTCGGCCAGGTTCGGTGGCGATCTCGCCGCCAGGAAAACGAGGAAGATTCCCGGTGAAAGCGTTGGTTACGGGTGCGGCGGGCTTTATTGGCTCGACGCTGGCGGAGCGGTTATTGGCCGACGGCTGGGAAGTCGTCGGGCTCGATTGCTTTATTGATTACTATCCACGGCCCTTGAAGGAGCGAAATCTGGAGCAACTGCAAAGTTCCAGCGGGTTTCGATTCGTTGAGGCCAGTTTGGTTGATGTCGACCTAGAGCCCGTTCTGGACGGGGTCGACGCGGTCTTTCATCAGGCTGCGCAAGCTGGCGTTCGCGCGAGTTGGGGAGACGATTTTCGCATCTACAGCGATAATAACGTCTTCGGGACACAGCGTTTGCTCGAGGCGAGTCGGCAGGTTGAGCTGAAAAAGTTCGTCTATGCTTCGTCCTCGTCGGTCTACGGAGATACCAACGACCTCCCGATGCGCGAAACGAGTATGCCGCGACCGGTGTCCCCGTACGGGGTAAGTAAGTTGGCCGCCGAGCATTTGGTCTGGCTGTACTTTAAGAACTACGGCCTGCCCACCATCTCGTTGCGCTACTTCACTGTGTACGGCCCGCGGCAAAGGCCTGACATGGCGTTCAATCGCTTCATTGCCGCGGTCGATGCGGGGCGCGAGATCTCTTTGTACGGTGATGGTCAGCAATCGCGCGACTTCACTTTTGTCGAAGATATCGTCGCCGGCAACATTGCTGCCGCTACCTCGGACATGCAGGGTAAGGTCTACAACCTCGGGGGCGGAAGTCGCACCACCGTTAACGAGGTCATCGCGACCATCGGCGAAATCGTGGGACGCGAACCGAAGGTCAACCGTCTGGCAATGCAGTTAGGCGACGTTATGCATACTGCCGCGGACACGTCTTTGGCTCGCGCCGAGATCGGATTCGATCCGAAAGTCGAGCTGCGTGAAGGGCTCCAGCGACAGGCCCGGTGGCAGGTCGGCGATCGTGCTGGCGAGAAATAGGAGAGTTCAATGCCTGTAAGTGAACAGCTCGCGAAGATTTTGGTTTGTCCGAAGTGCCACAAGAAGCTGAAGGTGGCCGCCGGGGGCGAAGCGCTGGATTGTCTCCCGTGTAAGTTGCGCTACCCAGTGCGTGATGGAGTCCCGGTCATGCTTATCGATGACGCCGAACCTTTGTCTAGCTGACCCGAAGCGATTTGGGGCGCGACTTTGCTGCATCAACTCCCCGACGGCTACGTTGACCAGGACCGTGGAAGCTCACGTGTCATAGCTACCCGCTTGCAGCTCAACGAGATGGTACGGCTGTTGGCGCCGGGCACCCGTGAAACCGTAGGAGAAGCGGTCCAAGGTGGGCGTGGTGGTACCCGTCGGGTCAAGCTAGCTGGCGGCAACGTCATCTACCTTCGTCACTATTTGCGAGGCGGTTTCATTCGCCACTTCCTGCGTGACCGCTTCCTGCTTCGCCCGTTGCGACCAGTCCACGAATTGATCGCAACTCACCGGGCCCGAGCCGCAGGCTGTCGTGTCCCGCTGGTTCAAGCCGTGGCCATTGAAGACGCCGGGCCGTTCTATCGAGGGTGGATCATTACCAGCGCGATGCCGGTGGTCGCCACCTTTGCCGAAGCTTTCGCCGGTGTCGGCGAGGGAAAACGCGCTGAACTTCTAGGTCAGGCTGGCCGAGCGGTGCGGGCCCAGCACGACGCAGGCGTTTACCACGTCGACCTAACTGGAGAGAATCTGCTGCTCGATCGCGAAGGCCAGATCGTCACCGTTGATTTCGACCGTGCGGTGATGGCCGCGCCCGGCAATGTCACTCGATCCAAGGCCGGCCTAGATCGCCTGTGGCGGTCGCTGCGTAAGCTTTCCAAAGAGCGTAGCTTCGAACTCGACGATGCCGAGCGTAACTCGCTCGAAACTGGATACAAGACCGGAGAGGCACCGGCCGACGAAGAGGGGATACTGAACATGGACGCGTCCGGAGATAGAGCACAATGAAGAGTATGACTGGCTACGCAACGGCGACCGCAACGGCTCAAGGGGTATCCCTGAACGTTGAAATTCGTTCGGTCAATCAACGCTTCTTCGATCTGAAGGTTCACGCCCCTCGCGAATATCTCGCACATGAAGCTCGTTTCCGCCGCGCGGTGGCCGCGCATGTAGATCGGGGCCGGGTCGAGTTGTTCGTCGCGCGCAACTCGTTGGCACGCCAGAGTTCGATCACACTCCAACACGACGTCGCTGCCGGCTATGTGGCCGCGTGGAAAGAGCTGCGCGAGCGCTTCGACCTTGCCGGAGATCTAGATCTGTCGTTGTTCGCCGGGCGAAGTGACATTTTCCAAATGCAGGAGCGGCCGGTCGAAGTAGACGACGAGATCGAGCAGGTGTTTACTTTGCTTGAGCAAGCTTTGGTCCGGCACAATCGGGCTCGGGTCACCGAAGGCCGCCACTTGGCCAAGGATATGAGCGATCGAGTCAAGCGTTTGCGTGCAATCCGTCGCGAGTTGACCAAGCGTGCCAAAGGGCTGGTGCCGGTTCTGCGTGCCCGTCTTGAGGCGCGGCTATCATCGCTACTGGGTCGGGACACGGTTGACCCTGCGCGCCTGGCGCAGGAAACGGCGGTGCTTGCAGATCGGGCCGATGTGACCGAAGAACTGGTGCGATTCCAGGCTCACCTGACGGCGCTGGGCGAGCTTTTGGTCTCGGATGAGCCGGTCGGCAAACGCATCGACTTTGTGCTTCAGGAGATCAATCGTGAACTCAATACAATCGGTTCCAAGGCGAACGACCTGGAAGTTACCAACCTCGTGCTTGATGGAAAGGGTGAGGTTGAGAAGGTACGCGAGCAAATCCAGAACGTAGAATGAAACCGCTCTTTGTAGAAGGTCAGCAGTTCGCGCGCAGTGGGGTGCTGTTTATCGTCTCGGGCCCCTCGGGCGCCGGCAAAACCAGTATGTCCGGTGCTGCCCTGGATTCGTTCCCTGAGTTGGAATTGTCGCGTTCCGTGACCACGCGCTCGCCTCGCGGTGGAGAGTGCGACGGCGACCAGTACAATTTTATTTCACGCAATGAGTTCATCGCGTTGCGCGACTGTGACGGGTTGGCGGAATGGGCCGAGGTTCATTCCAATTTCTACGGGACACCGCGCGAGCCGATCGAGCGTGCCATGGAGCAGGGTCGTGACCTGCTGCTGGACATCGACGTGCAGGGTGCCAGTCAGATCAAGGCGTTGTATGGAGATGCGGCTGTCGCAATCTTTCTACTGCCACCGGATCGCAAAACGCTGGAAAACCGTTTGCGCGGTCGTGCAACGGACGACGCAGAAACTGTCGCGCTGCGGCTTCGCGCTGCCTGTCGCGAGATCGCCTCGTTGGGTGCGTACGACTACGTCATTGTGAACAACGACCTCGAAGACGCCAAAAGCGAATTTCGCGCGGTTCTTCGCGCTGAGCGACGTCGTGTGGCGCGTTTGCGGTCTCCGGAACTAGCCAAGCTGATCGCTGTTTTCCAAGAGGATCTGTGACCTTAGGTGACCTGATCGTTCGCGTTCGCGACTATAATCCCGGTGCTGACCTGGACATGGTCGAGCGTGCGTACCGGTTCGCCGAGACGCGCCACGAGGGGCAGAAGCGCCAGTCTGGCGAACCTTACGTGACTCATCCGCTGGCGGTTGCGGGAATCCTAGCCGAAATGCGTTTGGATGTGCCGGCCGTGGTCACGGGTCTGCTCCACGACACGGTTGAAGACACGTCAGCAACGCTTGAAGATCTGGAAGCCGATTTCGGGGTTGAGGTCGCCGCCCTCGTGAACGGCGTTACCAAGATCAATAAGCTTGAGACCGATAGTTTCGAAGAAGCGCAGGCCGAAACTCTTCGCAAAATGCTCGTCGCGAGTGTGGAAGACATTCGCGTTCTGATGATCAAGCTTGCCGACCGGGCGCATAATCTTCGTACGCTCGGGGCCCTCCCACAGGCAAAGCAGCGGCGCGTTGCCGCAGAAACTTTGGAGCTCTACGCGCCCTTAGCTCACCGCCTAGGTATCAACTGGCTAAAGGCTGAGTTTGAAGAGACCTGTTTTCGAACGTTGGAGCCGCAGGCCTGGGAAGATGTACGCGAGAAACTTTCGTTGCAGCGCCTGGAACGCGAAGGGTACATCGATGAGATTATCGCGCTTCTGTCCAAACGTCTGGAAGCCGCCGGCCTCGATGCTCAAGTAAACGGCCGCACAAAAAACGCGTATTCCATTCACCGAAAGATGACCGACCAGGGGTTGAAGTACGACGAGATCTACGACGTGGTTGCGTTCCGCGTCCTCGTTGACAGCGACCGAGATTGCTACGACGCGCTTGGCACGGTGCATATGAATTGGCGCCCGGTTCCAGGACGCTTTCGTGACTACGTGGCTCTCCCCAAGGGCAATCGCTACCAGTCCCTTCACACGACTGTGATCGGGCCGTACGGCGAGCGCATGGAAGTGCAGATGCGCAGCCATGAGATGCACCGGGTGGCTGAGTTCGGCGTGGCCGCTCACTGGCGCTACAAAAGTCCGGACGGACGCGAAGACTACGAAGCCGATCGCTTTATGTGGCTGCGCCAACTCATGGAGTGGCAGCAAACGATTGACGATCCTCACGAGTTTTTGTCGGGTGTTAAGGAAGATCTCTTCGCTGACGAGGTTCACGTGTTCACTCCGCAGGGCGACACGATATCGCTCAAGAAGGGCTATACCGCTCTCGACTTCGCTTACCACATCCATTCCGAGTTGGGAGACCAGTGCGCTGCTGCAAAGGTGAACGGCAAGCTCGTTCCGTTACGCTATCAGCTGCAGCAGGGCGACACGGTCGAGATTGTTGCGACTGATGATACTAGGCCGACGCGGGACTGGCTGAAGTTCGTTCGGTCGCATCGTGCCCGCGACAGGATTCTTGCCCACACTCGGACGCAAGAACGGCTGCACGCAGAAAAGTTGGGGCGTGAGCTTTTGGAGCGAGACCTCCTTACGCAGCACTACGACATTGCCCGATTGCAGCGCGAAGGGCGCCTAGCTGAGCTCCCCCGGCGTTTTGCCCGTGAAGGAGAGAGCGCATTTTTCGAAGCCCTGGGCTTCGGACGGATTACTTCGCGTCAAGTGCTACTTGAGCTCTTCCCGGATCAGGTTTTCAAGGTCATTAAACCTCGGCGGCGACTTTCTACCTTGTTCGGCTTGTTGGAGAAGTCGCGTCGTTCGATGGTCATGTCTGACGAAGTTGACGCGAGTCTTTTTCGCGTCGGCAAATGTTGTGAACCATTGCCAGGGGAACCCATCGTGGGCTTTTTGACGCGTGGCCGCGGTGTCACCGTGCACGCGTCAGCATGCCCGCGGCTGGATGACGCGGAGAACGATCGGCGGGTCGAGGTTCACTGGGCCAAGGGTGTGCGTGCCAACCGCGAGTTGAAACTAGAGGTCACATCGCGCGATCGTCCTGGTCTGCTGGCTGGCTTGTCTCAGGCCATCGCGTCGGCTGGGTTGAACATCGAGAAGGCCTACGTTCGCACGATCGGAGACAACGCCGTCAATGTTTTCGAAACCCATGTCGCCAATGTGCAGGAGTTCGAGCGGGTCTTGCGAAATCTGCGCCGGGTTCCAGGCGTAAAGGACGTCAAACGAATTTTCGGTTGATCCTTTTTTGAACGGCGCGAACACGACGAAGACGATGAACACGGCACCAACGAGACGAACAAAATGAGCGAATCTGGCCTAGCAAGCGAAAAGAAACAGGTGGTCGCGACAAACCAGGCTCCGGCGGCATTGGGGCCGTATAGTCAGGCTGTGCGAATCGGCGATACGTTGTGGTGTTCCGGGCAGATAGGCTTGGACCCCCGCAGCGGCGAACTCGTTGCTGGTGGCTTCGACGCTCAGGCGGGGCAGGTGTTGGCCAACCTGGCGGCGGTGTTGGTTGCCGGCAAGATGGGCTTCGAGGATGTGGTCAAGACAACGATTTACCTTGTTGATCTGGGCGACTTCCCACGCGTAAACGAGCTGTACGCCGAGCGCTTCCACGAACCGTTTCCGGCCCGCGCCACGGTGGGGGTTGCGGCGCTTCCCAAGGGCGCGTTGATCGAGATCGACCTGGTCGCGGTTGCCGTGGCCGTGGCCGGAGGCACTGGAGATAATAGTTGAGGCCTTTCTCCCAAGCCTGTGAGAACAATACAGAACCGATACTCGGCGTCCTGAGGCAGGTATTCGCCGATCGCAGCTGTGTGCTGGAAATTGGTAGCGGTACGGGCCAACACGCTGTGGCCTTCGCGGCCGCTATGCCGAGCCTGGTTTGGCAGACCAGCGAGCGGCCGGAAAACCACGCGGGAATTCAGGAATGGATCAGCGCCGAGGGCGGGCCGAATCTGCGTCGGCCTTTGACGCTGGACGTCGCCTCAGACCCCTGGCCGTCCTTGGAAACCGATGCGGCCTTTAGTGCCAACACCGCGCACATCATGAGCCTCGAAGAAGTGGCGGCGACTTTCGTTGGTCTCGGGCATCTCCTTCCTAGCGGAGCGCCCTACGCGCTGTACGGCCCGTTTTTTATGGATGA
>JBLFWR010000123.1:0-10463 GCA_047611725.1 Binatia bacterium | reverse complement strand
TGGTCAAAATTGATCCGAACACCGGGGCTGTGATTTCGGACGGGTTTGGTTCGGGTGTTGGCTACGTTGAGATCACTGGCGGCGGACTTCTCGGCGATGTTGACGATATCGCGAGTGATCCTTTGACCGGCCTTATGTACGGCGTGTCGAATACCAGCGGTGCTGGTGGAGTTTTGTTCCTCCTTAACCTGAGCACGGGTACAGCGACCGTGATCTGCTCGCTCGGTGTCGACGATATTGAAGGCCTAGCCTTCGACAGCGAAGGCATCTTGTACGGCAGTACCGGCAATGACTTCTCCTCCGACCGCGACAAATTTTGGCGCATTAACAAAGCGACTGGCACGGCTACAGAGATTGGGAGCTTCGGTTTCCCCGATATTGAAGCGTTAGCTTGCCCTATCGGTTCTTGCGGTAACGGCATCCTCGAATTCGATGAGGGTTGCGACGATGGCAACATCGTTGACGGCGATGGTTGTGCTGCCGACTGTGCCATCCCGGTTTGTGGCGACGGTGTGATGGATGCCGGCGAGGAGTGCGACGACTGCGGGGCCAACAGCGATACCAACCCCGACGCATGCCGCGTCGATTGCACGCTTCCCGGTTGTGGTGACGGCGTTGTCGATTCCGGCGACGAATGCGACGACGGCAACCAGGTTGACGGCGACGGTTGCAACTCACTGTGTGAAGTTGAGACGTGTGGGAACGGCGTGCTGAATGCCGGTGAAGCCTGCGACGATGCAAACGCTTCGAACGCTGACGGCTGCCTGAATAACTGCACGATCGCCGCCTGCGGTGACGGTTTTGTCGAGGCCGGTTTTGAAGGTTGCGACGATGGGAATGCTCTGAACACCGACGGTTGTCTGACCGACTGCAGCGCCGCTAGCTGCGGTGACGGTTTCACCCAATCCGGTGTCGAAGGTTGCGATGACGGCAACGCGACGAACACGGACGCTTGCCTGAACGATTGCACGGTTGCTTCCTGCGGCGACGGAACGGTTCAAGCCGGTGTGGAAGACTGCGACGATGGCAACGCGACAAACACGGATGCCTGCCTGAACGACTGTAGCGTAGCCAGCTGCGGCGACGGCGTTGAACAGTCTGGTGTCGAAGGCTGCGACGACGGAAACGTGACGCCAAACGACGGATGCGACGCCTCATGCTTCATCGAAGTTTCAGAGCCGGCAGATCTATCGGTGACCAAATCTGATTCTCCGGACGCGGTGATCGCCGGAATGCGCCTGGGCTACTCGATCACGGCAATCAACAACGGACCAGGTGTTGCAGTGGACGCGATGGTGCTCGACATCCTAGACCCAAGTACGACACTGGTTTCCGCCACTGGTACTGGAGTTGACTGTAGCGTCCTTTTCGCTGGGATGGTGTCTTGCTCACTTGGCTCATTGGCGGCTGGAGAATTCCGGATCATCGACATCACCACCGAAGTGGATGTGAACGCGCCGACGTCCGGCATCTTACAGGCCGGGGCGTGTACCGGAGCCGAAGATCTCTGCAACCGAGTAGTGATCTCCTCGGACACGGTCGATCCCAACCCAGCGAACAACCAAGACGACGAGCCGACGAACGTCTTGCCCAGTGGGGGGAGCACTCCAGGGGACGATTGTGGCAACGGCACGCTTGATCCGGGCGAGCAATGCGACATCCCCAGTTCGGAGGATTGCTCGAATCTCTTTGATGATGATGGCGACGGGCTGGTCGACTGCGTTGACCCCGATTGTCTAACGGGCGTCCCGACCTGCAGCCTGAGTTGCGTGTTGGTCCCGACCTGCCAGCCGATCCTGGACGATCCAGCGATCATCAAGTTTGGCCGCAACGGAAGACTGGATATGATCAGTATCCATGCTCGATTCGAGCCTCTGACGCCCGTTGATTTCTACACGGACAACGTTGAGTTCTCGATGAGCAACGCTGGCGGAGTCTTCTTCCGAACGGCGCTGTACCCGGGCGATATGAAGTCCAACAAGAAGGGAACAAGCTGGAAGTTCAAAGACAAGGGGGCGCGCAGTGGGCTTGGGTCTCGCAGCGGCATGTTCAAGTTCAAGGTCAAGTCGAAGTTGATGAAGGGAGTGTTGACCTATCCATTCACCATCAAAGCCTACGGCGACTTCTCTCGAGCGAGGGTGCCTTTGATGACCACGCAAATGGCCTACGGGGACGATAACTCGACTCTTACTGCCGAGTGGGAAGGCGAGTATGGGAAGAGTTGGTTGTTGCGGCGAAGTAATCTGCCAGGAAATTAACACCTAGGCATACGGCTGCTCAGTTTGTCTCTACCCCTTGAGACAGGCCGAGCTCCGGAGCGGCTGGAAGCGTAGATTCCCCCTTTTTTTACGCTTTCGGCTGCTCTGGAAATTTTTCAACCGATCGTTCCGATCATCAAAACTTACTTCTTGGTTCGTTCTTGGTTCGATAGTCGCCGAACTTCTCATCGCGTTTCTGAAGCGCGTCAGTCAACTTGCCCTTTCCCGCACCCGTGTTGGCGATGAACTCCTGAAAGCTCGCCTGGTGCGTGGCCAGTGAGCACAGTTCCGTTCCTTGCCGGATACCACTGCGCATCCCCATAGAATCCATTTGGCGATGCACTGCGCGTTTGTTGAGTTGCACGATATCGGGGGGCATGGATGCGATTCGTGTTGCCTGCTCCAACGTTTTCGCTTCCAGCGTTTCGATAGGGTAGGCGCGAGTCGCCCAACCACGCCGTTCAGCTTCAATGCCGTCGATCGAATCGCCAGTTAGCATCATCTCCATGCCGCGTCGCAGTCCGACTAGCCAGGCGTGAAATTGCATATCGGGCACGCCGAAACGGACAGCGGGGTAGCCCATCTGAGCGTCTTCGGCCATGTAGATGACGTCACAACCGGTAGCCAACTCGCTTCCACCGGCCAGGCAGTAGCCGTGCACTTGGGCGATGACGGGCTTGGCTAAGTCCCAAATGCTCATCCAACCTTCCGTGACGTTTCGCGGCCATTGCCCTTCGCCGCCGGCGGAGAAGAACGGGTAGTCGTCGCCTTCGTTGCCGCCTCCGATGTCGTAGCCAGCCGAGAAGCACGTTCCCGCCCCGCGAAGGATCATCACGTGGACGTCCGGATCGGAGTCCGCCTCTTGCAACGCATGCAGGATTTGTCCTCGCAGGGCGTGGTTTAGGGCGTTGCGTTTTTCGGGCCTGTCGAGCGTGATCCGTCTGACGTGAGGTGCCGGGTTGTCAATGAGAACCACGGTGTAGTCCGCACTCGATTGCGGCCGGCTCGGACGCTGGCCACGGTCTCCGTACGTAGTTTGATTGGTGGGTTTGTTCATCGGGGCCTCCAGTAGTCGGCGATTCGACGGGAGCGAGCGCGGCATGTCAACGGGTGTCGATTTCCAGGCGACGCGAACGCCCGGCTTGGGATGCGCTAGCTCCCCTCTAGACAGCGCCGTACTGAATCGTTGGCAGCCTTGACCTGCGCGATTCGTTTGCGCCCTCGTTCGATCGTCGGGTGGGAATGCCCGAGGATCGCTTCGGTATACGCGGGGCGCTGTTGGCAACGGTGCCAGTACGCGGTTGTCAAAGGGCGTTTGCCGTCGCCCCAAAATACGTTTTCTGCGCTTGCCTGGCGCAGCCGTTCAAAGATCACCATCCAGCTGACGTCGGCCAGAGAGTAAGTTTCGCCTAGGATCCACGGGCCGCCGCTTTCAGCAAGGCGCTCCTCGAATGCGTCGAGGTGGGTCGCGAGTTGGGAACGTGTCTTCGCGATCACCTTGGCGGCGGGGGGAATGCGGTGGATGTTGTCGATTCCGGTTAGTTTTAGAATTGTGAACAGCAGCGGACGAATTTTGTCGAAATGAAACAGGAATCCCTCAGCGATTCGTGAGTATGGAATCTCTTCGATCATCGTTGCGAATAGCGGCAAGGTTTGGCCGGGAACAGCATTGCCGGCGCTTTTGTGTCCGTTGTTCAAGGGGTCGCTGGTCAATGAAGAAAGGTCTATCCATTTCTCCATTGCGGCCCTCTCCCGAGGGTCATTGGGAACCAACGAAGGAGCGTGCCTCGGCGCGAAGCGCGCGGCGTATCGGATTTGCTCGTGCGATTCGTAGACCGGATGGCCGTCGTGGAGCAACACCGGCACGGTGCCCCCGGGGTTTACGGTCAGAAGCGGTGGTCTGATGTTTTCGTAGCACCCAGTTTCGATGAGATCGATGTGGTGGCTCTTGTACGGAATCCGCAGTTCCGCCATGCAAAGCCGAGTTTTCATCGAGCACAGTGAGAGCGCGTTGTGGTAAAGCTCGAACTCCTGTTCGTGCGCGAAGGTAAGGTTTGGCTGATACCCCTGCGGCATCGCGTGGGTCGTGCGCTTGCGCTTCTCGATCAGAAACCACACGCCAACGAGAACAACGCTTACTGCGATCACTGTTGCTGCTAGGGTGTACATGCTTGGCTCCTGAGTCAGCTGTGAAGTTTGGGAAGGCTCGGGCCTTGGGGGAAACGCATATGTTGCGATCGTTGATTCATCGGCGCTTGGACGTCGAGGAAAATAAATTAGGAGAATCTGTAGACTACATTCGCCATGTTGTCGATGTTTCGCCGGGAGCGTTTCTGCGATTCGCGAGCATAATGCCGTTTGCGAATAGTCGAAAGGATCTCCCCAAAGACGCTTGGTTCGTGGCCCAAATTGTTGCGTCGCAAGCCGAAGATCGCGAAGTCTACCGCGCTCCAGTTGTAATTTCGGACGCCGGCGCCTGGGCCACCTATGCGAAGTTGTTGCCCCCAAAAATTGGCGCAGCGCGTGCGCGTGAATTGGAGGGGCTGGGTGCGGCGCCGACTGGCGTGACGGTGTATCTAGGTCTTAAGCGAAGCGCGGCAGAGCTCGGTTTGCGCGGCGAAAACTATTGGATCAACGAGCAGTATAGTCACGATGCTTCGACGGAGACCGAAGGCTGCCTAGCTGGTCGTCCAACCGGAGCGTACGTTTCGTTTCCTTCGCTGAAGGATCCGCACTCCGATCAGCACACGGCTGAGATCCTCTGCATGCTCGACTATGAGCCGTTCGCCCGCTGGAGCGACGCTCGCTGGCATCATCGGGGCCAAGACTACGAAGCGATGAAAGAGCGCATTGCCGACGGAATGCTGGCGATGGTTGACCGGCACTTACCAGGCCTTGCCGCGCTCGTACGCTATCGGGAAGTGTCTACGCCGCTTAGCGTCGAACACTTTACTGATTGGCGGGGCGGCGCGATTTATGGCTTGCCGCCCACTCCCTAACGATTTCGGATCCCTTGGTTAGGGACGCGCACGCCGATAGCCGGACTCTATGTGGCGGGGGCCGACGTTTATCTGCACGGGATTATGGGAGCAGCGATTGGAGGCGCCGCGGCGGCCGGTGAAGTTGTCGGCATTGCAGGCTTCCCCCGTGTCATGGCCGAAGTGGTGCGTACGTCTCGCACCAAGGGCAACCGAAACGTTGGTTCTCCGCAACCGATCGTAGCAGCCACGAATGCTACCAGTGGCGAGGCCGACGCGGATGCCGCCTGACGATGGGTTGACATCGGCGATTCACTTCAGTGACTGGAACGATAAGGCGAGGTTTGGCCGTGAGCTGAACGCGCTGCGTGTTGCCTATGCGTGGGCGGTGTTAACGACGTCCACCAACACGCTTGCGTCCAGTCTTTGCGGGCCGTTGGGCAACGTCGCGTTCGTGAGCAACGAGTTCGCGGCAGCGTTCGTCAACCCGGCTTTCAAACGCTTCGAGTTCGTGGCGCAGGGTTTCGCGTTCAGCGGTGATTCGAGACGCCTCTGTTTCTAACTCCACGCGTTTGGACTCCGCCGCGTCTTCGCGCAGGTCGATTTCTTTGAACAGCTGCTCGCGTTGCGCGTTTAAGTCACGTTCGGCGCTCTCGAGTTCACGCCAAGCTTCTCCGGCTTGAGCTTTGGTAAGTGTGACTTCGTGATGGTCGATCTCACTGATCTTTACCCGAGCGGCAAGGTCGGTCATATGCTTGACGTGGCGCTCTTCGAGAGCGGTGTTCACACGCTCGATTTTCGAAGCCTCAAGTGCGAGGTGCTTCTTCTCTTCGCCTAGAGACTCTTGCCAACGTGCTAGGTCGCCCGCGGCCTTCTCCATCTCGGTTTCGATAACAGCGCGTTCGGTGTCTGCCTGTTGGCGTTGGTGCTCGACCTCGGCGCGTTCGGCCTGGGTCTTTTTCAGTTCGATTTCAATGCGAGTGCGCTCCGCGGCGATCTGCTCTCGCTCGCTCGCGAGCGCCGCACGTTCGGCGTCTAGAGACTCACTTACTTGAGAATTGCTGGAGTGCTTAGCAGTTGCGCCATTGGAGGCGGGTGGGGTGGATGCGGCCTCATCGTCGGGCGCATTGCGCTCGGCTTCTAACTCGGCTCGCGCCTTGGCGAGCACTGACCGTGCTTCAGCAAGTCGTCGCTCGTGGTCGTCAGAAATCGATTGAATCGCTCCGGTCTGCGATTCGTTCGAGTCCGCTGCTGTCTGTTCCGAATCGTGTTTGCTCACGCGAGAACCCCTCTGCCAGTTGTTCCTTGTAGCTAGCTGGCATTGGTTTCGGTCGCCGGGCCCCAACCCAGCGCAACAAAAACCAACAGGATTCTAAACCGGTGCGGCAGCTTTGCGCCAACACAGAATGGGGGGGGTCAGGCGTACTTATCCAGGACGATCTTCATGGATTTGCGTAGGCGCTCCATGGCCTCGGCCAGGGTTTTGATCTCGTCGGTGGACGTCGCCTCGATCGGGGCCTCGAGATCTCCACGGCTCATTCGCTCGGCCGCAGCAGTCAAATCGACGATGGGGCGTGTGATCCAGTGTGCGACAAGGGAGCCGAAAATCAGCACTGCGGCTAGGGCTTCGAAGGTTAAGACATTAAAAAACCTACGAAAATCCGAAGCGGTGGCGTAAAGCTCCGCGGTCGGGATCTTGGCCACGAGGAACCCTAAAGTTCTTTCTGCCGCACCTGGAACGATGACGCGGTTGGCCAAAACAAAGCGCTGCGCATCTTCGTCACGCATGATTTCGGTTGCGGCAAGGACACGGGGGGCCAGAGCCGGGAAATCTCGTACCAGGCTTTCTTCGGTGGCGAGGTCGCCCGTTCCGCCCCAAAGCTTGCCAGCCTCGGGATGACTGGCGTAGGAACCGTCTTCATTCAAGAACCACCAGTCTGTGCCTGAGGTCGCCGCCTCGCTGACAACCGCCAACAGCGCAGAGGCGTTGACGTGGATGGTGACGACTCCACGACGTTGGGCCCGGTTGTTGAATACGGGCGCCGCGAAACGAATCTCAGCCTGTTGGGGCTCTTCTATTTTCCCTTTGTTGCGAGCCAACCCGAGGGCCGACACCAGCACCGTGCCTCGGGGAGCTTTCAATGCCTCGCGAAAGAACGGATTCGCCACCTCGTTAGCCAACGCAGCAGGCGACACCGTAAACGAGTCGGTGCCTTCGCGAGCAACGCGTATTCGCTCTTTGCCGTCGGAATCGATGAAGCGGATTTGGTGATAGTCGCCGCGAATTTCTGACAAGCGTGCGAAGGCTTGCGTTAAGTTTCCGCCGGCGGCGTCAATCAGGCGAACGTCTTTGCTGTCACGAGCCAGCAAGTACTGACTGATGGTGGGGGCGTTAGATAGAAGCAGCAGGTCGCCTTCGGCCGAAGACAGCTTTGCTTCGAGGTTGGCCGTCAGCTCAGCGCCGCGCGTCTCGATCGCGGAGAGGCCGTGGGCGCGCATCGCGTCTTCCACAAGTCGTCCACCGTACCACCCGATCGAAAGCAACGGTGGGATTGTGACGAGTACAATGGCCAATAGGAGCTTGTTGCGAATACTGTTCATGCGTAGCTTTTGCCTCTATCGCTTCGATTCATCGTTCGGCGAGTGCGCGAACCGCTTCTTGGAACGCGCCCTTTTCATCTTCGCTCGAGAGATCCTCGGCGAGGATCTCAGCCAAGTGCCACAAATTGCCAACGGTGGCGTCGTGATTTTCTTTCCACGTGGTAACGCCGTGCTTAAAAATTAGGCGAGCGACGGGGCCGAGTCGGTCTGTGAGGAGCGCTAGTACTGCAGGTAGCAGGTGTTCCGCATCGGCTTCACTGGCAGGTAATTCTGGCTCTGGGGTCGGTTCCGGCGCGGGCGCTGGCTCAGGTTTCACGGCGGCTGTCGCCGATGCAGCCTCGGTTTCCGCTACGTCGTCATCGTCTTCCAGGGCACCGGGGCTCCCAGAGGGCAGTTGTCCCGACTCGATAAGCTGTACTACGGCTGAACGCATCGCGGCGCGTAGCAGTGGTCCGGTGGGTTCGCTGTTGGTCAGAACGACCAAGCTAATGGTTTCTGTGACGCTCGCGGCGATCAAGAAAGCGTCGCCGACCTCAATGATCGTTTGGCTCGAAGGTCGAGCCGCAGCCTCGCTGGCCGCAGCGAGTTCAACGAACAGGGCTGCGCTGTCGGCAAGGCAGCGGTTGGAGTCCTCTTTGAGATTCGTGCAAAGGATCTGACCCGCACGAACGACGGCAGCGCCCTGTACGGTTCCCAAAATATTTAATGTCCGCAGGATGCTCTGCAAGGTTCGTCCCTTAGCCCTTAGCCCATAGCCCTTAGCCCTTAGCCCATGACCCGGCGCACGTCTTCGCCGAGCATTGTGGCAGGGCGTAAGCGATCGGCCAGTACGGCCATGGCTTGATCGTTGCGGATGAACAGCGAGAGGTCGTCGTTCGTTTCGGTACGTAGCGTGACGCGGGTGACGTCGCCGAACGCTCCGTTGCCGCCGATGATTTCGGCCACCGCGCTCATTCTTGAAATCAGGATTTCCAGCTCGGGCTGGTCCATTCGGGCGATGACGATTGTCCCCGACGCGTCTAGAAGCGCGGCGCCATGGACACCCCGTATCTGTATAATTTCTTCGATTGTAGAGTCGTCCATTTCGTCGATCCGCTTAGATCGACGAACCTTATCAGTCTGCGGTTGCGGGACGCAACGCGCGTGCCAGATGACGAGGAGAAGCGTGGGAAGGCAGAACCAGCCGCCAGTTCACCGTCCTTCTGAAATGAAGGTTGAGACGTCGAAAACGCTATCGACCGTACCCTCTTGGTCGCCGTAGTCGAAGAACCAGCCCGCAGAACCAACCGGGTCCTGTGCTGGCAGACTGCAACGGGTGGCGTGGTCGACCTGCATATCAAACATGGAGAACGCTGGGATCACGAAGATCGGATGAGACTGCCCTGAGGCCGCCACGCCGGGAATATCCGCCTCGCTGGTTTTCCAGGCCTGCACGAACGCCTTCCACAGCTGCCCTTTCAGATCATAGCTCTCGGTATAAAGGATGAAGAACGTTTCGCGATCGATGTAGATCACCCGTTTGCTGAACGTGTATCCGGGAAGCAACGAGCGTGCTTCGATCATGTAGACTTCGCGCGGCTCCCAAATGTCAGCGACCATGAAGTTCGCCGGAGACTTTTGCCAGGGTACGGGCAGGGTTTTGATGTTGGCAGGTGCCAACACGGTTTTTGTTCCGAGATAGCTCCAGTCGCTCCATGCAGGTTGGCCAGCGAACCCACCGTAGCTATCCAAATCGATATCCTGTCCAAAAATTCCTTCAGAGCGAGCCGAAGTGCTCAGCCGACGAACTCGCTTCATTTGGGGGAAGTACAACCACGAATCATCTTGGCGTGCGGGATCGATGTAGCGATTGTACGAAAACCCCGCTCCCTTGAGGTCGAAGGGCTCGATGATCGGGTGGAGCGCTTCGCGGTAGTTGATGCCGTCTGGGTTTTTCAGAGTTGGCTTCGGATCCACATAGAGACGACCTCGATAGTAAAGGCGGTGGAAGTGGGCATTGAGATAGTGACGCTCAACGGTCAGACCATTGGTCGAACTGATGTTTCCGGTCTGGCAACTGAAATTTCGAACGTCGAGATCATCTACCGAAATACGCCACGCGAAATTGTGGATCAGCTTCACGGCTAAGTCGGGATCCTTCTCCTCGACATTGGGAAACGGAATTCCAGCTACGTAATTCAGCAGCTCTTTCTTGTCGTCCGATAAGCGAACCTGAGCGCTGTAGCGCTCTGTGGCCTGGGCACGGGCCAGCTGCGGGCTAACAAGCGTATGCTCACCAACCTTGATGCTAGCGCCCCGATTTAGCGCCCATTGGATCGAGGGCGGCAGCAAATGTTGCCAGCGTGAAATCTCGGACGCCGTTACGACTGTGCCCGTTTCGGGAACTTCGACCGAAAATTTAGACTCGGAAGTTTCTGGGCTGTCTTCATCGAGGAGCCCTAGTGGGTCGAGTGGCTCGGGGGCATCAGCAACGGCGGGTTGTGGCGTTGGCTTGGGTTTCTCGACGACGACCGGCTTCGGCGCTGGCTTGGGCTTGGGTTTCTCGACGACGACCGGCTTCGGCGCTGGCTTGGGCTTGGGTTTCTCGACGACGACCGGCTTCGGCGCTGACATCGGAAGAGGAATC
>JBLFWR010000122.1:0-10741 GCA_047611725.1 Binatia bacterium | reverse complement strand
GCTCGGCGGCCGTAGACTTCATCCCGCGAAGTGCTGCCAGCGACTCTTCGTCTATGAAGCGTTTCTGTCCTTCTGTGCTGTTCGAGAATCCGTCGTGCATGCCGGATTTGTCGATTTCTTCCCAGACCTTGCGATCCCTTTCCCTGAGTTCTCCGCGCACCTGGATGATCTTCCACTGCACTTTGCCGAAGCTGTAAGTGTAGCTTCGATTTACAAGCGTGCGCAGTCGGGTGCGCAGGGTTGGCGGCGGTTCGACCTGTGTTGGTTCGTCGTCACCGTCGTCACCGTTGTCTTCTGAAATCGGGAACCAACGCTTATACATCACTCGATCGAGATCGACCCGAATCAACGAGCAAATAACCAGGTCGGGCTCGAGCCCGGTCCCCACCTTGTGTAGCCATTGCTCCATTTGATGGATGCCGTAGCCCGGAATGGCCGCGTTGATCACCACAACACCGTCGAGTCGTTCTTCAATAACTTCAGTGTAGCGGTGTTCCGCGGCAACCCCTTCTCCAAATGTTTGCGAGTCGCCGATTACGAGAATCTTGAAATCGTCGGTGGGTTCGATTTCGTGATCACGAAGCCCCAGGCTGTTGGTCGTGTAGGTAACCGCAAAGTCCGAGGTAAGCGCATTGCGCGAAACATTGGGAACGAGCCGATAGCCTAGTTCCGGGTCATTCTCGATATTGTGTGCGGTTCGCGTGAAGGAGAAGTGCCGGTACGTGTCGATGTCCTTTCCGGCCAGGACGAAAAACAGGCGCATCGTTGCTTCCAGGAGCACGAGCGTGAACATGGTGGCTGCTGCCAGGCGAACAAGGGTCGGTGCGATCGTGGTACGTGCAGGCACCGTGAAGGCATAGCCGACGGTCGGCGAGGTTGCACACGCCTGAATGCGAGTTCTATTGTTGCCCTTGTTCGTCGCACTACCTGGTGTTTGGCGAACGGGGAGCTCCGCGAAAGGCCATGACATTCGGTTTCCAGCTTGTAGCATCTGTCGTTTTCGCGGCGTTTGTTGTCAGCGCCGCATCCGCTGATGGGGCGTTAACGAGCACAACTGTTCTGGAGCCCGATGCCGCTCAGCAATGCGGGGATGCTAACGCCGACGGGCAGGTGCTTGCGACCGACGCGTTGCTGGCCCTGAGGACCGCGGTTGGGGACACCACGCAGCCAGTCTGCAGCCCCCTTGTTTGTGATGTCATCGGTGGGGCCGACGGGCTTACTTCGGCCGACGCGCTGTTGATGCTCCGTGTTGCCGTGGCTGCCGACGATCGTGACGAACTGGGTTGTCCTTCGGTCGCGCGCTACTGGAACGAGGTTGCGTTGGCCGCGTTTCGCCTGGACGCGCCACGGCCGCCCGTTCACGCGCGAACTCTCTTCCACCTGTCAGTTGTGTTTTGGGATGTCTGGGTTGTCTACGATCATGAAACTCTGGCGGCGCGTTACTTGACCGAAGAGCCTGGCCATTTCGCAGATGGAGCAAACGCGGCTCGCGTGACCGCAATGAGCTACGCGGCGCGGCGTTTGCTCGAACAGCGATTTTCGAATTCTTCCAACGCCGACGAAATCCTGATCGTAGTCGGGCAAGCGTTCGACGCGCTAGGGCTTGGTTCTGACGCAAACTCCGAAAGTGGCGATTCGCCCGCCGCAGTGGGCACCCGAATCGCAGAAGAAGTTCGGTTGTTCGGACTTCTTGATGGCTCTAACGAGGCGAACGACTACGCCGATGATACCGGCTACGGGCCTGTTAATTTGCCGTTGATCCCGGCGTTCTCGGGCACGACGATGGCCGATCCTAATCGTTGGCAGCCGTTGTCGCTTGAGTTTTTCGTCACCCAAAATGGAATTCCCCTGCCGCTTTCGGTGCAGCCGTTCGAGAATGCGAATTGGGGAAACGTGACACCATTCGCACTGACTCGTGAATTCCAGGGCGCTCCCTATTTTGAGCCTGGGTTACCGCCTCAACTCGGCGGTCTCGGGGACCAGCAGGCGCGAGAGGCGGCGCTTGACGTTGTGCACTTCAGTTCTCAACTAGATCCGGGTGATGAAGTCACCGTCGATATTGGGCCTGGTGCGCTTGGTAACAATTCACTGGGCACCAACGATGGAAGCGGGCATTCGCTGAACCCAGCCAGCGGTGAGCCTTACCGGGCGAACGTCGTGCTGCGCGGCGACTACGCGCGTGTGATTGCAGAATATTGGTCGCAGGGGGCGAGCACGGAGACCCCGCCCGGCCTTTGGAACTCGATCGCTAACGCCGTTGCCGATTCGCCAGTTCTCGACAAGCGCATCGAAGGAACGTCTGCGCTTGTCGATGATTTGGAATGGGACGTAAAGATCTATCTCGCACTCAACGGCGCCCTTCACGATGCCGCAGTCGCCGCGTGGGAGGCGAAGGCGCGCTACGATTCGCCGCGACCGCTCTCGCTTATTCGGCATATGGGAGGGCTCGGGCAGTCGTCGAACCCCGAGGGCGAGTCCTATAGTCCCACCGGGCTACCCTTGGCCGACGGGCTGATCGAAATCATCACGGACGCAAGTACGGCGCCTGGCCAACGCCACGAGCACCTCAGGAATTTCGAAGGCGAGGTTGGGATCTACGTGTGGGCCGGTCGCCCCGACAATCCGGCGGACGAGTTCTCCGGCGCCGCCTGGCAGCGAGCCGCACGATGGTTGCCCTATCAAGCCGAGAGCGTTGTCGCGCCTGCCTCGCCCGCCTATGTTTCCGGGCTCAGTACTTTTGGCCGCGCCGCTGCCGAGGTTCTGACCCGCATGACCGGTTCTGCGTTCTTTCCCGGCGGTGTATTTGACGCACCGGCGGCGCTTGCCGATGATTTTCTGCAGTTCGAGGCCGGGCCGAGCCACGGGGTTGCCAGGCAATGGGCGACCTATCGCGATGTGGCCGATGAGGCCGGAATTTCAGGAGTTTACGAGGGGATCCACAGGCCGGTCGACGATCTGAGGGGGCGCATGATTGGTGCTCAGATTGGAAACGGCGCCTTTGATGCCGGGCGGTCGCTCTGGGGCGGAAGCATATCTCAGTGAGCCGACCCCGCTGATCTAGTCCGGTTTTTGTGTTGTCCTTGCCGCGTCGCTGCGGGGCTGCCAACATCCGCCGATGCCCACTTCCTCTTCCGCTGGCCCCGATGTGTCGTCCCTGACTAGCCACGTCACATTGATCGTTTGGTCCGATATCCTTTGTCCTTGGTGCTACAACGCTGCGGTTGTTCTCGACCGACTTGAAGACGAATTCGCAGGCACGTTGACCGTAACTTGGCGCCGTTACCTGCTGCGGCCCGAAGCACAAGAGAAGAGCCTAGAGCGCTTTCGTGGGTACACCGAAAGCTGGCAACGCCCGGCTAGTGCTCCGGAAGCCGCACGCTTCCGGGTTTGGTCAAGCGAAGAAGCGCCCCCTTCCCATTCGGTGCCGCCCAATGTGGCTGTCATTGCGGCCGAGCGTCAAAGTGACGGGCGCGCCTTTCACTTGGCACTGATGGACGCGTACTTCTGGGAGAATCGCAACGTGACAGCGCGAGCAACGATTTTGGACGTCGCGAAATCCTGCGATTTGGATATGGAACGCTTCGAGCGTGACTTAGACGACCCGACCGCTACCGAGCGTGTATGGAATGATCACCGTGAAGCCATTCACCGTGGAATCTCAAGTGTCCCTACGGTCGCCGTTACCGATGACTTCGTAATTCCCGGGGCACAAGACGCCAATTTTTATCGCCGTATGATTGAGAAACTCGCGACGCGCGAGGCCACAACGTGAGCCGTATCAACGCAGGCCTAGTTAGCGATGCCAACCGCATCGCACCCCGTATGGTTGCGAATCGTCGTGCGATTCACGCCAATCCGGAGCTTGGTATCGACAATCCTGATACCCAGGCTCGCATCGTTGAAGAGCTACGTCGCATCGGGGTCGAGGATCTTCGCACCGGAACAAAGCTCACGTCGGTTATCGCCGAGATTCGTGGAACCGGCCAAGGGGCGGGTGCCGATCGGCGTGTGGTGCTGCGCGCTGATACCGATGCCCTGCCGTTGACCGAACATAACGTCGCGGATTGGGCGTCAGCTCGCGAAGGGCGAATGCACGCGTGCGGCCACGATGCTCATGTTGCGATGTTGTTGGGCGCCGCCGAGATTTTGAGCGCCAACCGCGACGCCTTCGCGGGCAGTGTCCGCCTATTCTTTCAGCCCGGCGAAGAAGGGTACGGCGGCGCACGCCTGATGATCGAGGAGGGCGCGCTGGACGGTGTTGATGCGGCGTTCGGAATCCATGTGGAAACGAGCCGTGAGCCTGGAACGGTTTGGATGAAACCCGGCACGATCATGGCCTCAACCGATGAATTTGTGATCACGTTTAAGGGATCCGGCGGGCATGCCTCGATGCCCCACCATGCCGTTGACCCGATTCCTGCGATTGGGCCGTTTGTTGATGCACTCTCGCACGCTGCCGCGCGCGAGACCGATCCTGACGACCGCGTTGTTTATAGTGTGACAAAGGTCAAGGCAGGCACTGCCTTCAACGTCATTCCTCATGAAGCAAAGGTCGGCGGTACGATTCGAGCGTTGAGCGTGAAGGGACGGACTTTGGCAGAGGAACGGCTACGGCGCATCGCTGCTGGTATCGCCGCCGTACGTGGACTCGAGGTTGAGGTGAGTCTGCACCGCGGATACCCACCGACCGTCAATCATCTGGAGCCTACTGGGCTTGTACGTGAGGCTGTTGCTGGAACCGGTCTGCGTGCCTGCGAGCTTCCCTCGCCGGTGATGGGGGCTGAAGATTTTTCCTACGTGCTTGAACAAGTGCCGGGGGCTTTCGTATTTCTCGGAGCGTCGGTGCCTGACGGTGGCCCGTTACATTCCGACAAGATGAAACTGGACGAGTCGGTATTGCCGTTGGGTGCTTTGCTCCATGTCGCCGCGGCATTCGCATTGCTCGAAAACGAAAGCAGTTAGCTTGTCGCTCCGCGGGGCAGTGTGGATTCGAGTCGTGTGGCGATCTCTTCGAGACGCTTGGTCGTGCGGTCGATTGCGGTTTGCTGCGTACTTTCCGAAGCCTGTGAAGACGGCTGGGCGATTCCACCGAGCAACGCTTCCATCATGCGTGCAACCGTTTCTTCAATCGCATCACGCCGATCATGGAGAAGCGTTGTACGAAGCACATATTCGAGAGTCCCGTAGAAAATGTCGCGCAGCAGCGACAGTGGCATGTCTTCGCGTAGCTCGCCACGGTTGACCCCTTCTCGCACAACATTATCAAAAATCGCGACGTAGGCGCGGTTGAATTGATATTGCTCGTTTCGTTCGGAGTAGTCGTTGTTGTCGCGATACCCCGCGACAAGCACCATCACCGAAGGCCAATCTTCGATCAGCGTTTTAAGGTGAAGGCGGGCGAGAAATTCCAGCCGTTCTTTCGTGCCCCGGATCTCTGCCACGCCAGCAACGGCGCGGGCGGTCAACTCTTCATAGAAAGAAGCCTGAACAGCGCGTAGCAAGGCAGCTTTGTTTTCGAAGTATAGATAGACCGTGCCCTCAGCCACCCCGGCCCGGCGCGCGATCTCACTCATCGTTGCCTTTTCGGCACCCGTCTCCGCAAGCAGGGTGGTCGCGGCATCAATGATGGCGCGCTCGCGCTGTTCTACGCGCGCACGTCGGGTGGTTGGTTTCGGCCGCTGGGTCATCAGAGTCCCATTTGCCGTACAGCCAGGTCGCGCATGATTTCTTCGGACCCACCGCCGATCGCCAGCACCTTGACCTCGCGGTAGGCGCGTTCGACGACGTTACCGCGAAGGTAACCGGCACCACCGAAGATCTGCATGGCCTCACTCACGATCGATTCCAGCGCCTGGGTTGCGAAGAACTTGGCCTTACATATTTCTGCGATCGGCATTTCCGACTCATTGACCATCCAACAGATTTGATTCAGGTACGCTTCGATCGCGTCAATACGCGCCGACATGTCAGCGATCTTGTGGCGGATGACTTGATGCTTGATTAACGGCTTACCAAACGTGTGGCGTTCTTTGGCGTAAGCGATCGACTCTTCTAGGCAGATCTTGGCGGTACCCAGAGCTTGGGCGATCAGCCCTATCCGCTCGTGATTGAAGTTTCCCATGATGGATAGAAAACCTTTGTTTTCTTCACCGAGCATGGCCGTGGCGGGTACACGGCAGTCTTCGAAGAAAAGAGTCGCCGTGTCTGACGACCACCACCCCATTTTTCTCTCCAGCGCAGCACGACTGAAGCCTGGGGTGTCGGCGTCAAGAAAAAACAGCGAGATTCCTGCGAGTCCTTCGTTGCCCGTGCGCGCGCCGACCACGATGTAGTCGGCGGTCATGCCACCGGTGATGAATGTCTTCGAACCGTTTAGGACGAAGGTATCACCGTCGCGCGCTGCAGTTGTCGTCAGGCTGGCGACATCGGAACCACCCGATGGTTCGGTGATCGCCAGACTCGCTCCCTTGCGGCCCGACAGGATCTCGGGCAGTGCGCGCATTTTGATTTCTTCGGAGGCCAGCGCCTGGATCGGTCCGGTTGAAATGTTGCGGGCGCCCAACGACGCTGGGATCCCCCCGGCGCCACAACGCGCCAGCTCTTCGCCGACGGCAGCGCGCATGAAGCAATCGTCGAAACCGAGGCCGCCGTAGCGAGTGTCGATTCCAAAACCGAAGATTCCGAGGGCGCCGGCTTTCTCGTGGACCTCCCAGGGAATCGCGCCAGCTTCATCCCATTCGTCGGCGTGGGGGCTCAATTCGGTTTCCACGAAGCGTCGCAAGGTGGCGCGAAAGGCGCTTCTTTCTTTGTTGTCGAACGGGTTGAGCATTGGGAAACTCTCCTGGCGATGGCCTAAGGATGGCTCGCGAATGGGGTTGATTCATTATTTCTGAGTGGTATTCATAAACAAGCCCTCAAGGCCTGCGAAGCCTCTTTAGTGAGTGCGCTTGGTCTCGAGCGGCTCCGCCACAATTGGAATAGGAATGAGATTCACCCGTCCGCCGGCCCTGCTCGTAAGCGCCGCGTACGGGATGAGGGAAACACATGGCAGATAAGATCCTCCGAATCGGAGGCGCCAGCGGTTTTTGGGGAGAGTCGGCGATGGCGACTCCGCAACTTCTTGCCGTCGGCAATCTCGACGTGATCGTCTACGACTACT
This sequence comes from Binatia bacterium, assembly GCA_047611725.1. Lineage (GTDB taxonomy): Bacteria > Desulfobacterota > Binatia > UBA1149 > CAITLU01 > JBLFWR01. The sequence goes on along the minus strand of JBLFWR010000122.1, from coordinate 3,582 downwards.
TGGCCGAAATCACGATGTCGATTTTGGCCCGGGCTCGCGCCAAGGATCCCGCAGCGGGTTATGCGACCGACTTTGTGACCGCTGCAATGAAGCCGAATCTGGCCGAGATCGCGCGTCAAAAGGTCAAAGTAGTTTCCAACGCGGGCGGCGTGAATCCTGACGCCTGCGCTGCGGCTCTTCGCAAATTGATCAGCGACGCAGGGTTGGACTTGGTGGTTGCCGTGGTTCGCGGTGACGACCTCATGTCACATAGTGCGGAACTGGCCTCGCAGGCACCGCTCGAAATGTTCAACGGCTCTGCGTTCCCGGACCCTGCCAAGCTTGCCAGTATCAACGCCTATCTCGGGGCCTTTCCGATCGCTGAAGCTCTAGGTCGCGGCGCCGACATTGTGATCACCGGACGTTGTGTAGACAGCGCCGTGACGTTGGGTGCCTGCATTCATTCGTTCGGTTGGAAGCGCGAAGATTTTGACAAGCTCGCCGGTGGTAGTTTGGCGGGCCACATTCTGGAATGTGGCCCGCAAGCTACAGGTGGGAACTTTACCGATTGGGAAGAGGTCGCCAGTAGCATTCACGAAATCGGTTACCCCATTGCCGAGGTCACGGGCGACGGCAGCTTCGTGTGCACCAAGCCGCAGGGAACCGGCGGCAAGGTCAGCGTGGGCACCGTCGGCGAACAGATGCTGTACGAAATTGGTGACCCGCAGGCCTACATTCTTCCTGATGTTGTCTGTGATTTTTCTGCCGTTAGCTTGGACGATGAAGGGAACGATCGCGTGCGCGTCAGCGGTGCGTTGGGCCGCCCCGCGCCTGATACCTACAAGGTCTGCGCGACTTGGTTCGACGGGTTTCGTGGCGGCATCCTCATTTCGTTCTATGGCGGAGCAGCCGATCGCAAGGCCCGTGTTTTTGCTGAAGCGGTGCTGATGCGGGCTCGAAAAACGCTCGCCGATTTCGGACAGCCTGACTACACCGAAACCAGCATCGAGATTCTTGGTTGTGAAAGTCAGTACGGGTCTGCGCGACGCCAAGAGGGGTCGCGCGAAGTGGTACTGAAGCTTGCCGCGAAGCATCCTGAGGCGCTGGCCATAGGCTTGCTGCTGCGCGAAATGACGGGTCTCGCACTCGCCACACCGCCGGGCCTTTCGGGCTTTGCGGGCTCGCGGCCAAAGCCATCTCCGGTGGTCCGACTCTTCTCCTTTCTCTTGCCGAAAAATCGCGTTGAGATTGACGTTGACGTTGCCGGCGACACGGCACGCGTGGCTGCGGAGTCGGGGGTGGCGCTGGATCGCGACGCGATCGTACGAGCGCCCGAACCTGAGCGGCCCGTACTTGGGGCGGACACCGTTGAAGTCCCCCTTGTGTCGTTGGCGTGGGGGCGCAGCGGCGACAAGGGCAATCATGCGAATATCGGAATCCTCGCGCGCAAGCCTGAGTACTTTCCCTACATCTGGGCGGCGGTAACAGAAGAAGTCGTTGCCGAACGTTTCGCGCATTTCGATGTTAAGCAGGTCGAACGGTTCCAGCTTCCGGGTACACGGGCGATGAACTTTCTGCTTCACGACGTGCTGGGTGGCGGAGGTATCGCCAGTCTGCGAAATGACTCGCAGGGAAAAGGCTACGGCCAATTATTGCTCGATGCGCGTGTGCCGGTGCCACGCGCGATCGCGGAGTCCTTGCCATGAGTTCGTTTGTTTCAAAGGTTAAATTGGGATCCGAGGCGTTTGCGCGCAATCGCGCCGATATGCTCGAGCTCGTCGGTACGCTTGACGAGCTGAATGGCCGTGGGCGAATTCGATCGGAAGCGCGTAAGCCACGTTTCGAAAAGCGTGGCCAGCTCACGCCTCGCGAACGACTTTCGCGACTGCTCGACCCGGGGATGCCGTTCTTGTCGATCGGCAACATCGCCGGCTATTTGCTCGACAATCCCGATCCGACCAAGTCGCAGCCAGGCGGTAACGCAATCGCTGGTATAGGGTTCATCAAAGGCGTGCGTTGCGTCGTGGTTGTCAACGACAGTGGCATTCAGGCCGGAGCGCTGACGGCGGCGACCGGTTATCGTATCCAACGCTGCCAGGAAATCGCGTTGGCTCAGAAACTCCCGTTCGTTCACCTGGTGGAAAGCGCCGGTGCGAACCTAATGGAGTACACGGTTGGTGGCTTTCTAGAGGGTGGTCGCCTGTTCGCGAATTTGGCACGGTTAAGCGCCGCTGGGATTCCGGTCGTCACGTTGTTGCACGGTTCTGCGACCGCCGGCGGGGCGTATATGCCGGGTATGAGCGACTACGTGGTCGGCGTAAGGGGGCGCAGCCGCGCATTCTTGGCGGGGCCTCCGCTTTTGAAAGCCGCCACTGGTGAGATCGCAACAGAAGAGGATCTCGGTGGTGCTGAGATGCACGCCGATGTCTCGGGGCTGGTTGAGTATCTCGCCGAAGACGATGGCCACGCGGCACTACTCGGTCGCGAAGTCATGGCTCGGATGGGATGGAACGATCGTTGTCCGCGCCGCGATGTTCGTGCGTTTAAGGAGCCGGTTTACGACCCTGATGAAATCGCGGGCGTGGTTCCGGTTGACTACCGCAAGCCCTACGACATGCACGAAGTAGTGGCTCGCATCGTTGACGGCTCGGAGTTTCTCGACTTCAAGCCGCGCTACGGAATCTCAACGGTTTGTCTGCAGGCACAGATCTACGGACACGCGATCGGAATTCTCGGTAACAACGGGCCGATCGATCCCGATGGCGCGACCAAGGCGGCGCAGTTCCTGCAGCTTTGTGATCAAGCGAACACGCCGGTCGTTTTTCTCCAGAATACTACGGGCTACATGGTCGGGACCGCGTACGAGCGAGCCGGCATGATCAAGCACGGCTCGAAGATGATCCAGGCGGTCACTAACATTTCAGTGCCGCGCATCACGTTGATGACCGGAGCCAGCTTTGGTGCTGGCAACTACGGGATGTGTGGGCGCGGTTACGATCCCGATTTTCTGTTCACCTGGCCGAACGCGCGCACCGGTGTCATGGGCGGGGAACAGGCGGCAACGACAATGTCGATTGTGATGGAAGGTGCCGCTGTTGCACGGGGGCAAGAGATCGACCGGGACGCAATGAAAGAGCAAGAGAAAATGCTGGCCGATCATTTCGATTCTCAATCCAACGCTTTTTATACGTCCGGGCGAATGCTCGATGACGGGATGATCGATCCGCGAGATTCTCGACGAACCTTGGGCTTTGTTCTGGATACGCTTTGGGAAACTCGCAACCGTACTCTTAATCCAAACAGCTTCGGCGTCGGCCGAATGTAGGAAGTCACAGTGACTAATAACGATACGACCACCAACGCTACGACCAACAACGCTGCGCAACCGCCATCGCTTTCGAATCTTTCTCCGCGCGAATGTTTGAGCCTTGAGTACGACTCCGGTTGGCTTCGTATTTGGCTGAATCGCCCAGAAGCCCGTAACGCGCTTTCCAACGAACTGATTGCTGAGTTGCAGGAAGTGCTCGACTTGGTGCGCGACGATCGCGAGGTTCGCGGAATCACGTTGCGAGGACGCGGGGGCGTTTTCTGCGCAGGCGGCGA
>JBLFWR010000121.1:0-10813 GCA_047611725.1 Binatia bacterium | reverse complement strand
AGTCCGATAACGTAATTTACGTCAACTAGAATGCCTGGGCCGCGTCCGTGTTTCGCTGTCCACGGTTGATGCTGGCCGGTTGGCGCGGGCGCATCGAATTGCCTCACAGAGGCTATCGCTCAGGAGGAACTAACACCATGTAGTCGCCAGACTAGGGGGTCTGCACGAGAGTCGGCTACTGAAAAGCCCGCAGCCCTCACTGACAGAAGAAGGAGAACATCTTTTCGGGGCATTCCGGCGCCGCATCGAGCGGGCATCCTGAGCCTTCGGCAATGATCGTGTCGTTCTCGTCGCGCACGATGTAGTCCGTCGCCCCACAAGACGTCCGGCGAGTGACCTCGCCTTCGAACCAGCGCGTCTCACTTACGGGGCTACCGTCACAACGCCAGCCCCGATGAGGCCCGTGGTGGCGAGAATCGCCAAAAAAGAGTTGATAGGATCTCGACTCAACAACCTTACCCGTTTCGCACGAGCACAAACGCTTCAATTTCGGATCGGGTTCGGGGTAGTCAAAATAGCAAGTGCGACTAATCAACGGCGACCCGCCGCAGACCGAATCGAAACTTTGCGAGATCGTTATGCAGCAGCCAGGAACGAACGGGAACCCGCACTGCACTTCACCCTCGTCGCGACAGGCACAGCCCCGGCTAGAGCCGGCGTCGCAAGCCTCTTGGAAATCCAACGTGTCGGCCGTGGTTCCGGCGGTGAACGTATCGACACAGCGCTTGTCAAAAAACTCGGCGGTGGGGCAGAACGGCTCTTCGGCCGCAGCCAACTCCGGCGGACCGACCGCGTTGGCCTGGCAGCGCGCGATGCACGTGGCCTCGTCGGGGTGAGGCGACTCTCCTGCCTCACCTCCCATAGCGGTGCAGTCGGCGGGGTCAGCGACGCAGCTATCTTCAACGCGTGCGAGAATGCCACTGCCACTTCGAAACTCTTTCCAGCAGGCAAACTTCCTGGTTCCGTCGGGTGTGACACCGCTACCAAAGCCACCGCGTGCACGCTCCGCACGGACCGCCGCACCGGCATCGACCGCGTCGTTTGGGTCAACATCATCGTCGGCGATGTCACCGAAAGAGGCGCGAGCGATCTCTTCGCCCAGAACGTTCTCTAGTACTGCTTCGCGCCGATCACCGGGCGTCTCGAATCTTGGACGCGCACGCTCCAACATCGCATCGCGAGGGTTGGTGAGCGGGTTAGGATCGTAGGGAGCCGACAGCCAATCGTCCGCGCTTCCCGGTGGTGCGAGCTCACCGTAGAGGCTCTCGGCCCCCGCCAGTGCATCCTCGAAGCCGCCGTTGCGAGCCTGATTGGCCAGCGCCGTAGCACAGTCATCGTCGCAGTCGTCGGGCGACTCGGAGTTGCCATCGGTGGCATTGTCACCCATCGAGCGCATCGCGAGGTCGGTGATCGGGTTAACGTTGACTATTTCATTATCTTTCGAGTCGTCGTCGGAGAACCAGCCCGAGAACAAATCGTCCAGGCCCTCCTCGGGATCGTCGAGAAAGGTTTTGACGGTCGCAGCTCCGTCCAACAGTTCCGGAAGGTTGATGAACCAACCGCCGGAGGCGTCGGTGAGGGTGCAGTCGATTTCTTCTTCGAGCAGGAACTCACCGTCAGCCTCATAGGTCTTCACGCACACCTTGGTGCCCTGTGCGGCCGCGGCGCCATGCGCAACCGTGCCGCTCAACACCAGACCAGGCTCGGGACACCCCAGTTCGGGAATCAGGCCCACTGCCACCTGCAACACCGCCAACGCGTCGGAGGCGCGGATCGCACCGCTGTCGTCGGCATCGCAGATCGCGCGCTGACAAGCCCCTTTGCCCACAGCCGCCCCGAGAACGAACAGCGCATCGCTGGCGAAGACATTGCCGTCAAAAGTCGGATCGCCACAAAGGGGACAGGCACCGACGACCTCATCGTTGCGGCAGCCGACGCCAACTTCGCAGATATCGGCCGTACACACGTCGCCGTCGCTACAGTCCAGCGGCACTCCCGCCATGCAGTCGGCCTGGTCGCCACAGACCTCGTCGCCGTTGCAGAGGTCACCGTCGGTACACGAGTCGCCGGCGGTCGCCGGACAGTTGTCGGTGGCCTCCGAGCAGGCGGTCGTACACACCGTCGAGTTCAAACACGGGTCACCGCTATGCCCCAAGCAATCGCCGGCAATGCAACTATCGGTTCCGTTACAGAAGATGCCGTCGTCGCAGAGCGTGCCGTCAATCACGCCCGAGCAGGGGCCGGGCAAGGTCGTTGAGGTCGGCACCAACGTGGTGGAGACGAGGGGAAAGGTCGTGGTCGTCGAGACGTCGCCGAAGCGCTGCCCCCGCAAACGACCGTTGGTGCGGCAGGTGTCGCCGCTGGTGATCTGAGTCTGATAGGTCACATCGAGTTCGCCGCTGCCGACCGAGCCCGAGAAGGCCCCCGTGCCGGTCTCAGAGCCCTCAACATAGGTCACGCTGACCGAGATCGAGCCCGACCAAGAAGCCGCGGAAGCCGAGCCCGACACCGCGCCTGAAAGCGTGACCTCGGTCAGCCCCTCACTGGTGTCTTCGAGTCCGAGAGTCAGCGTGCAGCCCTGCTGCCGCAGGTTGCCCGTCAGCTCAAGTTCGAAGCCGCCGTTGTCGCCAGAATCGAGGCAGTTGGAGGTCACGCCTTGAAGCAAAAATCCATAGAAACCCGACACCGGACCGCAGGCCGCCAGCGCCGCGCCGGGAGCTGCTAACACGATCAACAAGGGAAGAACGAGAACCGACACACGATGAAGGACGCGAAAGGACGACCATGGGTTCAACGACATTCGCCATACTTGGAGATCCGCCACATCTTTGCAAAAGGGTGACGTCGTAACGCCAGGGGCAGGCGCACGTACCACTCAACCAAGCCAGCTATCGAGCCGTCGGCCGGTGGGCCCGCGCCAACCGGCCAGCATCAACCGTGGACAGCGAAACACGGACGCGGCCCAGGCATTCTAGTTGACGTAAATTACGTTATCGGACGCTGGGTCTGAAGGGGGAGTGTGTTTGAATGGCTTATCCGCGTTGCGCCATTGTGTTGGAAAGGTAGCCGTAGTGCCTGCGCATCAGGATGCCAACCGCAAAATTACAAATGTAGAAGGGCCACACCAGGTGCAAGGGCAGGCTGAGCAGGCCGATGACGAGACCCGCGAAGAGCAGAACGTGTGTCGCCAGCCCGGCAACCAGCGCGGGCATCAGCAGCGAGTAGATCATCTCAACTCGCAGCGTCCAGGCCACGGGTATCAACCCGTACGCACGATTTGGGAACATCCAGACGAGAGGGAGGAGGTTCGTGAAGCTTGCCGAGACCAGCGAGTGTGCAGCGATGAATGGACCGGCACCCAAAGGATGGGGAACTGTGTAGTAACTGCTGGCAAGCCAGGCGAAGCCTACCGCGGCCAGATAGGGAGGCTGTAAGCGCATAATCCGCCGCACGAGGAAGCCGGGAACAGATGCAACGCTAAACCCGCCGGCTCGCATGAGGGAATGCGTAAGGACGAACCCGCTGAGAATGAAAAACACATGTACGGCGGCGGCGCCGTTGAACAGAAAGCCTAGGGGGCCCGTGAAGAGCGCGAGTCGGAAACCGAGGTCGAGGGGAAGGGCGGAAAACAGATGCCCGAAGACAACTACCAAAGCCGCTACTCCGCGCAGTCCGTCAAGCATCTCGAAGCGGTCAACTCCGGCGGCTGGGGCTGTCGTTACGCTCGTCGTTGCACTAGGTGGGGTCGGGATCATGGGTTAAAACTTGCCGAAGCTCAACGATCCAAGTGCCAGCGAGCCTCTCGGGCCTAGCTGGATCGATACTTGCCCCTGCCTGAGCAAAGCCCTCAGTCAAGGTAACCCAAGCGCTTGAGCCGGTCACGGGTGTCCTCGTCCAAGCCAGCCTCGCCCGGGGCCTCGACCACATGTGGGTCGAGCTGTTTCCAGAATTTTGCGAGGTCGTGCCAGCCGCAGTCAGGACACACCGGTAGTCCTGGCGATCCTTCAGGGAGAGCCACGTCGATGCCCTGCAGTGTTGTCGTAAGTTCTTTCAACGCTGCCGCCACGCGTGCCGGCTCCATCTCTGACAAATTCTCGCGCGCCGCGGGATCCTTTTTCAGGTTGTACAGGCTCATCGCGGGAGTCTCGGAAATCGGCGCGATCAGTTTCCACTCGGAGCTGCGCGACGACCAAGCCGCAGGATCCCCAGGGACTTCGGCTTTGTAACTGAGGGCGGGGATTTTCCACTGCGGGTCCCACTTGCGCAGGCTCCAGCTCCAATGCCCGATCAGCATCGGCCAAAAGTTGCGACCCTCCATGCTCTCCGGCTTCGGGATCCCCACGGCCGAAAAAATCGTGGGAGCCAAGTCGAGCAGCATGAACGGCGTATGACTGTCGGGAGCATCCGCTAGCACCGATGGACCCCAGAAAATCATTGGCACGTGAACGATTTCGTCATCGAGGGTGACCCCTTTGCCACCGATGCCGTGACGGAAATTGTCGTGCTCCCCGAATGCTTCGCCGTGGTCGGAAGTTACGAGGAGAAATACCGGGCGGCGCTGGGCCGCAGCGCGCAGGTAGTCGAAAAATCCCGCGAGCCGCTGGTCCAGGTTCGAAACCAAATGGTCGTAAAAAGCAGAGGCGCTCTTGACCAGCTCCGGCGTGGGAGGGGCCGGCGGAAACTTCTTCAGCTTGGCGATCTCCTTCTCCTCGGGGGTGGCCTCGTGCACCGCGTAGGTATGGACGAACGCGAAAGACGGTACTTTATCGTGCTCACTCAACCACTTTTGCGCATCGTCAAGCGTGCGCGGCAGCACGTCAATGTCCCCGATACTGGGGTGTTTGGGATCGTACTCGGCGTAGGAATCGAAGCCGTAATGAAAACGGAAGGCCGAGCCGACAAAACCACCGCCCGTAAAGCCGCCGGTCGCGAAGCCGTGAGCGGCGAGGGCTTGAGTCAGCCCTCGCACGGGTCGCACCGAAATCGGGAATCCGAACAAGCGCGAGTAGAACATCGTGAAATGCGAGGGCAGGGTCCACGTAAACTGGGATGCGGTATCGAGCATGCGAACGCCGTCGTCGCCGAGCTCGCCCAATGCCGGTGTGGCTTCAGGCGGTGCGCCGAAACCCGAAACGTGATCTGCGCGCAACGTATCGAGACTGAGAAGAACGATGAGCGGCGCGGGGGCAGCGCTCGCTTCGGCAACGAGGCGTGGCTGTGACCACAAGACCTTTGGCACGCCTAGACACTCGAGTTCAATCTTGGCACCCGCAGGTGCGGCTGGTACTTGGAGTTGCTGGCGCACCCACCGTTGCACGGTGGAAATTGTGAACGATTTGGTCAAGGCCTCGCCGCCGTTGGGCCTATACACGGCGGTGCAATGTGCCGCCACGCCCGGGGTATTTTCGGACGGCAAAGCCGCTTCGAATTCGAGCTGGCCGGCAGGTGCTGCAGGCATGTCGGTGACGACGGCAGCCGGCGATGCGCCCACAATGAGGGGTCGGGAGACACCTCCGAATTTCGCGTAAAGGCCTGAGCTGCGTACGCGTACAATGCCCTGACCGGGCCGAAGGTTTGCTGGCGGAGTCCAAGTGAGCGCGCTGGCGATCAGAAGCGCTATTACTGCAAGGAGCGGCAGCCAAGGGCGACGACAAAAAAGAGACATATCGGGAAGCACCCTACTGCACGCGGCGCGACCACCGAAACGCCTCGCAGACCCCACCCCGTCGATACCGGGCGACTGCGCAAAACAGTCGTCTGGGCTGCGGGGTGCGGAGCCTAACTTTGCGTCGCTTCAGTCGTCTGGCTGGTCGCAAACGCGAGCCTCCCCGTCTACTGGCTGGTTGACGGGGGGCAGAGCGATGCTCCGGCGTCGGTAAAGCCCTGACTCAGTCAGTTCGCCCGGTCCGGTCTGGACTGGGTAATCTCCCGCGCCAACCGGCCCGCGCCAACCGGCCAGCATCAACCGTGGACAGCGAAACACGGACGCGGCCCAGGCATTCTAGTTGACGTAAATTACGTTATCGGACGCTGGGTCTGAAGGGGGAGTGTGTTTGAATGGCTTATCCGCACCTTGGAGTAATATTCCGACGGCGGAAGAGGATTCCCCTCGCTGTCTTTAGTAACGGAATCCACCCTCACCTGAACGGCCTGGCCCAGCAGTTCATCAGGCGAGACCTGTTCAGCCCCCGCTCCAAACACCGCTACCAATGAGCGGTAAAGTTTTGAGGTTCTCCCGTAACACGCAACGCCGTCAACGAGTGTGAAGGGGTAATTACATGGGATGATCAAATCTTGCGGATGATCGAAACCTTCGGGCGGTTCGTACTCGTCGAAGTAGCAGATCTCCATACCCGTAAGTCGAATATCCACTTTTGCTGAATGGCGCCCGAACGGCCTCTCTAGCGAGGTAGCGACCACCACGCCATCGTAGAGACCGGACTCAATATGGGGCCGTTTCTCCCCCGACTTAACGGCCCACGGTACACTGCTGACCGGTTTCGAGTATTTGCCCTGCAACGTACTCACCCTTCACCTCTTAGTTCGGACGTGTGTTGGCGAGTGTTGTCGCTTATCCACTTCTCCACGGCGGAAGGCTGGTACTTAACGCGCCCGTTCTTGGCGAACTGAATATAAGCCGGCCCCGTATTGTTACAGCGGGCGTTGTTGAGCCGCGTCAACCGGCCAGTATCAACCGTGGACAGCGAAACACGGACGCGGCCCAGGCATTCTAGTTGACGTAAATTACGCTATCGGACTCTGGGTCTAAAGGGGGAGGGTGTTTGAATGGCTTATCCGCCACGCAGTTCAAACCAGACCTCCTCGGGCTGCGGGTAGAGACGGGAGATCAGGAACTTCGTGTTTAAATCGGCGATCCCGCGGTGGTCTTTCTTCGTCGCGGTTTCAGCCCAAATCTCAGGATCGGGATCCAACGGCGAATGTGGCTCCATGTAGTGAATGTACAAAAGCCGAGGGTTTCTTTTCCACCAGGGGCGATCCGTCAGGTCGACCCAATGCAGCGCTTCCCGATTCAGCGTCGCGGCTTTCGGGTGAGGCTTTGTCGGACCGGGGACATCGTCATCGGTGCCGTAGATCACGTAGTGTCCAAAACCCTGAGCAAAGCCGTGACGCTTGGTGAGCAGCAGATTGCTTTGAAACCCGGCTGTGACGTACCCGACATCATGAAGAATTTCCGGGATCGTGATCTCGGTTTCTGGCATCTGGATGTCGAAATCCACAACCCCGTGCTGCGTCGGAAAGCGCGACGTCCACAGCGATGCCATCGAAGGTTTCGTCCAAGAAGAAAGCGGATAGGCGTTTTGGTACACCGTCGCGTTGGCTGCCAGAGAATCTAGATTGGGTGTCAGTCCGGCTTGATTGCCGAAGGCGCCGACTCGATCGGCTCGAAGCGTGTCCACGACGATGACCAGTACGTTGGGCAGCGTATAGCGCTGCGGAAGCAGGCGCCCACAGCCGGTCAACGCCACGCACAGGGCAGTTAGAACAGCGGCTGAGAAAAACCGCTTCCGAGAACCGGATTGGGCCCTGTGGCCGTAAGGCCGAAGCGAGGATCGAACTGTAAGCGGTGTTTTCAAAGGCCTACATCTTACCAAGCCGTGCCCACAAAGCTTCGGCAATCAGGCGACTTCCGGTTGCATTCGGATGAGCCGGGTCGAGGAAAAGCTCTTCGCTGTCGTCGACTTGGAACACTGGCACTAGGTCGATGATCGACACCTCAAGTTCGACCGCGATGCGATGCAACGCGACTTGATAGCTCAGGAATACGTTGCAGGCGAGTTTTTCGGCTCGAGCCAGTTCGTCGAGGCCGCCGTCGGGGTCGCCAGATTTAAGCTTGGTAACGCCCAGATCGTAACGCGCTAGTGGTGAAGCGGGATCCAGGGCTACACCTTGGGCGAAACGATCAAGCGCTTCTTCGGTGTCACCCGCGACGAAGGCCTTGGCTCCAGCCCTGAGGATTTCCAGCAGCTTCGGGTCGCTGGGCCTGACGGGCTTCCAGGACGGACTCTGGCTGCGCAGTGCTGCAACCGGGTCCTGGATGGCCAGGTGATCGAGGCAGGAAGCTTCGAGCAACCCGAGTTCGCGCGAGCCAGTACTTGTGGGATCCGGGTCGTTGCCAAAGGGGCTCATCTGTATGGCGATTGCTACATCTTCGACCGGAACCACTGGCTCTTGTATCTCAACGCTTCGGGGGAACACCATGAGAACCGGATCAGCGCCGTGGCTAAGAACGGCCTTGATGGTCTTGCGTGTGGAGTCTTCGAACTCCTCAAGGCTGGCGATGCGGTGAAGATTCTTTAGTGGGCGCTCCATGATGGTAGCGCGGGAGCGTGGGTCGCCGCGCGGCGTGTGATTGGCCGCGGCGACCCGAGAGGCCAAGGCTCGGTAGGTTTGTGACTGCAGCAGTAGGCTACGCAGCTCGTAGTTCTGGAATCGCTGTCGATGTCCCTTGGTCGCGAATCTAAACGCATTGTTCGCGGAGTATCCGAGGACGACGACATCTGGCTGCCAGGCCAGCACCCGTTGGCGAAAGACATAGGGCCCCATGACGGCACTGTGTCCGGGGTAGCCGGCGTTGCGCAGGGCCAGACGCGGGGGTCCGGAGGCGCGCTGCAACTGATCGAGCTGGCCGGTGAACGTAAGACTGTCTTCGAGTCCCCAGCCGAAGGTGCAGGAATCTCCGAGGAACGCGACTTTTCTGAGATCGCCCGCCTCGATCTCCGGATTGGTCGATGGGGGGAAGCCAGTGTTTCTGAATCCCCCGGAATCGAAGGAAGCGTCGAAACCGAACCATTTGCCCGCGTAATCGGGCTCCGGAAGAGCGCCCAGCAGCGGATCGATGCGGATAAATCCGATCGTCTTTCCCTCCAGGCTCGGCCATGCGACTGCGTCAATTCCCAGGAACCTGACAGAAAGCTCGAAGGTGAGCAGCAGCAATCCCATGATCGAGAATGAGGCGATAGCCAGCAAGGGCTTGGGTACGGTTCGATTCATGTGGGTTTTACTGTCCACCGCGTGGGATTCGCCAGCGATGACCTGATTGCTGCCAGCAATGGTGGCGCCTGTCAGCCTCGCCAGTCTAGCGGTATCGGTTTGGGTTCGGAAAGCGGGAGATAGCTTTGGGCGCGCTGCTTTTTGCTAAGTCCGAGGAGACGACGTTCCCGCATTCCCTCTTGCCGAGACGCCTTTTGCGTTGCGATGCTAGGCCCGGCGCGATGGACGATTCTCTAGGGCGCTACGCGAGGGAGCCGGAGAGGTCACGGTTGATCTTCTCTCCGCGGCGGGGCCCTCCCGGACCGGTTAAACGATGTCTACGTCTACGAGTTCCCCTTCTGATTCGTCTCCGGCCATGCCGGAAATCCTCGACTACGATCGCTACGATGCTGGGATGGACGAGCTTGCCCAGGGCTACCGAGCCAATCAGCCCTTCCCGCATGTTTGCTTCGAGGGCTTTCTCCGCCCCGAGGCCGCCCGGCGTCTGGAAGCCGACTTTCCCCGGCAGGCTGACAACAACTGGATCCGCTACCGGCACGTCAACGAAAACAAGGCCAGTATTCATCACTGGGAAGACTTCCCGGCGTCAGTAACGGCAGTGATTGAAGAGCTGAACTCGCCGCGCTTCGTTGCGATGGTGGAGCGTATTAGCGGCATCCAAGGTCTTGTCGCCGACCACGACATCGAAGGCGGCGGCATGCACCAGGCCTGGTCGGGCGGGTTCCTGAACGTTCACCAAGATTTCACCATGCATCGCGAGAAGCCGACCTGGCGTCGTCGCTGCAATCTCATTCTCTACCTGAACGCTGACTGGAATCTTGATTGGGGCGGAAGCATCGAGTTATGGGAAACCGGCATGACCGAGCGAAGTGGTCAGCTTGCGCCGCTTCTCAACAACGCTTTGCTCTTCAATACTCCGGGCGCCCTGCACGGTTTTCCCGATGCCCTGACCTGCCCGTCCGATCAGACGCGCAAGAGCATTCAGCTCTACTACTACACGGTCGACGACTCGGTTCATGTCACTCCTACTTCGACGACCTACTTTGCCCGCCCGCAGGATTCGGCACTCAAGCGATTCGCCGTGCAAGCCGATAACCAGGCGCTGCGACTTTACGCGTGGCTCAAACGCCGGATTGGCATCCCCGACAGTTTGATCTCTCGCATCACTGGCTGGTTCACCGAGTACCGCACCTCTCGCAAGGACTGAGCGAGTTCCCCGTTTCGACTGCTCGTAAACCGCGAGTCGCGCTTCGCACTTGTGTCAGACCGAGCTAAGCCGGACTCCTTGACCCGTGAACGACGCTCGCACTCAGACCCGTTACACATGGCTCGTCGCCTGGTGCGCAGCGTTCGCCGCCCACCGTGGCCTGCTTGCTGCCTTCGCCTTCGATCGCGTCTGGTACTGGGAAGAAGCCTACCGGCTGCTCATCGCGCAATCGCTAATAGAGGGCTGGGGGCTTTCGCCCTGGCAACTACAGGCCGACCCTTACAACGGCGGATCCTTGGCCATGGGCGTCGTCGCCATGCCGTTTGTCGCGCTGCTGGGAAACTCTTGGATCGCGGCGAAGTTGGTGGCGATCGTCTTTGCGACCCTTGGGTTGGCGTTGTGGGCTCTGGCGATCGATCGAGCCATCGGCCGCCGTGCCGCTCATCTTTTCGCGCTGGCCTGGATCGCCGCGCCAACCGGCCAGCATCAACCGTGGACAGCGAAACACGGACGCGGCCCAGGCATTCTAGTTGACGTAAAAGACGTTATCGGACTCTGGGTTGTAGCTGCAATATAGAAATGTCCGGTTTCTCC
>JBLFWR010000120.1:0-10982 GCA_047611725.1 Binatia bacterium | reverse complement strand
TACATGCTCGAAGACACCGTGGAGAACCGGAAGTTGCGTGGCCACAGGATTGCAGTGAGCGAACGCGAAGACGGCACTGTCAGAATTGTTCACAAGGGAGAAGCGGTAAGCTTCCGAACCATGCCGAAAGACGAAGCGCGAATATCGCAAGGAGCGGTGGTTGAGAACAAGCGACTCGGCGCAGCTCTGGGTTGGATCGCCGAGCGGCAACAACAACGTGACGTCGAGCGCCTGGCCAATCCAAAAGCGACCCTCAGGCAGAAGAAAAGAATTAGGGCAAAGGCTGGCCTGACGACCTAGCCCACGAGACCGAACCTGACATCTCTACTTTGCAATGACAGGGTCTGCAGGGGGAGGGCGTTTGAAGTACCTATCCGCTGACCCTCGCTGTCGGTGAACGCGCGATCTTGAGTGCGCCCGCACTCTGGGTCGCTAAAGTCTCAAGGTCCAACATGCCCCGGGCCATGTTGAGGCGGCAGTTTAGATTCTGACGATCGATAGTTTGCCCACTAGGCGACGGGCTTGGGGGCGGCGGATACGAACTTCCAACTTCTTAAAGTCCGCGTCGGTCCCGGATTGACCGCAAAGGACGTTTCGAGGAAGGACCGGGCTAAGCTTCGAGGCAGCTCGCAGCGGATGGCAAGAGGTTCCATGGAAGAAACGGACGCGATCATCATCGGGGCGGGACACAACGGGCTAGCCGCGGCCACGGTCCTGACTGGCAAGGGCCACTCGGTCATCGTGCTCGAGAAGAACGGTTACGTCGGCGGCATGTCGGGCACCCGCGAGATCCTCAAGGGCTGTCGCAACGAAGTGGGTGCCAGCGTGCTGTTTCCGTTGGCGAAGGAAGTGACCGACGCTCTCGACTTCGAAGGCAACGGCGCCGAATTCATCACCCTGCCCGTCGTGGCCATCAACCTGCCAAACTCCGGTGCAGCACCTCTCCTATTCTATTCGAACCCGGTGAAGCAGCTCACCCATTTTCTGTTCGATCATGGTCCTCGTGCGATGTTGGGCTTCATTCGCCTGATGCGCTTTTGCAAGTACCCTGCCTCGGTGATGGATCGCTTCACAGCGGGACGCTTGCCCAAAACGATGGACGAGCTGATCGCGGAAGCTCCCAACGTTGCGGCAAGGGAACAACTCGATCTGGTCTTCAAGGGGTCGGCGATGGACTTGATCAATCGCTTCTTCCCCGACCCGGTTGCGCATCGGACGTTTCGCGCGTTGCTTTCGTTTGCGGCGATTCAGTCGACCTACAAGGGGCCATTTTCTCCCGGATCCGCGTTTTGTCTTGTCTACACCATGGCGCTCAATGGCAGCGGTGGATTGATGCGTCGGGTGAAAGGCGGGATGGGATCACTCTGCGAAGCGCTCGAGCGTTCCATTGTCGCGAACGGTGGAGAGGTACGCCTGAAGCAGCAGGTGAAGAGGATCGTCGTCGAAAATGGGCGCGCTGTTGGTGTCGAATTGCGAAGCGGCGAGGTTCTTCGCGCACGCGTTGTACTTTCAAACCTCGATAAGCCCGCAACTTTTACGCGACTGCTTGACGAAAAACTCTTGCCCGCTTCATTTGTGGCGGACGTCCACGCCATCGAGCATAAGGGCGCCTGGGTGCACTTGTTGTTCAAGTTGAATCGCCTCCCTGAGTACGGTGGGGAATGGGCATTTCTGAACAAAAATATTTATGCCCGGTTCGGCGGTGCGATGGTGCCAGACCCCGAGCAGATGCAAGAAAGCCACGAGGCCTGCCAGCGCGGCGAACTGCCTACCCACGCGCCGATTGCATTCCAGATCCCGACCGTCGTCGACCCGACTCTCGCGCCCGAGGGCATGCATATTGCGAGCGCGTATGGCTTTTTCTTTCCTTGCGATGCCCCGGACTCGGAGCGCGGGAGGCTTCGAGACGAAATGGCCGAACAGGTGATCGACCGCATCTGCCAGTACTTGCCCGATTTCCGCGAAAGTATTGTCGAGCGGGCAGTGTTTTCTTCTGACCACTTCGCCGCGATGCACGGAGCGACCAATGGAGACTTCACGCACGGGTTGATTCATCCAGACCAGATGCTCGCGGCGCGGTCGGTCGTAGAAGGATCTGCCCACGCGACTCCAATCGCCGGCCTTTATCTGTGTGGCGCTGCCTGCCACCCGGGTCCGGGGGTGACTTTTCTGCCTGGCTACGGGTGTGCAAACGAAGTCATGAAGACTGAGCTGAGCTAGAGCGCGAATGTCTTCGTCATCGCAGCGACAAGGGCAGCTCGCACTAGGCGTCAGCTTGTCGGCGGCGATGGGGCGCGTTGCGATCGACCGCGTCGAAGAAGCGTTTGGTCGGGCACTGCCCCGCACCCCTGTACAACTGGCCAACCCCGAAGTGATCAATCAGCTGATCCGCGACTTTGCGCCCGCCGGAGCTGCTTCTCTGCCGCCCGTAAGCGCGGTGTCACTACCCGGCGTTACGTTCGAAAGCAGCAACTGCACGAACTTTCTCATCGATCTCGACTTTGATGCAGCCCAGGGTGATGGCCGTGGACTACCCCGCACCGCATACGCAAAGCTTCCGTGTTCCGAACTTTCGACTCGGGTATTCGCGAACGCGATCGGGTTCTGGGAGGTCGAAGAAGCATTCTGCGAGCGGCTCGCAACTCGGGTCCCGGTCCGGGTCCCGCAGGTCTATGCGGTAGCGCGACGCGGTGCACGCTTCGTGCTGCTGCTTGAAAATCTGCACGACGTTCCGGGAACGCGCATGTTCATCAACCGAGACATGGCAGCCGGTACGACGATTGAGCGCGCGCGCATGTGCTTGCGCACGTTTGCCGAGCTTCATGCGGAGTTTTGGGGTTGGTCGCCAGATCAACGAGAGGCGCTGTTACCCAATCGGTTGCACGTTTATCTTTCGCCGGGAGGACGCGCGAAGACTCGCGCTCTGAACGCAGCGGCTATCGGTCCCGCCCAACGCAGCGCCCCCGATCTATTTACGACCGAACATGCCGAGGTCTGCCGCCTCGCAATCCGTAAATGGGACGCGTTGGTCGACGCCTGGTACGACGGCTTGCTCACGTTGGTTCATGGTGACAGCCACCTCGCCAACCTATTCGAATACCAAACACCGAACGGGCCTCGAATGGGCATGATCGATTTCCAGGGAATGCATTGGTGTAAGGGCATTCGTGACGTCCAGTACTTCTTGATCAACTCCCTGGAACCAGACTTGCTGGCTGCCCACGAAAATGAATTGATCGATTTCTACATTGACGAACTCGCGTCGCGTGGTGTGCGCTTGGATCCGGAGCAGGCCCGCCACCAATACTGCGGCTATTCCTTTCAAACACTGATGGTGGCGGCGACTTCGATCGGGCTGGGCACACTGACCGAACGTGACGACACCGTACGAACGCTGCTACGGCGCAGTGCTGCTGCGATTGAACGACTGAACCTTGCGGCATGGCTTGATGGGCTTTAGGCGGAGTGGTTATGAGAGGAACAAGCGTGTTGCGCGGGGAGGCGAATGCTCGCGAATCACTCTCGTGATTTCGGCACACACTGGGATCCCCCGTTTTAGTGGGCAGGCAGCACGTTTATCAACATTCCGCGCGGAACGTTGCAGGGGCCACGTGCTAGAGCGGACCGTCGGGCAATCCAGCCGGCGCCAACCGGCCAGCATCAACGCTCAACAGCGAACCACGGCCACGCGCTCGGCATTCATGTCTCTGCAATCAGCAGTTTTCTGCTCGTGGCTGCGTTCGGAGCCGACGACGAACTGGCGCAGATGATCTGCGGTGAGACAGAAAAGCATTTCATGCGCGAGTTCCTGAAGCGTTTTCGAGGCCGCGACCCCAAACCCGCAATAGGCAAGTGTTGACTAGGACGGAACCGAGATCGAGTTTCAGTTCACGAACGGGGTGCCCCACGCTCGCGCGCAAGGCGGTGCAACAAGCCTTCGTCTCGGCCCCCTCTTTGCCTCGTCGTCCATGCGGGCTCCCTTGGTCTGAGGGCGCGCAGGCACAAGCGGTCGTAGGCGAGACGTGGTAAACGACTAACATGAGCGCACGACGAAACACGTCGAAAGCCGACACGAACGAGGGCAAGCTAACGCCGCAACAGGCGGCCGCCGCCGACCTCCTCGCGTCTGGGCAAACCGTCACCAAGGCTGCGGAAGCCGTCGGCGTTAGTCGACAAACCGTCAGCGGGTGGCTAAATCGCGAATACGCCTTTCAGGCTGAGATTGGACGACGGCGAGGTGAGGTGTGGGACGGTGCCTGCGATCGGCTACGGTCGTTGCTCCCAGCCGCTCTCGGCGTCATTGAACGCGAGTTGCAGGGTAACAGCGTCTCCGCGGCCTTAGCTGTCATCAAGGCTGCGGGTCTACACGGAATCGGCGCACCCACGGGGCCGCGGACTTTCGAGGAAGTGGAGATGGCGGACCGCGCACGAGCTGTGGCCCAGCGTCAACGGCGCTTCGACATCACGTTGGGAATCTAGCAGCGCCCTCGGAACGACCGACCTCGCCCGCGATTGGCCTCAACGTCTACCGCACGGCCCCAACCACCTCCGGGTGACAAGGCGGGTGACAGCCGCACGCGCCGAGCCTACACTCGTCGGATACAACGCTCTAAGTTTCTGGTTTCTCTGGAGCTGACAATCCGATTTGAACGGACGACCTGCTGATTACGAATTCGCGTGGCCGCTTTTGGACTGAGTCTCATGGGCTTGGATCAACATTGAAAAGACTACTATTTTCGGAGTAAATGGAAGTATCAGCCAGGACGAACATCAGGCTTACGAAGGGGCGTGTAGCCGCGCTACCGCACCCTGAGAACGGTCAAACGATCCACCGCGACTCGGAGCTTCGCGGCTTCGGGCTACTGGTTGGCAAGCAAGAGAAGTCGTACTTCGTCGAACGGTGAGTCGGTGGCCGTACCATGCGCCGAAAGATTGGCCGCTATCCAGAACTCAACTGCGAGAAGGCCAGGGGCACAGCATTGGAATGGCTCGGGGTCATGGCCAACGGCCGCGCCCCTAACCCTCTGCGAACCGCCCTGCCCGACGGGCTTAATGTTGTTTTGTGCGGTGCGGGTTCGCCGCTGCCGGATCGACGCGATCTTGCTGACACACTTCCATTCCGACCACATCGATGGCCTTGGCGAATTGTTGATGCAGCGTTGGGCAAACTCCGGATCGACCACGCCGACGCCGGTGATCGGGCCCGAGGGCGTTGATGAAGTAGTTGCGGGATTCAACGCTGCGTACCGTTTGGATAAAGGCTACCGGGTTGCCCATCACGGAGCGGAAACGATTCCGCCGTCGGGGCATGGTGGAAAAGCTCAGGCTTTTGTAGCGCCTGCTGACGGCGAAGGCCCCGTCGTGTTCGATGAAGATGGGGTCAGGATCACGGCGTTTCGCGTCGATCATGAACCGATCGACCCGTCGGTGGGCTATCGATTCGACTACGCCGGGCGCTCGGTCGTGATCAGCGGCGACACGGTGAAGTTCGCCAATCTGCAACACTTTGCCAAGGGTGTGGACCTACTCGTCCACGAAGGATTGGCCGCCCACCTCGTCGCTGTCATTACCGACGCCACCGTCAAAGCTGGCCGTTCAAATCTGGCGAAGATCACCAACGACATCCGCGACTATCACACGACTCCCGTCCAAGCCGCGGAAATCGCGCGTGACGCGGACGTCGGCTACCTCCTCTACAACCACATCGTTCCACCCTTGTTGATCGCGCCGATGGAAGAGCTGTTCCTGGAAGGCGTCGCCGATGTGTACTCCGGTCGCCACGGGATCGGCCGCGACGGCACGCTGGTTAGCCTGCCAGCCGGGTCAACGGCGATCGAGGTGGAGGAGCTGTTGTAAAGGGTGGGGGGATGAAGAGCGGTACTGGCCGGAACCCGAAGTTTACTGGCAGTTCCCGTCACCGTGGAACAAACTGCGCGGATGAAAGATTCCCTGCAGCTAGGACTGTCCAGCACCGCCACCTACACCGTGACCGAGGACATGTCGCCACCGCATCTGCCGATGAAGGTGCTGTCGACGCCGTCCATGATCGGATTGATCGAGCAGACCTGTTTGCTGCTGGCCCAGGAACACCTCGATGGCGCTGAGACCACGGTCGGCATCCACGTCTGTGTCAGCCATCAAGCGGCGGCCGCGGCTGGCCAGGACATTCAAATTGGCTGCGAACTGACCGCCATCGACCGCAAAAAGTTGAGCTTCACCACCACAGTGGCCTGTGGCGACAAGACGGTTTCGGTTGGCACCCACGACCGGTTCGTCGTTGGAGGCTGAGGCGACGCGTTCGGCCTCTGGCTGATCGCCCGCTAAAGCGATCCTGCACGCTGGTTTTGTTTCTCAATTTGAAACATTCGCTCCAACTCGCTGGCCACGGAACGGCTGTACGAGTCGTCGAGCCACGGTGCCAGTAGCCCGAAGACATGTTGCAAGCCGCTTGCGACATCGTCGAATGCAACCTCGGCGCTGCTTTTTCTAAGACACACGAAGTTAAGCCACGACAAGAACACCATCCAAGTGTTGGTGGTGACCTGCTCTAGTTCGACAGGAGTGGGGCGCCGCGGAGGTTGGCCGTAGGCGAGCGACGTCTCGATGATCGAACGGATTCGCAGCAGCGACGCCGCTTCGAGTCGCAGGTAGTCGCGTCGCAATTCGTCGTCACTACCGAGTAGCTGCGGAAGTCCGCAGAAAAAGAACCGGTACTCATACATGATGCGAAACCCGCCCATGTAGTGCCGCGCCAACAGCTCGGCCCCGTCGGCGTCGGGGGCTGGCGTCAGCGCCGCCTCCAGACCCGATTCAATGCGTGGAAAAATCGCGCGCACGATCTCCTGGCGATTCTTGAAGTGGTAGTAGAGGTTGCCGGGACTGATCCCGAGCACCTGTGAGATCCGCCCCGTGCCGACTCCGGCCTCCCCAAACTCATTGAGCAGCGCCACCGTGGCTTCGATGATCCGATCGCGATTGTTCCGAGGCTTGGCGGCTGTTTGTGGCTGTGTGGCTTCCATATTTCCGATTTCTTTGGCGACAGGGTTGACCGTTCGTCTTCCATTAGAGTATAGACTCTAGGCTCTAATTCGGCAATCCCAAAGGACGGAGAACGCGATGAAACTTGGTCTTCAGATGGTATTTCAGAACTATGGCCGACGCTGCCCCGACTCCGAAGTCGTGGCCAATGAACTGCGAATGGCGCTGCTGGCCGACGAACTGGGGTTCGACGAGCTCTGGCCGGTGGAACACCATTTCACCGACTATGCGGCCTGCCCCGATAACACTCAGTTTCTGAGCTACCTCGCCGCCAAGACCACCCGTATCGGGTTGGCGACCGGGGCGATGATTCTGCCGTGGAACGATCCGCTCCGTGTTGCCGAGAAGGTCATATTTCTGGATCACCTCAGCGAAGGGCGCGCGGTCTTCGGAATGGGAAGAGGCCTGTCACGGCGCGAGTACGCCGGCTTCGGGATCGACATGGAAGAGTCGCGCGATCGCTTCGACGAGGCCTCGGCGATGATTCTTACTGCACTCGAGACAGGTTTCATCGAAGGAGACGGGCACTACTACCCGCAGGCACGCACGGAGATTCGTCCTGAGCCCCGCGGGTCATTTCGAGGACGGACGCACTCTGTCGCGATGTCACCGGATTCAGCTCTGCAAGCCGCCAGGCTCGGCGTTGGCATGGTCGTGTTCTCGAACAAGCCCGACGAAGCCATCGCCGCCGAGATCGACGCATACCGAAAAGAGTACCGACAACACCACGACGGCGACCCGCCGCTGCCACGCTTCTGCGATTTCATGGTCTGCTCCAACGACGCCGCCAAGGCATCCGAACTGGCGCACCGTCACATCGGTGCTTACTTCGGCGAGGTCATGCACCACTACGAACTCGGCGGCGATCACTTCAAGAAAAGCCATGCGTACAAATCCTATGGCGATCAAGCGCGAGCCCTGGGAGCCGCAGGCATGGACGGCGCGACGAACGCTTACATCGCCGTACAGGCCGCGGGGACACCGGAGCAGATCTTGGAACGATTGCAGCGACGCCGCGCGGTCGTAGGAGAGTTCGACCTGAACATCTGCGCGTATTTCGGTGGCCTGGCCGCTGATGATGCGGCCGAGAGCCTGCGCCTGTTCGCAAGCGAAGTCGTGCCTGCGCTGCGTGCTGGGTGAGGGGGGCGGTCTAGTGAGTGTAGTGATTGTTACCGGTGCAGGATCTGGAATCGGCAGGGCATCGGCCTTGAAATTGGCTGCGAAAGGCTCGGCAGTCGCGGCTTGGGATTCGAACGAAGAGCATCTATCGCGCGCAGTCGAAGAGATCATCGCCAATGGCGGTCGCGCCGTGGGGCGCACAGTGGATGTTCGCGACGATGCGGCGGTTGCCGAAGGGGTGGACCACTGCGTTGCCACGCTGGGCGCACTGACCGGGGCGTTCAACTGCGCGGGGATCGGGTTACCCGTAGCGCCATTGGCTGAGACAAAACTCGAAGACTTCGATGCTGCAATGGCCACGAACGTCCGCGGAATTTTCTCGTGCATGCGTCATCAGATCCCGCGAATGATTGCCGGTGGCGGCGGTGCGATCGTCAACATGTCATCGGTCGCGGGTGTGGTCGCGCTGGCGGGAGAGTCGGCTTACACGGCTTCGAAGCACGCAGTCATCGGACTCTCGAAAGCCGCCGCGGTCGAATACGGACCGGCGGGCATCCGGGTGAACTCGGTTTGTCCGGGTGCCATCAAAACACCGATGCTGGATTTCCTCGCGCAAGGCGGCGTGTCCGAAGCGGACTTGGTCGCGTTGCAACCGATTGGACGCATCGGAGAAACAGCGGACGTTGCCGATACGGTGGCATGGTTGCTGTTGGATGCCCCAACCATGATCACCGGATCGGCGATCAACATTGACGGAGGCTGGAGCGCGCAATGAGTGCTGACACACCGAGCCAACTGGATTGGGCCGGGTGCGACCCACTATCGGCTGAGTTTCGCGACGACCCGTATCCATTTCTTCATCACTTGCGTGAAACCGATCCGGTCAATCTTACGCCTCTGGGTACCTGGCGCGTTTCGCGCTTTGACGACATCGATGAGTTGCTCCGCAACGGTCCGGTTAGCCAGACCAACGCCGAGGGCATCAATCCGATGTTCGATCCGAAAGATCGCAGCCCGGGAAGTTTCGTCGACTTTATGTTGAACAAGGACGACGAGGTTCACGCTCGTCTGCGCCGGCTAGTGTTCAAAGCGTTTACTCGCCGCGCGGTCGCCGCGATGGAGGCGCAGGTTGAACAGACCGTGGACGCCGCCATCACCAAGGGACTGGCCGAGGGCGGTCTCGATGTGATTCAGGATTTAGCGCTACCGGTTCCGGCGACGATGATCTGCAAGGTTCTAGGTGTTCCGGACTCGGACCTGGACCAGTTCACGGAATGGACGCAGGCGCGCACTAACGCGTTTTTCGCTGCGATGTTGCCGCCCGAAGTGTGTGAGAAAGCTCGCCAAGCCGGCGAGTCGTTAGCGGCGTACTTCGACGATCTGATTGCAGAGCGGCGGAAGAACTTGGGCGACGATCTGCTAAGCGAACTCATCCGCGTGGAAGAGGACGGCGAGAAGCTCAGCGCGGGGGAAATCGTTCCGCAGGTGGTCGGCCTGCTGGTTGCGGGATTCGAGACCACGATCGGTCTGATCGGAAACGGCACCCGCGCACTGATCGATCACCCTGCGGAAAAGGCCAAGCTCCTAAAGAACCCTGCGCTAATCGATGACGCCGTCGAAGAGTGCCTGCGCTACGACAGTCCGATCCTGATGATTTGGCGGGTGTTGACCCAGCCGTTTACGCTTGGCGGCACGACGATCCCTGAAGGCGCGGTTGTTTGGCCGATGCTGGCTTCTGGAAATCGCGATCCGTTGGTTAATCCGGACCCCGACCGCTTCGACATCACGCGCAAGAATATCCAGTACCACTCATTTGGCGGTGGCAGTCACTTCTGCCTCGGTCATCAACTCGCGAAGATGGAAGCGCGGATCGCGATCGGCGAGTTGATCCGCCGTGCGCCATCGCTGCGCGTGGAGACCGAGGGCGTTGAATGGTCCGATTCGTTCTTCCGCGTTTACGGTAAGCTGCCCGTGCGGATCGGTTGATCCCGCTACATCGATTCCAGGAGACCCACATGACGATGTCCACGAAACTCGAGTCCGAATTTCTCTTTCTGTTGGAAGGCGACATCAGTGCGCCGCTGCAGGCCAATGAGAATCTACTGATTTTTGATATTGCTCAGGCAACGATCGACGGCCCGAAGATCAAGGGCGAAGTGGTGCCGCCAAGAGGCGATTGGATTCGCATTATGCCCAATGGGAACTGGCGACTCGACGTCCGCTTCACCATTCGTACTGACGACGGGCATTTCATTTACTGCAGCTACACCGGCGTTTTGCGCATGGACGAAGGCCTCGCCGAACGAATCGGCGCGGGTGAAAGCATTCCTGGCGAGGAGATGTACTTCCGCAGCACGCCTTACTTCGAGACAACTTCGGAAAAGTATGGTTGGTTGAACGACATCGCTTCCGTGGGCCGGATGGCGTCGTTCGGCGGCGGTAAGGCGCGGTACGAAGTGTTTACGATTTTGTAGCGGGGAGTGGGGGGGTGGTGGATGCAGCGAACGCTGATTCTAGCGAGTTGTGGCCACGTAGGGGGTCGCCATCATTGTAGGTTTTTGTAGACAAGCGTATATCGCTGGAGTATACAATAGCAGTGTCGTTGCTGGATGTTCTTCATCGTTGCGAGGGGTTCGAGTGGGACGAGGCCAATGTCTCGCACATAGCGGAGCGTCATGATGTTCGGGCCGTGGAATGCGAACAGGCGCTTCTCAATCGCCCGCTGGTCGTCGCGGACGATCGGGCGCATTCGCAGAACGAGTCCCGATACTACGCGCTCGGACGCACTGACGACGGGCGGCACCTATTTGTCGTGATGACGGTAA
>JBLFWR010000119.1:0-11016 GCA_047611725.1 Binatia bacterium | reverse complement strand
CACATCTACTACCTGACCAAAGCTCTATACGAGCCGCGCCCCATCCCGTTCGTCCGGAGCGAGTTCGTGACCCATTTGTACTTTGCTCGCCGCCTACTTGAGAAAACCTTCGACCAGATGCCCACCCGCCGCATCCGATACCCAGCCAAAGTGGCGCTATACAAGCTCACCCCCTTGTGGCCCAAGACACCCAAACCGGGCAAGCACCGGGTTCGCAGACCTTTGGATTCAATCCGCGTACCCCAAGACGCGCAGCTCGGCGGCGACACCTCCAGACGGGGCGAGCGAAGTAACCAGTAGCGGCCTGCGTTCCCCAGGCTTCAGCCCGGTACGGCGCAACGCGAGGTGTAGCATCATCGCGATCTGGCGAGCACTCGCCTTGGTTTGGCTTTCTGAGGCTCGCGCAAGATCCGTGGTTTCCCCAGCATCAAACTGCAGATCGTAAACCTTGGTGAGAAGCTTGTTCTTGCCATACGACACGAACTTGGCGTGAGTGCTGCGAAGCGCAAAGCTCATATCAGTCGGAGACTTGAGAAAGCCCGCAACCACCAGCGGCTCTACCTGTTCCGCCACCATACCGACACGCAGCTCGGGCAATAGGCTTCGCCCATCAATTTGCGGGCGCTCCGCTAGTTCTCGCAAGCGAGCTTCGCCGACCTCCCAGTCGTCGATACCCGCCAACGCATCGGCCTCTACTTCTCCAGCTGGGTCGGTCTCGATACCTGCAATATCAAGAATCGTCGCGCCCACGTCCTCCAAGCGAACCTGGCGTTGGACCCGCTTGCCTCGCGCCCACTCCTGATCTCGGGGGGGGACGATGACTAACGGCACTCGAAGCTGTTCGTCAAAAAGGCCGTGGCCGTGAAGAAAACCGCCATGGTCCCAAAATTCCTCACCGTGATCCGCCGTTACGATAAGCCATGCATCATCGAGAGCTCCGGTTTCGGATAGCGCCGCAACAAGGGAGCCGATCGCCGCGTCCGTGTAGGCAACCTCCGCGTCATAGCGGCTGATCAACTCCTCTCTAACGGCCGCGTCGGCGGCAGCATTGCCATATTGGACGGCCGCCAACGATTCACAGTCCTCACATTCACCTCGAGCTGCCCCGTACCCGACCGGAGCATCGTAGGGCCAGTGCGGATCCATCAAATGCAGGAGAAGAAAAAATGGACCGTCCGTCTGGTTAGCGGACCACTGCGTGGCCAGCCGAACTCCGTCTTCAGCGCGTCCGTGGTAGCGAACAAAGCGCAGGAAATCGCGGCCAAAACCGTAAAACCGGCGTAAATAGGGATTGTTAACAAAGCCGGCAACGGTGTAGCCGCGGTCTCGCAGCGCCCGGCCAAGAAAGGATGCCTCGGGGCGCCCTGGGGTAACGACCGTTCCGACACTTCGCCCCACGAAGTGTCGGTGGGGGTTCCATGCGCTCAACAAGCTCACTGAGCTCGGAAGTGTCCAGGGTGACGGAGCAATCGCTTGCTCGAACAAGGTCCCGGATTCAGCGAGCGAAGCGACTTGAGCCATGATCGGCGGATTGCCGGGCCCCTTATCAACCCGATCCGCTCTCAGCGTATCGACAAGTACAACGACGATGGATGGCCGGTCGGTCGACGCATTGCGTGGCCCTGGGATTAATAAACACGCAAGCCAGACAAGAACTGGCGCCACCAATGCAGCGCGATGCATGCTCGCCACTCCCAAAACGCGGCCAACGCGGGCCGCAGTGACCCCGAATAGAAGCCAAAAAAGAGCCAGCCCCAGAATCACCCCGGAGCGTCGTGCTGAATCGATGTGGTCAAACCACAACAGCACTCGAGGACCTACGATCAACAGACCGGACAACGCCCACACCGACGCCCCCCCAAACCGCAAACCACGCGCGGTAGTGAAGGCCAGAATCGCCGCCGCGATCAGCGCCAGCAACATTGCCGTCATACTGGTTCCAGGTAGCAGGAACGCCAGCGACGAAAATGCGTCGGTCCACGTCGAGACAAACATGCCGCCAATCAGCGCACCCAATACCGCGTGAGCCGCGGATTCAGTGAACGGCGCGTCGCCTGGGATACGGCGTAGCGTATGCAGCGCAACACCCCATACAGCCAATGGCAGCGCCGCAACCGTCGCCAACCACGTCAACCCAGGAGCGAACCAAAGGCCTCCGTAGCCAGCCAGCATCGCGTCCACGAACGTCCACGTGAAGACCGCCAGCGCGACATGCGCTGAACCATCAAGCCCCCTGCGCATCAGCCGACTCCTTGAGCAACGGACACAGGCGGACGAGGTCATGGAGCGCGACAGGATCGGCGCCCGAACGCCATGCTGCGTCCATCGCAACTCTGGCCCGCCGTGGCCGTTGGTTCGCACAGTGTAGCGCTGCCAAGGCGTACTGTAGGTCCGCATCGTCGACGCGCAGAACCATGCCGCGCTCGAGAATTCTGCGCGCAGCTCGCGAACGACCATTGGCTGCCAGCACGGAAGCGTAGTTCAACGCGGCTCGCTCCGATGACGGTGCGGCACGCCAAGCCTCACGCCACAGCCGTACCGGGTCACCCCAATCGTTGCGACGCTCGATGGTCGTGTGAAGCATGCTACCAACAACGAGCGCCACCGCTGCCGCGGTCACAAGCTGAGGCACATGATCTGCACCGCAGAAGCGGTGCAGCCCGACAGCAATCCCGACACTGACGAGCGCAAGAAGAGGATAAGCATGACGGTCGGAGCCCGGCTCGTGAAGCCCCCCATAAGCCGCGACAAGAAGAACCGTGAACCCGATCGCGAGTGAGATCGCGGCCAGTGGTGAACAGCGCCCATTCCGTCGCGTTTCTACAGCGACAACTCCCGCCACGAGCCCGGTCACAACGAAAACGCCAAGACCGACCGCCTGCCAAACGACAGGCGCCGCAACCATTGCGTTAGCCTGAAATTCAATAAGCCAGGGATGTTCCAGCGCACGGCTCGTCCAGCCAGCCAATCCGGCCGCGTAGTGCCCTGCCGTGCGTCCGATCAACGCCAACCCAGCGCTTCCCCCGGTCGGCCACCATGGCCCTTGGCCACCATACGCGACGACCAAAGCAACGGCCGCGAGGCCGCCCACGAAAAATTGCCAGATCCGAATTCGCAACGGAGCCACACCCGCCAACGACATTGCCCCTACCCATACGATCCCCAGGATACCGCTCTCCTTGGAAGCCACTGCGAGTCCGACACAACACGCCGCTGCCCAAAAACTGCCGCGCAGCCACAAAACTAGGGCGACGAGCAAACTGAAAGTCGCGAGCAAATCGCGACGCCCCGCAACGTAGGCAGCCGCTTCGACGCCGAGCGGGTGCAGAGCCATGATCCCCCCCGCAGCACCAGCGAGTATAGCCGGCGCTCCAAGCTCGGCAGCGATGACGACGACCATCACCGACACCCCGGCGTGCAAAGCGACATTCGTACGATGGTACGCACGCGCACTGCCACCTCCAAGGCGATGGTCCACGAGATAGCTCAAATGGCGAAAGGGGCGGTAGGGCAGTACCCCGGATCCCAGAGCCACCGGCCCCTGCGCCGCGATCAAGGCGTGATCGTCAAAGACCAGGGGCGCCTCTAGGGTTGGTAAGTACAACCACACCGCAGCCGATGCAGCCATGATTGCAGCGACACCCCTTGCCCACCTCGATTCCGGTCGGAACCGCCACGCAAGAACTTCGGTGGGGTTTCGCCCCGGTTGACCAGCCGCTAACATCACCGCCGATGATAACCGGCACACCGTACCCTCGCCATTGCAGCAAGGTCTCGATTCCGGTGTTGTCGGCTCGCCCGAACGCCGCAAGGAGCGACACGACTCAATGAAAGGACGCCAACGCTGGGCCACGCGCACCGGTCTCATTCTCGCCTTGGCGGGCAATGCGATCGGTCTTGGCAATTTTCTACGCTTTCCGGTCCAGGCCGCCCAGAATGGCGGCGGTGCTTTCATGATCCCCTACTTCTTCGCGTTGGCCGTGATTGGCCTGCCGATGATGTGGATGGAATGCACGATCGGTCGCTACGGGGGCCGGCACAACCACGGCCATGCCGCCGGAATGCTCCACATGCTGTGGGATCATCCAGTGGCTAAGTACATTGGCGCGCTCGGGTTGTTCATCCCGTTCACGATCGGCATTTACTACATCTACATAACGTCCTGGACTCTGGCTTTTAGCGTTTTCTCGCTACTTGGGAGCTATGACGGCTTGACCGACCGCGCCGCAATGGGCTCGTTTTTGCGAGGGTTCCAAGGCGTAGAGAGCAACCAGTACTTTGGCTCGGTTGCGACCGCGTATGTCGCCTACATGGCCACACTGGGCTTGACCGCTATGATCCTGCTCGGTGGCGTCGCCAAGGGAATCGAGCGACTGGCGAAAATCGCGATTCCCCTATTGTTCGCTCTGGGCGCACTTTTGGCTGTGCGGGTCCTTACATTGGGTGCACCAGTGCCAGCGCATCCCGAATGGAATGTCTCGGCGGGACTGGGCTTTGTTTGGAATCCCGACTTCTCAGCCCTTGCTGATCCGGGAGTGTGGGTCGCAGCGGCCGGACAAGTGTTCTTCAGCTTGTCGATCGGTTGGGGAATCATTCACACGTACGTCAGTTATCTTGAGCCGGACGACGACGTCGTGCTCACGGGTATGTCTACGGCCGGGCTCAACGAGTTCGCGGAAGTCGTACTCGGCGGCACCATCGCCATCACCGCCGCAGTGTGTTTTTTCGGCGTCGCCGCCACTCAAGACATCGCGAACGGCGGAGCCTTCGATTTGGGATTTCAGGCCATGCCGGTGATCTTCCAGCAACTTCCGGCAGGGAATTTGATTGGCGCGCTGTGGTTCGCTCTGCTGTTTTTCGCCGGCTTGACGTCGGCCGTCGCCATGGCCCAACCGATGATCGCGCTGGTGGAAGAGGGATTCGGGGCAACCCGGCGGCAAGCCGTGTTTGTCGTCGTGGGCGCATTCGGTGTGCTGACCCAGCCGGTCATCTTTCTTCAGCGCTATGGGTTTCTCGATGAAATCGACTACTGGGTCGGAACGATTGGCCTCGTCGTGTTCGCGCTGTTGGAGATCATCGTCTTTGCGTGGATGTTCGGGATCGACCGAGGCTGGGCAGAACTCGAGCGTGGGGCTCTCGTGAAGCCACCCGCTTTCATGGGCCAGATTCTTCGATGGGTGACCCCCTCCTTCCTGG
This sequence comes from Binatia bacterium, assembly GCA_047611725.1. Lineage (GTDB taxonomy): Bacteria > Desulfobacterota > Binatia > UBA1149 > CAITLU01 > JBLFWR01. The sequence continues at coordinate 5,820 of JBLFWR010000119.1, read as the reverse complement.
CAGGCATCCTATTCCTGTGGGTATGGAACGAAGTACCGGATAAATTTGCCATGACCTCAGTTGCCCCGGAGGCCCGGTCATCCATCCTGGCAGCCCGGGGGCTGGTTGTCGGCGTCCTGATCGCGATCTGCCTAATGGTCCGTAAGGCCTCTAAAAATTGGCAGTATTTGCCATCAGAGGAGCTCTCATGACGACCGCCGGCATGTGTTTTTTGGCCCTGTCATGGGCTGCCATCATCGGATTCAACATTTTCTGTCTCGTGCGATTAGCGAAAACTCATAGGCCAAACGATTCCAAGAGCGGTTCGATTTGACTAATATGTCTGTAAATCCACTTGATTCTTGCCAAGCCGGGCCAAGCCTCGGCGTCTGCAAACGAAAGGAGAGACGCAACCGATGAAACTGAATATGCTTTTTGCCGCCCTGTTGGTGACTGTAATGGCTAGTGGCTGCTGCTTCACGGGCAACTGCCCGGGTGAAGTTGATGCTGCCGGCGCTGGTGGTGACCTAATGGCGATCGATCGTGCCGAAGATGCGGCGGCTCGCGCCGAAGCTGCAGCGGCTGAGGCCGACACCGCGGCTGAGAAGGCGGAAGCCTTGTTCCATCGTGGAATGCAGAAGTAAGCACCGAAGCTGAAACAAACTAAAGACGGTGGTCGAGTTCAGTCGAACTCGACCACCGTCTTCAGTGCTTCATCCACACGACCCGCCATCGCCAACGCGTCTGTGACGCGATCAATTCCAAAACGGTGGGTTACCAAGTCCGCCGCTCGAATCTCGCCCCTTTCCAAATGCCCCAGTGCTGCGCGTGTATCGTCGGGGCCGCAAGAATAGCTCGGTATAATCGAAATCTCGTTGAAGTAGAGATCAAACGGTGAAATCTCGAGTCGGTCGCTCGGGTGCGAAGTTGTAAACAGAACGACTCGCCCACCAGGGCCAGCGGCTTCGATTCCACTTCGCATCGCTTCCAACGAACCTGGTCCAACGATCACGAGGTCTGCCAACTCTGAGTTGTTGACCGCCTTCACACCATCCGCCAAAGACGTTCGACGAACATCGATCAACTCGTCTGCGCCAAGGCTGCGAGCCTTTTCCAACCGGAACGGAACCAGGTCAGCAGCGATCACGCGCGCACCGGCCAGCTTCGCCAGTGCAACATGCAATTGGCCCATGATCCCGAGCCCCACAACCAAAACGACATCTTCGGCCGTAACCGCTCCGCGCCGGAGTGACTTCACCACACAAGCGGCTGGCTCGATGAGACTTCCTTCCACAAAGCCAAGGCTTTCCGGCAAACGAAGGGTATCGCTGGCAAGATTGTCTCGACCAACTTTGAAATATTCGGACATTCCGCCGGGGACCAGATTCGTGGCGCGCCAGGTCGGGCAATGTACGTAGAGTCCGCGCCGGCAGCGTCGGCATTCACCGCAAGGCGCGTGGTGGTGGACGAATACCCGATCGCCTTTGCCAAAGCCTTCCACCCCCTCGCCTACCGCCACGATCTCCCCAGCGGGCTCGTGACCGAAAACCAGAGGCGCCTTCTTCTCCATGTACCAGCCCATGATGTCGCCGGTGCAGATTCCACACACACGCGTGCGAACCAGTGCCTCACCCGGGCCAATTTCCGGAATCGGCACGTTTTCAACGCGAATGTCGTCAGCTTTGTAAAGGGTTGCCACCTTCATAATGAGTCGTCTCTCTTTTTCTCGTCGACCGGACTACCGATCGGACTTGCCGATCGCGGCGTCAAAGATCGTGCGGACGTACGGCGAACTTCATCCCGCCGGTTTCACCCAGTCTCTCAAACAGCATCGGAACCTCGGCCAAGGTGGCAGTGCCAGAAATCAGCATCGACCAATCGGCACCGGGAACGCTGAGGAGCCGAAAAGATTCGGCAACGTCACGGGGGCGGAAATGAAATGGGCTGTGAATACGAACGCCGTCATAGTGGAGTCGGCCGGTATCGAAGTTCGCCGTGGTTCCTGAAGCGCAGCCTCCGAACAGCACAACGGCCCCTCCCTTACGTGCGTAGCCGGGCGCCTGCTCCCAAACCTGAGGCTGGCCTGTACACTCCACGACCAAGTCGGCCCCTCGTCCGTTGCTCGCCGCCAAAATTGCGGCGACAACGTCTTCACCTTCACCCACAACTTGATCGGCGCCACAGGCCAGCGCGACGTCCAAACGCGGGCGACGACGCCCGACCACAATGACATATGCAGTACCGCGCTGTTTCAGCGCCCGTAACCACAGCATCGCGATTGGACCGGCGCCGATAAGAACAACCAACGCGCCTGCCTCTAACGCGCGCGAGGGGACATGGGCCAGACCAAAACAAACCGAAGCCAACGGTTCCAACAACGCCGCTTCGTCCCACGACAACTCGCCGGGTTTGCGAAAGGCGTTACGTCGAAGAACGCGATCGGGAACGAGAAGGTACTCGGCGTAGGCGCCAAGAATCATTTCGTCCATGAGCGTTTCGCAAAAGTTTTCCTGATCAGCGTTGCAGAAGAAGCAGTCGCCACAAGGCCCCGTGTTGGCGGCCATCAAGGCGTCGCCCACAGAAAACCCCGAAACGTCGGCACCCGTGGCAACAATCTCACCGGAAAACTCGTGACCGAAAGGCGTGGGCATCGGCATCTTGGGATGCCCTCTGCGCCACGCTTTCAAGTCTGTGCCGCAGGTCAGAGCCGTATGAACCTTAATCACAGCATCACGCGGACCCGGCGTCGGGTCTTGCGCATCTTCGAGAACGAGGCGCCCGGGCTCCTGAAGTACGACTCGTTTCATTTACAGATCACTGGATGCGCACGACACGCAGGTACGTTCGGTTCCTTCACCTCGTCCGTCTTGCCACAATCGGACAACGAATCCCATGAAGCAGTACGAGAACAAAGGCCCCTTTCTGGCGGCGGACATGATTATTGAGTTGGGGGAAGGGCGCATCGTGCTCATCGAGCGGAAAAATCCGCCCCATGGCTGGGCGATCCCGGGCGGCTTTGTCGATCTCGGTGAATCATTGGAACGCGCTGCGGTGCGAGAAGCCAAGGAAGAAACCAGCCTGGACGTCGAACTCCTGGAGTTCCTCTACGCCTATTCGGACCCCGCTCGCGATCCGCGTCACCACACGGTCACTGCAGTGTTCATCGGCCGCGCCGAGGGGACGCCGGTAGCCGCCGACGACGCCACTAACGCACGTATCGTTACCGCAGAGTCCCTTCCGCGCCATCTCGCGTTCGACCACGATCGAGTGTTGGCCGACTATTTCGCGTTTCGCAGCACCGGCCAACACCCCAAGCCGCGTCTCTGATACGGTTCGGCTTATACGAAGCCAACGTTCGCCGTCACAACGAGGCGAGCCAGCTCTCGATCCGATCGAACCCCTCGCCGATCTGTTCGATTGATGTCGCGTAGGAAATACGGATGTGGTCGGACGATCCAAAGTCGTTCCCGCCAACCAAACCGACTCTTGCATGGTCCAGAATCGCCAGTGCTAACGAATCGCCATCGGTGGCTCCCGCCTTCGCAAACACTCCACTGGCGTTAACGAAGGCGTAGAACGCGCCGCCCGGTGTCACCACCGACAAGCCGTCGATCGCATTGATTCGTTCGCACACGTAGTCGCGGCGCCGTTGAAACTCGGCGACCATCGGGGGCAACGCGTCCTGCGGTCCCGCTAACGCAGCCGCTGCGGCAGCCTGCGCGATCGTTGACGGATTCGACGTCGATTGGCCCTGCAACGTGGCCATCGCAGAAATCACGTTAGTGGGTCCCGCCGAATATCCCAGACGCCAACCGGTCATCGCATAGGTTTTTGACACCGAGTTGCAGATCACCGTGCGGTCGCGCAGCGAAGGAATCATTGAGACCAAGTGCTTGGGCCGGGTCCCGTCGTAGCGAATGAACTCGTAGACATCGTCTACTATCACCCAACAGTCGTGCGCCTCCAGCACACGACCGAGCTCGGCAATCTGGGCCTCCGAGTAGGTGGCGCCGGTCGGGTTGGACGGGCTGTTCAAAACGACCAACTTCGTCTCGGGCCTAAGCGAAGCCTCTAGCTGAGCTGGCGTGAGCAAAAAGCCATTGGCTTCGGCCCCGGCTACAAAGCGTGGGGTGCCGCCGCAAAGAGCCGCCATGTCCGGGTAACTGACCCAGTATGGCGCAAGAATCAGGACATCGTCGCCCTCTTCAAGAATTGCCTGCATGGCGGTGAACAACGAGTGTTTGCCGCCACAACTGGCGATGATCTCCGAAGGCCCGTAGTCCAACCCATTGTCACGGGCCAGCTTGGTACCGATCGCTGACTTGAGCTTCGGTGTGCCACCGACCGCGGTGTAGCGAAACTCGCCCGCATCAATCGCGTCGTGAGCAGCCTGACAAACAGCAGGCCATGTGTCGAAATCCGGTTCTCCGGCGGCAAAACCGACGACCGAAACTCCCTGCTGTCTGAGTTCCAGAACACGCGCGGTCACCGCCAACGTTGAAGAAGGCTTGACCCGCGTCAACCGCGACGACAGACGAGCCATCAGCGGCGCAATTTTGACAGAAGACGTGGCTCTATCTGAGGCGGTACAAGCCCCGAAATATCACCACCAAGCGCTACGACTTCCTTGACCAGACGCGAACTCGTGTAGAAGTTCTTTTCGTCAGACATCAGGAAAACGGTCTCGATGTCGGGAGCGAGATGACGATTCATCATCGTCATCTGGAACTCGTACTCAAAATCGGCAACCGCGCGCAGTCCACGAATAATGGCCCGCGCCCCGTTCTTTCGACAATAGTTGATGAGTAGGCCATGAAACGCGTCGGCCGAAACTCGATCGCCAAACTCGCCAGTCACTTCTTGAAGCATGCCGACGCGCTCGTCAGGCGTGAACAAGCCCGAGGGTTTGTCCTGGTTGAAGGCGACTGCCACGCGAATGTGATCGAAAACTTCGAGGGCTCGCCGGATAATGTCCAAGTGGCCGTTGGTCATCGGATCAAACGACCCCGGATAAATCGCAAAACTTTGCTTCACTGCCCATCCCCCTGTTCGGCTTTCGCTTTCCACTCAAGCAACGTGAGCTTCGTGTCTCCGTAGACTTTCTCATGGACCACAGTGTAGTCCGCATCCAACTCTCCGAGCTCATCACGTGCACCGCTTTCCAATGCGACCCACGCGCCATCCATGAGCACCGCGGATGCGGCCAAGCGTTCCAAGGCCGCTGGCGCGAGTTCCATGCGATACGGCGGATCCAGAAAAACTCCGTTAAAACGCCGCTCGGTCTTTCCCAAATCCAACAGCGCAGCCCGAAAATCACGGGTCAGGATGGTGGCGTGTTCGGCAAGATCCAACTCTCGAATATTGGCCCGCATGACGTCCACAACGCCGCGATCAACATCGACAAATACTGCCAAGTCGGCGCCACGACTCAGCGCCTCGATCCCTAAGGCCCCAGTACCCGCGAACAAATCCAGAACACGCGCCCCGGGCATAGGGTAGCGGCTCTCCAATCTACTGAAGAGCGCCTCGCGCACCCGATCGCTGGTCGGCCGGGTGCGGCGTCCTGGCACAGCCGACAAATGTCGACCTCCAAGTTGACCACCAATTACTCTCAATACAGGGCGCCGTCCGCTGGCAGTTATTCCACGTCGTCGACGCGGACGAAAATCGCCTCAGCTGATGTGGAAATGGCGACAACCCGGCTTTACTGCGCTCCACGAGTAACCTACCGTCTGCCCCCGTGAACGCCGCACTTGTGCCCGTACGCGCCATCGCTGGCGGCAAAAATAGACTCGCTTCCTGCCTTAGCGCACCGCAAAGAGCTGAACTCGCGTTGGCGAT
>JBLFWR010000118.1:0-11052 GCA_047611725.1 Binatia bacterium | reverse complement strand
TCTGCTCTGGCTCAGCTCCGGCTGCAGCGTCGAAATCGAAGGATTCTTCGCTACCAAAGCCGTCGTCCATTAGAGCCGGACGCTCTCTACGTGCGAAGGCACCCATGCCAGCCCGTCGCTCCGCAGGACGCGGCTCAGGAGCTGACTCGCGCTCGGGGGCGCGCTGCTCACTGGGCTTCAATGCACCGCCGTGAAGCCGATCCTGAAGCTTGTCACCAAAACCGGTCGCAATAACCGTAACTCGTACTTCATCTTCGAGTTCACCGTCATGGACCAAACCAACGATGATGTTGGCGTCGTCGTGAGACTGCGCTTGGATGAGATCGACAGCGTCGTTCATCTCCTGAATGCCGAAGTCTTCGCTTGCGGTGATGTTGATGAGAATCCCGCGAGCTCCACCAATCGAGATGTCTTCGAGGAGCGGGCTTGAAATGGCGGTCGTTGCCGCATCAACAGCGCGGCTATCGCCATAGCCGATACCGGCACCCATCATCGCCATACCCATTTCCGCCATGATCGTACGGACATCGGCGAAGTCGACGTTGATCAGGCCAGGCTCGGTAATGATTTGGGAAATGCCACGCACCGCTTGGAGCAAGACATCGTCGGCCTGAGAGAAAGCCTCGATGGCAGTCGTGCTGCGACCCGAGATTTCGATAAGACGCTGATTGGGGATCGCGATCAGGGTGTCACAGGCAGCGCGCAATTCGCGCAAACCTTCATCAGCCTGACGCATTCGCTTCTTGCCTTCGAAAGAGAAGGGCTTGGTGACGACACCGACGGTCAGTGCCCCCATATCTTTGGCGATGCGTGCGATGACCGGCGCGGCTCCGGTGCCGGTTCCGCCACCCATGCCTGCGGTCACGAACACCATGTCGGCGCCCGTGAGTTCCTCGCGGATCAGGTCTTCTTGTTCCAACGCGGCCTTGCGGCCAACCTCAGGGTTGGCGCCAGCGCCTAGACCTTTGGTCAACGCGCTACCGAGCTGCATTTTTGCGGGGGCGAACCCTGTGGACAGGGCCTGGGAATCTGTGTTGGCAGCGACGAAGTCGACTCCTGCCAACTCGGCGCGAATCATGGTGTTCACGGCGTTGCCGCCTCCACCACCTACGCCAACTACAACGATACGCGCGTTACTCAGTACTTCATTGACCAATTCGATCATCTCGCCACCTCCCCCTCGTCAACCACTCCGCCGCTTAGTCCTACAAATTAGGCTTCACGATGACCGTTCAGGCATGTTGCCTGTAAACAAACTTCGGTGCACTACAAGACTCGTGTCTAAGCCTTTTTTCACCGTATTACCAGAACTCGTTTGTGCGCGGTTGCACATGTCGCTTGCCGACTCGCCATTCCGTGTTCGATTGGCGCGCGGCAGTGGCGAGTTCAGGAAGGGGTCGCTCCCTTAAACCGACGCCGCAACCAGCCTGGCATCAGGCGTGTTCGCAAGCTTGAGCGCCAGGGGTCGGCGAGATCCTCGGCCTGAACCCCAAGCACTAAACCGATGGCCGTAGACCAAGAAGAGTCATCGATTTCGCCCTCGATCCCCTCGACCCCATGCGGCTCGCCCACTCTTGCGGGCATGTGCAAGACACGCCGGGCCAGATCCGAAATGCCCGGCATCATGGCAGTGCCGCCGGTCAGCACGACGCCTGACGTTAGCACCTCGCCGAATCCGGAACGGACGATCGAATCGTGGACCTCCTCGAAAATCTCTTCGAGGCGCGGCTGGATGATATCGGCGATCATGCGGGTACCAACGATGCGATGACTACGGCCACCGACGCCGGCGACCTCAACCTGAGTCGCGCGATCGACCAGCGTCGACATTGCGCACCCGTAACGCTTTTTGATGGATTCCGCTTCGTTCATTGAGGTTTCGAGAACCTGAGCAAGATCGCGCGTGATGGCCAAACCTGCGGTATCGAATACCGCCGAGTGAACGACCCCGCCCTGGTGGAATACCGCAAGGTCGACAGTGCCGGCACCGATATCGACCACAGCCACGCCAAGATCCTTTTCGTCCGAATCCAGAACCGCTTCTGCCGAAGCCAACGACGCTGCAATCACGTCGCGCACGCTGACACCGGCCTTGTTGCAGCACTTGGTGATGTTATCGAGGGCGGCGCCGAGCGTCGAGATCACATGCAGATTGGCCTGAAGCCGCACGCCAGCAATACCAATGGGGTCCTGGATGCCATCTTGATCGTCAATGACATACTCACGACACAGTAAGTGCAGAATGGTTCGGTCCGACGGCAATGGCACCGCCTGGGCTGCCGCCACCGCGCGCTTGGCAACACGCGGGGTTACCTCGCCATTGTCGATGGGCGCAACTCCGTGCGAATTCGTCCCCACCAAATGGGCCCCCGAAAGAGCGACAGTCACCTGATGAATCTGGCACGAGGCCATGAGTTCGGCTTCGGCGAGCGCTACTGAGATCGCCCGAGTCGCCTTTTCCACGTCGACAACACGCCCCGCACGCATACCGTCGGATCGGGTCGCGCCTACCCCGAGCACTTCCAAGCCGTTCGCCTTGCGATCAGCGACGACCAAGCCAATTTTCTGCGTGCCAATATCGAGGGCCGCAATCACGGTTTCTTTCCTAGCCACGCCCCAACTCCTCCACCTCAAGTACCGGCTCAAGTGCCGGAACCGCGTTCGCCTCTTCGATCAACCGCGCGGTCAATACCCGCCGTGCCGCGACACCCTTTGTGCGCACGACAACCTGCTTTACCCAACCGACATCAATCTCACGAGCGAACTCAAGATTGCTCCCCAAACGAGCCAGCGTGGCGTCCAAACGAGCCATTGCCGCGGTTGGATCCGGATCACGTCCCAAGCTGACAGCCACCCGCGGATGTTCCGGGTATAGCCAGTAGACGCCACTGGCATCCACTGCCACTTCAGAAGTTCGGTGACCGGCTGCCTCGGCGGCCTCAGCTAAAATAATAGAGCGGCGCAGGCGGGCCATTCTCTCTCCAGCGCGTGGGGTCTCGTTCCAACCACGCAAAAACACCAAATCCGGCGTTCGCTTCTTACCGGGCTCCCGAAACACCGCCCCCGTTTCATCAACGAGAAAAACGCCGTCCCCGACCAGCGTCGCGGCGATGGGATGACGTCGTTCAACGTGGACACTGACATGCCATGGGAATCGCCGGGTCACCGTGGCACGCCGCACCCAGGGGATATCGCCGAGTGCACTCTCGGCTCGTGCCACATCAACCTGCCAAATCGTCCGATCGCTCCAAAGCCCCGCAACCGCAGCCAGCGCCTTCGGCGACACTGCTGGATGGTCGCAGGTCACCCGAATCGAACGCAGACGAAAATACTCATGAGTCCGGACAAACGGCAGAATCACCGCGAAAACGAGATAAACCGCCGCCAGACCAGCGCTGGCGCGCAGCAAGAAGCGAGCGCTACGGCGCGAACCAGCGGCAAGCGCGGCTCGCAGCTTTCGGAATTGGGGGCGCAGCCTAGCGGTCAACGCCAATCCCCGACAAATCGCACTTCCGGCTCAAGCCAGACACCACCACTCCTCCACACCTCTTCCTGCACGCAACTCATCAGGTCCTGAACATTTCGCGCCGTTGCACCACCGAGATTGACGATGAAATTGGCATGGTCTTCGGAGACCTGTGCCTGTCCAATCGCGCGCCCCTTAAGCCCCGCGCGCTCGATCAATTTGCCAGCGTACTCGGCGCCGGGATTTTTGAAGACAGAACCGGCATTGGGTAGTCCGGCTGGCTGACCTCGTCTGCGCTTGGCCTGTACCGAGGCAATGACCTCACGCAACCTTCCGCGCGACGATCGTCGGAGACGAAAACGAACTGAGGTTATCATGTCGTCGACGGGCAGCGCCAGCTTGCGGTAAGAGAATTCGAGTTCTGTGCGTAGTGCCTCTCTAACATTGCCGTTACCATCGACGACAATCATCGATTCGAAGGTGTCGGCGATCTCCCCACCAAACGCGCCAGCGTTCATGCGAACCGCTCCTCCGACCGAACCGGGAATACCTGCGGCGAACTCAAGACCTGCATAACTCTCTTCGACGGTCTCTTTCGCCAGGCGAATGAAACGCGTCGCAGCACCGACTTCCACCACCGCCTCAGCTTCGCCCAAATCTTGCCAATTGCGGAAATCGAAAGCTTTCGCCAAACGCAGCACGAGGCCGCGCACCCCGGCATCGGAGACCAAAATATTGCTACCACCCCCAATTATGGTCACGGGTACGGCGAACTCGACGGCCAGTTGGCGCGCCATACTCAAAGACTCGACGCTTGGGGGTTCTAGGTACAAATCAGCCGGGCCGCCGATCTGCCACGAGGTCATGGGCGCTAGCAGGCGGTCGCGAACCAGACCATCGCCGGCTGATTCACGCAGCGCAGCGGCCAAAGCCGCCAGCGCAGCGGGGTCCACATCCGTAGTAGATGGGAGATTTCCAAGCGCGTGGTTCAAACGCACCGGGCCGTCAGAGCCTTCGGCGCCCGACACGAAACTCAACGCTCTCGCAGCGCGGCGAGCACTTCAGGCCCAACGCGAGTGATATCGCCAGCCCCGAGGGTCACAAGAAGATCGCCTTCGTCCAGTTTGGCGGCAACATCGGCTGCCAGCCCGGCGGCCGCGACATAGCGCACTCGCCCAGCATGGCGGCGCGCTAGCGCCTGTTCGAACGCGCCGGCGTCGATTCCCGCGATCGGGGCTTCTCCTGCCGCGTAAACATCAGTTACGACAACTTCGTCAGCATCGTCGAAGGCGCGTGTAAACTCAGAGAACAAATCTTCAAGGCGTGAGTAACGGTGGGGCTGAAACAGGGCGACGATCCTTCCCGTGAAGCCGCGACGCGCCGCCGCCAAGGTTGCCCTAATTTCCGTAGGATGATGGCCGTAGTCATCTACCACGGTGATCCCCGCTACGGTGCCCTTGATATCGAAACGGCGCTCGACCCCTTCGAAAACCTCAAGGGCCTCGGCGCAAGCAGCGACCGACATGCCAAATTCTAATCCAGCGGCGATCGCCGCCAAAGCGTTGAGAACCGCGTGTTCGCCTGGCATCGCCAAGCGAACATGGCCCGCTGCGTTTCCATTGACGTGCAAATCGAACTCGCTGTGAACGCCATGGACTTCAAGGTTGACCGCCCGAATGTCGGCGTCGGCCGAAATGCCGTAGGTGGTATGACGCTTCTTTAAGCGGGGCAGAATGCCGCGAACGGCGTCGCAATCGATACAAGCGATGATGCGCCCGTAGAAAGGAACGCTATTGGCAAAAGAGACGTAGGCCTCGACCAGGTGCTCCATCGTCCCATAGTGGGTCATGTGCTCACGGTCGATATTGGTAACGACCGCAACCGTCGGGCGCAGCAATAAAAAACTGCCGTCGCTCTCGTCGGCTTCGGCAACCATAAGCGGTGACGAGCCCAGACGCGCGTTGGACCCGCCAAGCGACTTCAGACGTCCCCCTATGACCACCGTCGGATCCAAGCCGCCACGGCCTAGCACGGCTGCCGCCAGTGACGTCGTGGTGGTTTTTCCGTGCGACCCGGCCACTGCGACACCACACTTTACGCGCATGAGCTCGGCTAACATTTCGGCGCGGGCGATAACGGGAACGTGGTGACTCCGCGCGGCGTGTACTTCCGGGTTGGTCTCATCGACGGCCGACGAGACGACGACCACTTCGACAGCCGCATCAATGTGAGCGGCATCGTGACCGACAAAAATCACGGCACCTAGCTCGGCCAAGCGTGCGGTGGCCGCACCCTCGCGCAGGTCGGACCCTGAGACTTCATACCCAAGGGTGAGAAGCACTTCGGCGATCCCACTCATCCCAATGCCCCCGATCCCTACAAAGTGAATGCGTCCGGAACGCGGTGCAGTGGCACCTTCCGGTGATGCGGGGTCTACGGCGGTTGAGGCAGCGGCCTGTTGGAATCGTGCGAGTAGTGACATGTAAAACTTCCGGCTACGCCGGGGGACAGCTATGACAGCTATGACAGCTAAGACAGCTAAGCTTGCCCGGCAACCTTGGCAATCACAGCCAAAACCTGCGCCGCAGCATCGGGACGCCCCAGACTCAGGGCGCTCGCGGACATTGATTCTAGCCGCAACGCGTCAGACAACAAAGCTTCGATTACAGTTGCCAGTTCCTGCGCACATCCTTCGCGGTCCGGAACCACCACAGCGGCCCCTTCAGACTCGACGGCTAACGCGTTTTCCATCTGGTGGCCACCGGCTGAAGTCGCAAGCGGAACCATCACCGACGGAGTGCCCGTGACTGCCAGCTCGGCGATACTCGTGGCGCCGGCCCGGCACACGGCCAAGCGTGTGGTCGCGTACACGGCCGCCATGTCATCGATGAACGGCCTCACGGAAACCGCTGTCTCCAAGCCAGCCTCGGCGTACAAAGCGCGCAATTCGGTTTCCATCGCGCGTCCACTTTGGTGAATCACCGGCGGCAGCGGTCCGCGCGCAGCAAGCAAAGCGAGGGCCTCGACAACCGCGCAGTTCAAACTGCGCGCGCCGCCGCTGCCACCGAACACGAGTAACGTATCGCGGCTGCTGCCAAATGCGGAGATCGCCCCCATCGCAGAGCGGATCGGATTGCCGGTTAGATGTGACACGCCGTCGGGAAAGTCGGCCCGCGACGATTCAAAGCTGACACAAACCGCACGAGCACGCCGCCCGAAGAACCGGTTGGCAACACCGGGATGACGGTTCTGCTCAAGCACCACTAAAGGGATACCGGCCAGCATCGCGCCAGCCATCCCCGCAGTGGAGGCGTAGCTACCGAGGCCGACCACGACATCAACCTTTCGACGGCGCAGCTCGGCCCGCGCCACCAGCGACGCTTTCACCGTTCGGACAACCGAGCGTAAGGCTCCGATCGGACCGCTACCCACCGCACCGGTCAGGTCCTGACCGAAGAACTCGAACCCGGCGGCTGGCACCGCGCGCGCTTCAATCCCGCGATTGGCACCGAAGAAAACGATCTGCGACGCAACGCCGTTCGCATTGGCAAGTTCAGCCACCGCCAAGCCCGGGAAGAGATGTCCTCCCGTTCCACCACCGGCAAACGCGACCCTCATGCGACCATCATGCGACCATCACCAGTCGCGCAGCTCGCGCGACAGCGCTAGCAACATCCCGGTCATGGCCAGGAAAATCATCATCGAAGAACCACCGTAACTGATGTAGGGCATGCCAATCCCCTTGGTCGGTAGCAGTCCAAGAACAACCCCCATGTTCAGCATGGCCTGCATGACGATGAGCAGCGTAATGCCGGCAGCGAGAATCTGTCCAAATCGGGCTGGATGCTTGTAGGCCACGCGAAAACCACGCCAGCCCAAAAGTCCAAAACACACCAGCACGAAGAGACCGCCGATGAGACCGGTTTCCTCTCCGATGACTGAAAAGATGAAGTCCGTGTGAGCCTCGGGAAGATAGCCAGACTTTTGGGTACTTGCGCCGAGACCTTGTCCCGTAACCTGCCCCGAGCCAAAGGCGATCAGAGCGTTATTGAGCTGCCACCCCATTCCCTTGGGATCGGCGGCCGGGTCGAGGAAAACCATCAGTCGCTTCATGCGATACGGCTCAAGCTTGACCAACTCGTAGCCAACCTTGGCCATGATTGTGCACAAACCGAGGACTTGCCATGCCGGGACCCCAGCCAAAAACATCAGGGCTACACCGATCACCCCGAGCAGCGCCGTGGTTCCGAAGTCGGGCTGCTTGAGCAGCAAGACTCCAAACAAACCCACCATCCCAAGTACCGGAAGCATGCCGTAGTGCGGCCACTTCAACTTATCGCTGAAGCGCGTCAACACGCTGGCGCTAAAGATCACGAAACCAATCTTGGCGAACTCAGCAGGTTGGAAACGAAGAACTTTGAGATCTAGCCAACGACACGCTCCCTTGGCACAGGCTCCGACTCCAGGGACGAGGGTCAAAGCCAGCAGCACTGCGGCCACCGCGCAGATCGCCAAGGCCCAACGCTCAAGCGATTCCGAGCGGCCGCGCGACAGGAGCACCGCGAGCACGACCCCGACTCCGATTGAAAACAAGTGCTTCCAAAACATCCGCAGGCTGTCGTCGTAGTTGTAGGAAGAGAAGAAGTAACTGGTGCCGAAAACGAAGATCGTCCCACAAACCACCAGGGCTGCCGTGAGCCACGCGATCCACGGATCAACCCGATCGGCACGCGTAACGTAGGCTGAGACTCGTTGCCCCTTTGCCATCGCGGGACCTGGATTCGCCGCCTTTGCCTTCGCCATCACCACTTCCCCTCCACTCCCTCTCCACTCCCAGCCGCCGCCCGCGGGCACTGCCACAGCCCTTGCGACCCCGTCGCGGGCTAATGTTGTGTTCTTTCTAGGCCCGCCACGAGTTCGTGGAAGCGCTCACTTCGATGAACATAGTCGCGAAACTCATCGAAGCTTGCGCAGGCCGGTGCCAACAGCACGACCTCGCCCGCTTCGGCGGTTTCGCCCGCCAACGCCACGGCGTCGGTCATGTTCGCAGCACGGGCCAGAGGCAACCGTCCATCCAACCCTTGTTCGATTTCGTCGCCGGCAGCACCGTACGCAATGACGAGTTTAATCCTTGCAGACGTTTCGGCCAATCCCGCGAAGTCTTCTTTTTTCGAAGAACCGCCAACGAGCAAAACCACCGGGACGTCGAAGGCGCCAAGCGCAGAGCGAGCCGCCGCCACATTGGTAGCTTTGGAATCGCTCCACCATTGAATCCCCGCCACCGTGGCCACACGCGCCAAGCGGTGAGGCAAGGGGCGAAACTCGGACAACCCTTGTTCACAGGCCCGAGCCGAGATCCCAAAGAGTCGGGCGGCTTCGACTGCAGCAGCGGCGTTTCTAAAGTCATGGGGAGCCACAGGCCACTCGGAACCCAACCCAACCTCGAACCCGTTTGGGGCCGAGATGCGGCGCTCAGCGGGATCGGCCGTAGCACCAGTTGGCTGCTCTTGTCCGCCTGTGCCCACCAGACCGAATGTCGTGATGGGCGCAGGCCCGGCGGTCGCAACCCGTTCGGACAGGCCCGCATGGGCGTCCACCACTGCCGCATCGCTCGGGCTTTGGGCGGCAAACAATCGAAGCTTTGTTGCGAGGTAGGTCTCGAAATCTCCGTGGCGGTCGAGATGGTCGGGGGTAACCTCGAGCAGCACCGCAACCTTGGGCCGAAACTGTTGCACCCACTCAAGCTGAAAACTGGAAACCTCAGCCACGACCGCCTCGGCCCCAGACCCAACAGCCTCGCAAAGAGGAACCCCGAGATTGCCACCGACAAACGTGCGAAACCCGGCCGCCTCTAGGATTTTCCCCAACACGCTGACGGTGGTGCTCTTGCCGTTGGTTCCGGTCACGGCCAATACCGGCGCGTCCAGCGCTCGAAAGGCCAGTTCCAACTCCGAGACGATGGGCAAAGCGCGCGCCAAGGCCGCCACGATTACCGGGTGACCTGCGGGGACACCCGGACTCACCACGACAGCCGCAACGTCGGCAAGGGCAGTATCAGGTTGTCGGACCCCCTGCGTGTTAACAGCTACGACCCCATCGCCAATTTCACTTTCCGGGATCCCACGATCATCCCAGGCCAAAACCCGCCGCCCACGGCCCACCAACAACGCCGCCGCCGCGCGACCGCTACGACCCCAACCTAAGACCATCACCGGGCCACGTGCAGCGAAAATTGTATCGTCGTTGTTCACGAACGTTCCTTGCCCGACTCACCGTGACACGACTCGGGCGCGTCCATCGGCCTCCCACGAAAAGCCTTTCATAATTGTAACCGCCTTATGACGATCGCACACCTTTGAGCCCGCGCCTTTCTGGGATCTGTGCACGCCTCGGTCCGTGGAAACCGGCTCCGACTTGCACAAGCTGGGCAGGACTTTAGGCTGCGAACCTATGTCCCCAACTGGCGTGCTCAGCCCTTTCACCCTCGGCCCCGTTGCGTTGCGAAACCGCATCATCAAGGCCGCGACCTACGAAACGCGGTGTGCAAACGGGCTGGTCACCGACGATCTCATTGCCTGGCACCGTCGCTTCGCAGCAGGCGGGGTCGGCGCAACGACATTGGCCTATTGCTCAGTATCCGCCGATGGCCGCACGTTCCGCGACCAAATCTGGATGCGCCCGGAAGCGCTTCCAGGCCTGGCCAATTTTTGCGACCAGATCCACGCCGAAGGAGCTGCGGCCAGCATCCAGCTCGGGCATGCGGGTTGGTTCGCCGATCCCAAGGCTACCGCAGCGCCGATTCTTGGCCCCTCGCGCCAGTTCAGTCCCCACGCCGGCAAGTTCTCTAGAGCCCTGACCCACGACGACCTCGCCCGCATTCTTGGCGACTTCGTGCGCTCTGCAAACATAGCCGTGGAAGCCGGGTTCGACGTCCTCGAAATTCACTTGGGTCACGGCTACTTGCTCAGCCAATTTTTAACACCGTGGAACAATCGCCGCCGCGACGAGTATGGCGGCGCCATCTCTGGCCGTGCACGTTTTCCCCGTCAGGTACTCTCGGCCGTGCGTGAGGCAGTCGGATCGCGGGCTGCAGTCACCGCCAAGCTCAACATGGCTGACGGTTTTCGCGGCGGGCTCGTAGCCGACGACGCAATCGCCGTCGCGCGCATGCTCGAAGAAGACGGCTCGGTCGACGCCTTGCAGCTAACCGGTGGGCACACTACGCGCAGCCCCTTGTATCTGATGCGCGGCGACTCGCCGTTGGCGGCGGTGTTCGCTCGCGACCCCAATATTGTACGGCGAACCGTGCTGTCGCTCGGTGCGCGCCTGGTGGTTCGCGACTGGCCGTTCGAAGAAGCGTGGTTTCGCGATCAGGCGTTGGCGTTTCGGCACGCGGTTTCGACTCCGTTGATGTTTCTCGGCGGCGTTACCACGCGTGCCAGCATGGACCGGGCCATCGAAGACGGCTTCGAGTTAGTGGCGATGGGTCGAGCGTTAATTGCCGAACCAGATCTGGCTCTACAGTTGGCGAAAAACGCTTGGGACTCTTCGATTTGCACCCACTGTAACCGCTGCGTAGGCGGCGT
>JBLFWR010000117.1:0-11118 GCA_047611725.1 Binatia bacterium | reverse complement strand
ATTTCGCATACCCAAGGTGAGGCCGTCGTGGCCTCGATGGTCGCCTTCGATGAAGGGCGTCCCGACAAGTCGGGGTATCGCAAGTACAAGATGCGCGAGGTGCAGCGCAACGACGACTTCGCGGCGATGAAAGAAGTGCTCACCCGTCGTCTGACGCGCGGACGCGAGGAGGGAGGCCTGCCCGATCTCATTCTGATCGACGGCGGCCGTGGGCAGTTGTCGATGGCGTCGGAGGCGATGGCCGAAGTTGGTGTGGAAGGGGTTGAGTTGGCGTCGCTGGCTAAAGACCACGTACGCGGCGGCCCCCAATCCAAAGAAATCGAGCACACCGAGGAACGGGTGTTTCGCCCCGGTCGCTCCAACCCCTGCAATCTGCGCCAAAATTCCAGTGGCCTGTTCCTGCTCCAGCAGATTCGCGATGAGGCCCATCGCTTCGCCATCACGTTCCATCGTGATCTGCGCAGCAAAAACCGGCTGCGGTCCGATCTCGACGATCTGCCCGGGGTTGGCCCGGCCAAGCGCAAACTGCTGCTTTCTACCTTCGGAAGCGTGAAACGAGTGGCAGCGGCCACGGTCGAAGACATCGCAGCGCTGCCCGGGTTCGGCGAAAAACAGGCCCGCCAAATCGTCGAAGCGCTCTCTAAACGTAGCTGATCGGGGTTCCCGGCCCGCCGCGCTATATGCCGCGTCGTCTACTTCTGCTAGAAACGCGAAGATAAGCGTTGACCGGCTGCCCCCAAGGGGATTGTCCGTTGGCGTCCCGATCCTGACTACAAAAACGAGCGAGCAAAGAACGTGAGACGTGACATCGTACATCCTGGCGCCGGCAATCTGACCTACGAAATTCGTGAAATCGTAGGTGTGGCGCGCGCCCTGGAGGGCATGGGCCTGGACATGACCTGGGAGAACATCGGCGACCCCGTCCAGAAGGGCGAGGCTCCGCCCGATTGGATTCGCGAGATCGTTCGCGAGCTGGCCGACGATCCCCAGTCCTGGGCCTACTGCGATACCGAAGGCGTTCCGGCCACTCGTGAGTTTTTGGCTGAGAACGTCAACGAACGTCCCGGCGGCGTTCACATCGAACCGTCCGACATCCTGTTCTTCAACGGTCTGGGCGACGCGGTTTCGAAAGTCTACGGTCAGCTTCGTCGCGAGGCGCGCGTGATCGGTCCGTCTCCGGCCTATTCGACCCACAGTTCAGCCGAGTCGGCCAGTTCCGGATACAAACACCTGACCTACGATCTGGATCCGTACAACTCGTGGATGCCCGACGTTGACGACCTTCGCATGAAGGTGAAGTACAACGATTCGATTGCCGGGATTTTGTTGCTCACGCCCGACAATCCAACGGGTGCGGTTTGCCCGCGCCCGTTGCTCGAAGAAATCGCCGACATCGCGCGCGAGCACGACTGCTTCATCATTACCGACGAGATTTACGCGCACATCGTTTACGACGGCTCGCGCCTGCACGCCAGTCAGTGGGTGGGCGAGGTTCCGACTCTGGCACTGCGTGGTATTTCGAAAGAGTACCCGTGGCCCGGTTCGCGTTGTGGTTGGATCGAAGTGTTGAACCGCGGCCGCGACGAAAACTTCGGCCGCTACGCGTCGAGTTTGCTGGCCGCCAAACGCTTGGAAGTTTCCAGCACCACCTTGCCGCAGATGTCGATCCCTCCGGTGATCGGCGACGCGCGCTATGCAGGCCACCTGCGTCGTCGCGAACTCATGTTCGGCGCGCGCGCGGCCGAAGCCGTCGATGCCTTCGAAGATTGCGAGACCGTGGTCGCGAACATGCCGGGTGGGGCGTTTTACTTCACCGTCATGTTCAAGGACGGCACCCTAAACGACGCGCAGACTTTGAAAATCGAAGACGCCGACATTCGCGCGCGCATCGAGTCGCTGGTTGAGGGCGTCGCCGCAGACAAGCGCTTTGTCTACTACCTGATGGGTGCCACCGGCATCGTCGTCGTGCCCCTAACCGGCTTTCAAAGTGAGCATCACGGGTTTCGCATCACGTTGCTTGAAGCCGACGACGAAAAGCGCGCGTGGATCTTCCGGATGCTGCGCGCGGCCATCGACGAGTACGTAGCGAGCTAAAGAGACGTCCGGGGCGTGCGCCCCGGACGTAACCAACCAGCCAACCAAGATTCTCAGCCGTAGGTCTAATGCGGCGCGACTGGCTCAATGTCCGGGCATTCAAGGTCAACCTGCCGTGGTGGCGATATTCCAGGATGCGTTTCCAGCGGTGTGCCGTCGGTGCGGGGCCAATGGCCTGACGCCAGATGCCGGTCTATGAGTGGCAGCAGCTTCTGCATTACAATCCAGGCTTGCAGACGAATTCCGTTGCAGTGGAAATGCACGCCATCGAGAAACAGTTCTGGCGCGTGTGGATAGGCGGCGGCCAGATCGATGAATTCTACGTCGCGAGACTGCGAAAAAGCGCGAAACACGCGGCTCTGAAAATCGGCGATACGCCGGATCTCGTCGTAGGTCAGGGGCCAAAGGAAGTTGCGATAGAATAGTTCAAACCGATTGTTGTCGCGGCCATCGCGGGTGATTTTTCCGTCGGTTAGAAAAACGAAAGACCCAATCGCGAACTCAGTATCTTGACTCGCTAGCAGTGATTGTAGCGCGTCTAAATTGCGTATGATGTTGGGAGTCCAAAACGGCAAACTCGGATCAAACGGGTTGGGGTCGGTTTTCTGACTCGTTTCCTGCCATGGCATTGCGTGGGGTGGCCTGAAAAATTCGGCTTCTGGCGTGCGATAGTCAGCAATGGCTTCGTGTAAACGAGTGCCGAGCATTGAGTAGCGTCCAAACTTGACAAGGACCTTGTCGAAAGCTGATTCCTCACGTGTAGGCAGTTGCGGGGGCTTCGGGGTCTGCAGGTTCCGACGCAACCAATTGCCCAGATCATTCACCCCCTCATAATAGACGACCAGATCGGGCTCCATGGGGAGAACTTCGGTGCGCACGATTGCCGCGATATGCTCGGAGTTGAGCCCCTCGCGCCCCGCATTGAGGCCGTCGAAATGTAATCCGGGGTGGTTGGCGCGCGCCCATAGGTTTAACCAATGGATGACATATTCGGGGTACGAAGCCGGGCAATGCTTGCTGCCAACAGTCGTCGATGCGCCGACGAACGCCAGTCGAACGGTAGCGGCTGGCTTGTTGAGCGGAATCTCAGGCCCTCTCCAGCCGAAACCGTTAGTGCGCATGCCTAGGGGGTCGGTTCGGCGTGGAAAATAACGATACGCGGGCATCGTGGATCCGTCTGGCGAATCAAACTCGTAGATCGGAACGGGGAGGCCCCGAACCGGGGAACGCGAGCCGCACCCTTCGGTTCGCAACCACGCAGCGTTCCACTGTCGGTACAAGTTGGACTCCAGCCCGCGCCATTTTGCGCTTCGACTAGCATCGCGCCAACCGAGTAGTTCAGGGTCGATGGTGTCTCTGCCTTCCAGGGCCGGCGGTTCTACGTTGATCCACGAAGGGTTGGTGCCGGCTGCGAGCAGCTCGGGTGTGACGAACGGCGTCATGTCGTGAAGCACCGCTTTGGGCGAGCCCAACTGCAACTCCAACTCAACGACCGACTGACCCGCAAGAAGTCGCAAAGCGACCTCGCTCGCCAACAGCATCAGAAGTGTCGTTGCGAGCAAGAGGAGCGGCCCCGTCCGGTTTGAATCCCGGCGATTACGTGGAGGACGTACCATGCTGTGTTTCATCGCATGGTACCGGGGCGATACAAAAAACACCGTGCTCCCAATTAGTGCTTTCAGCTCGGCGACCGCTGTCGTTTCGTTTGCGCTGACGAATATCGCTCACTGAGCATAGTGCGGGTGGCCGCTATGGCTGTCGTGTTATCGGCGCGGCCTTCGCTCTTTCGCTGCGCTCAGTCCCACGCTATTCGAACTCGTGACAGCACTGCTTTTGGCGGCACTCGTTGTGTGTGCCCAGTTGCCCTGGACAACCGACGACCCGGGCTTGGCCGACGTTCTGCCCGGTTGCATTGCTGCAGCTTGGTTGGCTGGCCAACTCGTACGCCGCGAACGTCTGACACCGTTGGTATGCGCCGCCGTGGTGGCGTTGGTCGGTCTGTCAATCGCTGCCGCGATCACGGCGAACCACAGCGGCGACAGTGATCGGTCGCGCCTGTTGGACGACGGTGACCGCAGCGAATCGCCCGTACTCTTGCGCGGCGAGATCGCCAGTGTTTCGTCGCAAAAAGGAGGTGGCCTTCGTCTTCGACTCACGGCGGTGGCCACGGCGCTTCCGAATGCTAACGCGGACAGCGCGAGCTCTGCCTCGAGTTCTGCCAACGATGCCCCCGAACCGCAGTGGCAACCGATTTCAAGCGACATCTCGCTCACGATCCGGTACGTGCGCGGCGAGTGGCCGGTGGGGCGTTGCATCGCGGTGCGCTCTTCGTTGCGGCGGATTCGCAGCTTCGGCAACAAAGGCGAGTTCGATTGGGCGGCATGGAACGCACGGCGCTCGACCTGGATGACCGCCTTCGCGTGGAACGACGATGCTATCGAGGATCTCGGCGATTGTGCGGGTCCGATCGTACGGCTGCGCCGAAGCATTGCCGCACGCGCGTATGAGATTGGTGAAGGCCCGGGCGGGGTGGTTGCGGCGTTGATTACCGGTGATCGGTCGCGCATTGCCGGAAGCGACGCCGATCTGATCCGCGATGCGGGCACGGCCCACGCGATGGCGATCTCGGGCCTCCACCTGGGCCTAGTCACGGCCTCGGTCTTCGCCGCGGTGTACTGGCTGTGCAGTTTGGTTCCGGGCTGGCAGGCCACCCGCGATATCCGCCGTCCGGCTGCGATTGTGGCGGCGGTGGCCATGCTGGCCTACGCGGCGCTGGCGGGTGCCACACCGTCGGTTCTGCGTTCGGTGATCATGGCCGGTTTCGGGCTGGCCTTTGTGTGGTGGGGGCGTGGTTCGATGGTGCTGCCCTCGTTGGCCGCCGCCGCAGTCGTTACCGCTTTGTGGATGCCGGGCGTCCTGCGCGAAGCCGGTTTCCGTCTTAGCTACGCCGCGACATTGGGTTTGGTTCTTTGGGCGACACGCGACCGACTAAAGCCGGGTCGCCTTCGCTCTGTCGTTGAGATTTCTGTTCTTTGTCAGGTGGTTACCTTGCCACTTGTCGCCCAAGACTTTCATCGGGTTCCGCTCTACGCCCCGCTCGTAAACGTGCTCGTGGCCCCGGCCGTGACCGGCGCGACGTTGTTAGGACTGGGCGCCGCGGCACTCCACAGCCTGCGCGATGGACTCGGGGATTGGCTGTTTCTCGGTGCTGCCTGGTGCGTGCGCGGCTGGTTGGCCGTGGCGAATTTTGCCGTCGGGCTCCCCGCCGCAGTGCTGCCGGTAGTAGCTCCGGGAGTCTGGCTTGTCGCGTTCTGGGAGTTGAGCGTTCTGGGCTGGTTGTGGCCCGAGCGCCGCGGTCGCCGCTTGGCCACTTGCTGTGGCGCGATGGTGGTTCTGCTCGCGGTCTACGGCCTGTGGGATCGAACGCGGACCGACGTTCTGCGTGTAGACGTTCTTTCAGTAGGGCAGGGCGACGCTACGGTCGTTCGCCTGCCCGGCGGCGCGGTCATGGTCGTAGATGCCGGTTACCCCGGTCGCGGTTCGCTGGCAGTGGGGCCTTTTCTTCGACGCGTCGGTGTCGCGACGATCGACATTCTGATCGCAACCCACGAAGACGCTGATCATGCCGGTGGGCTGGCTGAACTCGCCCGCGCCTTCAAGGTGGGTGAGTTGTGGCTGCCGTCAGCATCTTGTTCGCACCGCGAAGTGATGGGCGCCGTCGCCGCGGTTCGCGAGCAGGGTGGCACCGTACGCAGCGCCAGCCAGTTGCCTCTTCAGCGCGAATTCGCGTCGGGCTCGGCACTGGTGACTTTGCTTGGCAGTGATCGCTCGACGAATACCTGCGGCAACAACGACTCGATCGTTGTGCGCTTGGACTTTGCTGGCAGGGCGATTCTGTTGCCGGGTGATATCGAAGAGCCACGCGAACGCGAGTTGTTGGCTGATTCGAAGTGGGCCGAACTACTGCGTGCCGATGTTCTGAAATTACCGCATCACGGCTCGGCAACCTCATCGACTGATGCGTTTCTTGATGCGGTTACGCCGCGCGCTGCTATTGCGTCGGTTGGTTGGAAGAATCGCTTTGGATTTCCTGCGGCGACGGTGGTCGCGCGGCTCAAGCGCCGGGAAGTTCCCATTGTGAGGACCGATCTTGCGGGTTCCGTTGCGATTCGGGTTGGCAGGGATGGGTCGTTGGCAATCCAGTCAGCGCGAGGCGGCGGGTTGGCACCGAACGGGGCTAGTCGCGCCGCTGCCGGACCAGCGGGCGCACCAGCGATTCGAGTCCGTTGACCTTGACCTCTGTAGAGCAGACCAAGCAGCTCGCCCAGGTGCCCTTTGGGAAAACCCTTCGAGTGAAACCACACGACGTAAGGCTCAGGCAGGTCGTGGGGTGGATCCAAAGATTTCACGGGTCGCGCGCTCTTCGCATCTATTCGATAGCGCCAATCCGGCGCTATGTTGACACCTACCGCTTTTTCACATTCCGCGCGGAATGTGATCGGGCGTCCCGGAAGCGATGCACGTTGTCATCACCGTTCTCGTTCAAGCCCTGACCGCGGCGCTGGGCAAAAACTCAGAGATCGCGGTGGTCAGCCAGCTACTGCGCGCGCCTGGGCCTTCGAAGAATCCGCAATGACTGCCGTGGCGAGTCAGCGTCAGGATCATTCGTGGTAGGGCCTGCATCGCGTCCAGGTGTTGGTCTAAATTCTTTTGCACGCAGACGGGATCGTCGGCGGCGTTGATGACCAGAGTCGGCGTCGTGACGTTGGTTGCTACGCGCATGGGATTGGACCCGTCGATGTAGGCTTCGAAGCTCTCGTAGCCCGCCAACGGATAGAGGCGTTCGTGGAACTCGAGGATCGTGCGCGAAGCCATGCAGCGTTCAAATCCCGGAACACGACCGAGCACACTCCGGTTGGCTCCCAAAAAGAACCCTAGGAGTCGGCGCGTTAGATAGCGGTCGTAGCGGGGATCGACATTGCCGAACGCTGCCGGCACGTCGTAGGCCGGGCAGACCGCCACGGCGGCATCGAAAGCCGACGCCTCGCCTTCTTCGCCGAGGTAACGAACGAGCAGTCCAGAGCCCGCCGATATCCCGACGCCGTAGAGCGGAGCACCGGGCCGTCGAACGCGAATCCGCTCGATCTGTCGTCGCAGATCGGCAGTGGAGCCCATGGTGTTGATCTGGGCAGCGCCGAGCGGACGGCCAGTGTGCCCACGCCGGTTCACGCCAGCCACGACCCAACCCAGGCTTGCGCGAAGATCTGCGACTAAGCGTCGCAGCGCGTCCGAGCTACCGCAGATTGTGTGCATGAGGACGATGACCGGGGTGCCCGCAGACTCAGCCAGTCCTGACCATTGGATTGAGACATGGCCGCCGTCATCCAACGGAATGAACTCGTCGCTGTCCCAGAGCATTGGCGGGGCACTACGGTCGCGAACCAGGGTCAGTACGTTTTGTATGTGTGGGTTGCCGGCCCAGGGCGGCGGTACGCAGCCGACTTGCAAGGACGGGCAAGCGTCGCGGATGGCGTTGTTCCACTCGGCGTCTTGGCCGCCGTAGCAGGTTGCGCGCTCTGACTGGCTCAACAGCATCTTGACCGTTGACCTGTCACAAGGTGGTGCCCGGGTCTACCCGGAACGGTCGCACTTTCAGCGGGCGCTTGTCCCGCATAAACGCCGCACCGAAGTCCAAATCGGCTTGGTACTGATTGTGCGAGCGACAACGTAGCGCAATGTTTGTCGCCTCGTGCGCGCCTTCTTCTTTAGGGTGTCGTCGAGCAGCAACTCCAACGCGCGACTGACGATCAACGAGGGGTCGGCGTTCGGGAATTGGTGGCGCAGCAAATCCTGCAGGCGCCTGGCGAAATGGCTCTTCTCGGGTACCGTTCTGCTGGGCCTGGCTACCGAAATCATCTCGTGTGCTCGTCGCCTTCATCGACGCGCTGCTTCGCGTCGAGCGTGGTAGGGCACGTACGCGAGAAGCGACATCTGGTCGTGGAGCCAGCTCGGCCACGAGAACCTCGATCTCTCGCGAACTCTTATGCTTGGCTCGCTGAAGCACCGCTCGATGATTTTCCTCGGTGACGTGTGCGAGAGAAGTGTTCGTGTTCATCGTTGAAGACTAACACGGGTTTTCAAAGGCGGTTGGCTCGTTGGCAGTGGCCCGGAACAGGGGCGGCGTCATCGCCCCTGCAGCCTGTTCTTATGCCGATCGAGCATACGCCGCATGGCCCTGCAGCGTTCCGTGCGGCATGTGAATACGGGGCTTGAAGGGGAAGGGCGGCTAATTTTCTTCGCCGCTCCGCTCATCACCGACCAGGGGGCAGTTCAGCCTTACGCTGACACCGACGACATACCTCAGAATCGTCAGGGCATCCGAGGCAGTAACCCTTCCACTTCCATCGACATCGCAACGTTCGAGCGGGCAAGGTTCCAAAGGGCCGATCACCGCTGGCTGGCCCACGGCGATACGCAACAAACTTAGAGCGTCTGAAGCGCTAAGGCGGCCGTTACCATCTGCATCTCCACACAACGGCGTTTCGATTGTGGTGGTTGTGGTGGTCGTGGACGTCGTGGAAACGATCGACGTACTCGTCGTCGTACTAGAGCTGGCGCAGGTCACCGCAGACCTGCAGCCGTCGAGCAAACTACAAAAATTCTCCGTGCAGGGTTGGCCGTCGTCACACAGCGAATGATCGGCGATATGTAACACGCTGGCGGTGACTTCGTCGCAAGTGTCGTGTGTGCAAGCGATGCTATCGTCGGCTGGCGCGGTGCCAGCCTCGCATCCCGTCTCGGGAGCGCACGTTTCCATACCGTTACAGAACAGGCCGTCGTCACACGGCTCTTGCGGCTCTTCAGGGCCTCCCCTTGCACTGCAGGCGCAGACGGTTGGCTCACAGTCGAACTCGAAAGCCGGCGCCGGTGAAATGGTACCGTACAACTCGGGAGCCGCCCCCAACGGAGAGCGAACGATGCGAACGCTACCGTTGCTAGCACCCAAAACCGTTGAGCCTAGGGCAGCCTCCATACTGCATCCGCTTCGGAATAGGATTGTCTCGTGATCGCCGCGATTCTGAATCTTGGCCTCTTCACCCAGTCTGATGGCGCATGCTTGAAGGACAATGCCGGTGTCGTTCGGAACTAGATCCTGGCCGCCTCGCAAAATTTCACCGGTTACGGAAAGTGTGCCGCCCGACTCCAAATACGCGTACTCGGGAGTCGCACCGAACTCGGATGACAAGTCGAGAATGCCTGCTATTGAAATGTCGCCGGTCGCGCGAAGCTCGACAAAACTGCCGGAGACGCCACCGGCCGCGCGCATGAGGGAATTCTCGGCAAGAACGATCTCGGCTGCGCGGACAAAAAGGCCGTTGAGTATGCCCTGACTGCCGCGCGCCCGAACGTCTACGACCCCGGCATTTAGAAAAACTCCGCCGCAGTACACCTCGAAGTATCCCGAATCGCTAAACGTGCCTTTTCCGCTTCGAAGGTTCAGGCGCGTAAGCGGTGGAATGGAGACGTCACCACCTGCTGTCAGTGAAATCTCTCCAGCGTAGCCGGTGTACCCCGGGTCCAGTGGAGAGGGCGCTCCGCCGTCTACATTGAGTAGCTGAGGCCTTCTTTCGGTTCCGCCCGCAAACGCGATCGACCCGCCTGCCTCGATCAATATCTCGCCGCCGTCGCCAGTGCCGGCACCTGGAACGAGGATGTCGCCGCTGATGAACACTGATCCTCCCGCGAGGATCTCAAATTCACCTTGGCCCTGGGCGGCACGGAGATCGACGTCGGAAGTGATCGTCACATCGTCTGCAACCCTGACGTTGATGGATCCGGCGAAAGCATCCTCCCCAGAAGGCCCCCTAGCCGTGATACGGCCGTGGGCCGTGAAAGATCCCCCTGAGCGGATCTTGACGTCTCCTCCTCCCCCGCCGTTCTTACCATTGAAGTGCAGGTTTGAATCCAAGGCGACCGGACCGAGGGAGGTCAGGGTGATCTGGCCTCCGTCACTTTGCGACGCGCGACCGTCGCCGTTGCCGTTGATGTCTCCGCGTATGCGAATCCCCGCGGGATCGCCGACACAGTGGCTGTCCAGCGCGCGGCAGTCGTTGCTCGTAATACAAGTTGACCCGCTCAACCCACTGCATTCGTTGTTGACGCAGCTACCGGCACTGCACTCGCTGTCTCGGTGGCAGGCGCGTTCCGGTTGTCCGTTGCATTGGCCAACGGCTGAGATTTGCAATCGTCCCCCTGTGAACGCTGGACCTGTGTTATCGCGAGAGACGTTCAGCCGGATGGGCACGCCGTCGCTGTCGGCCTCAAAGCTGCCGCACCGAATTTCGGCAAAGGTTTGAAATTCAACCTCAATCTGGCCGCCGTTGAGTACACGAAATTTGCGATCGCCGAAGTCGAGAGTTCCGGCGATGCGTATGGCAGTCGCTACTTCGCAGGGATCTGCGTCAGGAGGGCAAACTTCATCGGCGCTGGTCAGGGGCGACGCGGCCCGCACCGGCGACGCCGCGAGAATCAGGGTCGCCAGAATTAGTGAGCTAATGAACTGCACGGAAACGCGATGCTACGCCACGGCGCGCCTTGAGACCAAGCGATCCAACTATCGGGGACGGGTACACATTCCTGCGCCCGTGTGGTGCGAAAACTCGGCCGACCAAAACGCGAGCAACGACGCGGCATTGGATAGGTTATGCCCCTGCGGAGGAAGGTGTTCCCCGTCAGCAGAATTTGGACCAACTTAGTCTGTAGTCGAAGAGACACTCCCCGTCGTCGTGAGGAGAGACTCGATGAACACATGGACATCTATAGAGGCGACGTTGAGTATCAGCGTCTTCTAGAGCGCTCGCAGGCTTGGGGAACATTCGACACCTGGATCAACTCCCAAGAGCTCAATGACTGCGGAGCCCGTTCAACATGCCGCGCGGCATGTTGAACAGCCCCCCCCCCGCAACAAAATCGGGGACGGGTACCGATTTTTACAAAATCGGTACCCCTCCCCGAGTTTATTAG